>NZ_BADK01000112.1 GCF_000333595.1 Azospirillum sp. B506
GCCGCCCGAACAACTTGCGCTATGGCGCGACCCTGCCGGCCGGCATCGCCCGGTGCGGCACTCCCCAGGATGTCCAGGCCTGCATCACATGGGTGAAGGAGCAGGCGATGCCCTTCGCCGTGCGGTCCGGTGGCCACAACTACGCCGGCTTCTCCACCACGCCCGGCCTGCTGATCGACATGTCGCCGATGGCGGGAGCTGAGCCGGTGGCGGGTTCCGACGGGCTGGTGAAGGTGTTGGGCGGCACGCTCAACTCGCTGGTCTACAAGCAGATGGAGCGGCTGGGCCGCACCATCACCCACGGGCGCTGCGATTCGGTCGGCGCCGCCGGTTTCCTGCTGGGCGGCGGCATCGGCTTCAACATGCGCAAGTTCGGCATGGCGTCCGACCTGTTGAAGGCGACGGAGCTGGTGACGGCCGACGGCAGCCACGTCAAGGCCGATGCCGCCGCCGAGTCCGCCCTTTATTGGGCCTGCCGTGGCGGTGCCGGCGGTAATTTCGGCATCAACACCTCCTTCACCCTGGAAACCCGCCCGGCCGAGCCGGTGACCGTCTTCAATCTGGTCTGGACCAAGGATTTGGCGAAGGTCCTGAAGCTTCTGCTGACCGACCTGGCGTCGGCGCCCGACGAGTTCGGCAGCAAGATCAGCGTCACCATCCCCAGCTGGCAGGAACGCTGCGCCGGCACGCCGCTGAAGCTGTCGATCCTCGGCCAGCTGCACCAGTCCAAACTGACTCTGAAGGATATTTTCAAGTCCAGCTGGGAGCTGATCGACAGGAACCAGTCGTGGATCCACGACAATGTTCCGTACTGGACGGGCCAGGACTATCTGACCGAAACGACCTTCCCCTATTATTACCAGGAGAAGTCCAGTTATATGAAGGCGGTGGACATCGGTGACGAGGCCATCGCCGCGATGTTCGACTGGGCGGCGAAGATGCCCGCCACCTCGATGGCGGTGGCCTTCAAGTTCTTCCAGGTCGGCGGCGCCATTAACCGCGTCGGTCCGACCGAGACCGCCTATGTCCACCGCGGCTATGACTGGCTGTTTTCGGTGGAGGCCAACTGGTGGCGGCCGACCGACTCCGCCCTGCTGATCGAGCAGGCGTTGCAGTGGCAGCAGCATTTCTACGACGACGTCAATCGCCGGACCAAGGCGCAGGGCGCCTTCCAGAACTTCCCCGACCCGTCGCTCGCCGATTGGCAGCGGGCCTATTACGGCGAGAACCTTGTCAAGTTGGCACAGGTGAAGGCGGCCGTCGACCCGTCCATGCTCTTCACCTTCGCGCAGGCGATCCGACCGGCGTGATTTTGCACCCGGGCAGCCCGGCAAGGCGGGGGGATCGTCTCCCACCCGCCTTGCGCGGTTTCAGAACCGGTAGCCGACCGAGGTAAAGACGCTGTGGTCGCGGTTGTCGTGACCGAACTTGCCGTCATACCCGACCTGCCAGGCCACGGCACCGCTCAGCAGCGTGATGCCGCCACCGGCGCGCAACCCGTCGCGCTCCGGCGTGCCGAAGGTCCGGGTGACCGTGCCCAGGCTGGAAGTGGTGCGGTTGGCGAGCGTGGCGGCCAGCGTTTCGGCCCCGCGCACCCGGTTCCACTCGTAGCTCAGGCGGGCCTGCGGGATGATCGACACGCTTTCCTTATCGAAGCGGTGGGCGACCTGCCCGCCGAACTCCCAGCTCCAGCCGCGCTGGGTCTGGCTCGGCAGGATGCCGTCCAGGTGGATGGCTTCCGCTTCCGTGTAGCCATCGATGGTGGCGCGGGTGTAGCGCGCCGCCGCGACCGGCCCGAACGACCACGCCCCTTCGCCGAGATCGTAACCGCCATCGACGCCGACCGACCAGCTGCGCCCCTTGGTCTCGCCGCGGGCGGTCAGGCCGTAGGCGCCGGTGTTGCGGGCGATCTTGTCGTAAGTGTCGAAGGAATAGGTGCCCGACAGGCTTCCGAAGAAACCGCCGTACTGGCCGGCCAGATAGGGGCTGATCGAAGCGGAGCGGACCTTGGCGCTGCCGGTGTCGCCGAAGGACAGGCTGTTGCGGGCGCCGCCCACCGCAAGGCCGGCGACGAGGTTGTCGGTGATCCGGATGTCGGCACCGACCTGTCCGTTGCGCGAGTCCGTGTCGCCGCCGAGCGACATGCCGGCGTCGTCGGCATTGGTGTAGCCCAGCCGGCCGCCGGCCCAGCCGGTGATCTTCGGACCGCTGTCCGACGAACTTCCGCCGCCTTCGCCGGAGGTGCCGAGGAAGCGCAGGCCGTTCAAGTGGCTGCGCACCGAGCGTGAGGCCGCGTCGGCCATCGCCACCGACGCGTTGCCCAACCCTCGGGCCACGGGCAGGGCTGTCTGACGCAGCGACTCGATGGCGAGCGGATCGACGTAGGTCGGCAGGGTCAGCCGGTAGACCAGCAGCATCGTGTCGACATTGGCTCCGGCGTCATAGGCGGCGCCGACCTGATAGCCGCTGCGGGTCAGGAAGTCGTTGTCGTTGCCGACGAACAGGAAGAAATCGTCGGGCTTGGCGGCGTCGAGCGCCGGCAGCAGCCCCATCGCTTCCCACTTCTCCGACAGCAGGTTGGCATCCTGGGCGCCGCCATTGTGCAGCCCGAACTTCGCCAGCTGGCCGTTGTTGTTGATGCTGAGGAACTGGCTGTAGGACACCGGCGTCACCGACGCCACCAGATTGCCGCCGGGGGCGACCGGGGTGGTGCCTTCATAGACGGTGCCGACCAGATTGGTGGCGTTCGACACGTCGACGATGTCGATGCTGCGGTAGAGCGAATTGGTGCCGCTCAGCCCCTGGCCGTTGTTGCTGTCGCGCGACAGGACGAGGAACTGCTTGTCGTTCAGCGCCAGCATCTCGCTCTGCGCCGCCACCAGCGTGCTGCTTCCGGACCGGAAGGTGGGCAGTGGCACGACGTAATGGCCGATCAGCGCCGGGCTGTCCGGGTTGGCGGACACATCATAGATCAGCAGGCGGGTGTTGCGCCGGGTGGCGCTGTTGCCGCCGGTGCCGCCATCCTGGCGGGTGGCGCTCTGCAGCAGCGTCGCCAGTTTGGTCTTGTCCGGCGTCAGCGACAGACCTTCCAGCCCCTGGTTGTTCTGCCGCCCGGTGACCGGGTCGGCCGGGGTCGGCGCCGGCTGGCCGGTGGCCGGGTTGTTCGACGCGAAGTCGAGCCCGCCATTGCGGATCGGCAGCAAGGCGGCCGGCGGTTGCACCGCCGAGATCATCCGGCCGTTGGCCGAGAAGTGATAGATG
>NZ_BADK01000111.1 GCF_000333595.1 Azospirillum sp. B506
ATGGTGCGGTGCGCTGAATTCTTCGCAACCGCAGCATAATTCCGCCCGGTGCCAGGGGGCGATTTCTTGCTGCGATGCAACGTTGCTGTGGGGTTGAGAGCCTGCGCGTTGGTTCGGGACTTGGTGTCGGGCCGATCAGCCCGCTGCATCCGCCTGTAGGAAGCCACAGCGACCGATCGCCATAAATGATGTGGATCAAAGCCCTGTTTGCGGGCCGCAATCCTCGGGCGACCGGATGCCAGCGGTTCCCTCCCGACTTTTCCGCAGAAACGCTGATCAGCCAGCGTCATGTTGCGCTGCGACAAATTGGGGCCTTCCTTGCAAAAGTAATATATCAGACCCTGGTGCAGTGCAGGGCGACGGCATCCGGAAATTCCGTGTCGAACTGACAAGCGTCAATGTGCCCACCCCGTTCCGGATCGACCATTCCCACTGGCCGACAGCCGTTTCCTGCCGCGCCCCCGCCGGCTTCGCGAAGCCTTGCCGGCCCCCGCCATCGAAGACGCCCCCTTGGGAGACGACCGTCGCCAGCAAAGAGGACATTTCCGGCATGACCCAAAGTCCGACCTCCGCCCAGCCCGCCAGTCCCGCCACCCTTACCCCCGCCAAAGGCCGAACCATGGCCCGCATCATGGACGGCAACGAGGCGGCGGCGTCGGTGGCCTACCGCGCCAGCGAGGTGATCGCGATCTACCCCATCACGCCTTCCTCGCCGATGGGGGAGTTCGCCGATGAATGGTCGGCGGCGCGCCGCCCCAACCTGTGGGGGAGCGTGCCCCAGGTGGTGGAGATGCAGTCGGAGGGCGGTGCCGCCGGCGCGGTCCACGGCGCCTTGCAGGCGGGATCGCTGGCGACGACCTTCACGGCGTCGCAGGGGCTGCTGCTGATGATCCCCAACATGTACAAGATCGCCGGAGAGCTGACGCCCTTCTGCATGCATGTGGCGGCGCGCACTCTGGCGACCCATGCGCTGTCGATCTTCGGCGACCATTCCGACGTGATGGCCTGCCGCCAGACCGGCTTTGCCATGCTGGCGTCGGCCAATGTGCAGGAGGCGCATGACCTGGCGCTGGTCGCCCACGCCGCCACCCTGCGGGCGCGCGTGCCCTTCCTGCATTTCTTCGATGGCTTCCGCACCTCGCACGAGTTCAATCGGGTCGAGACCCTGGAGGACGGCGACCTGCGCGCGCTGATCGACGACGCCTGTGTCGACGCCCATCGTCGCCGGGGCCTGACGCCGGATCATCCCGTCGTCCGCGGCACGGCGCAGAATCCCGACGTCTTCTTCCAGGCCCGTGAGGCCGCCAACCCCTGGTACGAGGCCTGCCCCGCCATCGTGCAGGAGATGATGGACCAGCTGGCCACCCGCACCGGCCGGGCCTATCGCCTGTACGATTATCACGGGCACCCGCAGGCGGAGCGGGTCGTGATCGTGATGGGATCGGGGGCCGAGACCTGCAACGGCACGGTGGACCGGCTGGTGGGGCAGGGGGAGCGCGTCGGCTGCCTGACCGTCCGCCTGTTCCGCCCCTTCTCCATCGCCGATTTCCTGTCCGCCCTGCCGCCGACGGTGCGCCGCATTGCCGTGCTCGACCGCACCAAGGAACCGGGTGCGGTCGCCGACCCGCTCTATCTCGACGTGGTCGCAGCGCTGGCCGAGGCCCGCGCCGCCGGTTCCTCCGCTCTCGACCCTGCCGTCGGTGACCCCGCCGTCATCGACCCGATGGTGATCGGGGGGCGCTATGGCCTGTCCTCCAAGGAATTCACCCCCGCCATGGCGAAGGCGGTGTTCGACGAGCTGGGCCGCGACCGTCCGAAGCGCCGCTTCACCGTCGGCATCACCGACGACGTCACCCATCATTCGATCCCCTGGGATGCGAACTGGGGCGTCGAGGAGCCGGGCGTGTCCCGCGCCGTCTTCTTCGGCCTGGGCGCCGACGGCACGGTCGGCGCAAACAAGAACTCCATCAAGATCATCCAATCCAAGACCGGCGGCCACGCCCAGGCCTATTTCGTCTATGACAGCCGCAAGTCCGGCTCGACCACCGTGTCGCACCTGCGCTTTTCCAAGGATCCGATCCGCGCCCCCTATCTGATCGGCCAGGCCGGCTTCGTCGCCTGCCACCATCTGCCGCTGATGGAGCGGGTGGAGGTGGTGGAGATGGCCGCGCCCGGCGCGACCGTCCTGCTCAACGCCCCCGGCACGCCGCAGCAGGTGTGGGACGCGCTGCCGGCCGAGGTTCAGCGCCTCTGCATCGAACGCAGGCTGTCGCTGCACGCCATCGACGCCGGTGCGGTCGCGCGCGAGGTCGGGCTCGGTCGCCGCGTCAACACCATCATGCAGACCTGCTTCTTCGCGCTCGCCAACGTGATGCCGGTCGAGGACGCCATCGCCGAGATCAAGGCGGCGATCCGCAAGACCTACGCCCGCCGTGGCGACGAGGTGGTGGCGCGCAACATCGCCGCCGTCGATCAGGCGCTGGCGCATCTGCGCCCGGTTCCGGTGCCGGACCATGTCACCGCCGACCATGACCGTCCGGCTCCGGTGCCGGAAACCGCCCCCGACTTCGTCAAGCGCGTTACCGCCATGATGATCGCCGGGCATGGCGACCTTTTGCCTGTCTCGGCCTTCCCGGTGGACGGCACCTGGCCGACCGGCACTTCCAAGTATGAGCGCCGGGGCATCGCGGCGGAGGCGCCGGGCTGGAACGCCGACCTCTGCATCGAGTGCAACAAGTGCGTGCTGGTCTGCCCGCATGCCGCCATCCGCGCCACCGTTGTGCCGGAGTCGGCGCTGGCCGACGCCCCTGCCGGCTTCGAGACCATTCCCTACAAGGGCCGCGAGTTCCCCGGCGGCCGCTATCGCCTGCAGGCCTCGCCCGCCGACTGCACCGGCTGCACGCTGTGCGTCGGCGCCTGTCCGGTGGAGGAGAAGAACGGGTCCGGCCGCAAGGCGCTGGAAATGCGCCCGATCCAGTCGCTGGCCGGCCAGCAGGAGGCCTTCGACTTCTTCCGCGGCCTGCCCGCCATCCCGCGCGAGTCGGTGCCCGTCACCGTCAAGCACACCCAGCTTCTGGAGCCGCTGTTCGAGTTCTCCGGCGCCTGCGCCGGCTGCGGCGAGACCCCCTACATCAAGATGCTGACCCAGCTGTTCGGCGACCGCATGGTGATGGCGAACGCCACCGGCTGCTCGTCGATCTATGGCGGCAACCTGCCGACCACGCCCTACACCACCGACGCCAGCGGCCACGGACCGGCCTGGGCCAATTCCCTGTTCGAGGACAATGCCGAGTTCGGCCTCGGCCTGCGCGTCGCCATCGACCAGATGGCCGAACAGGCGCGCGACACGCTGGCGCTGCTGTCCGCACATCTTGAACCCGGTCTGGTGACTGCGCTTCTGGAGGCCGACCAGTCCGACTCCGCCGGCATCGCCGCCCAGCGGACCCGTGTCGCCACGCTGATGGGGCAGCTTGCGACACTGAAGGACCCGCTGGCCCGCCGGCTGGAGCAGCTGGCCGACTATCTGGTCCGCAAAAGCGTGTGGATCGTCGGCGGCGATGGCTGGGCCTACGACATCGGCTATGGCGGCCTCGACCATGCGCTGGCATCGGGCCGTGACGTGAACATCCTGGTGATGGATACGGAGGTCTATTCCAACACCGGTGGCCAGCAGTCCAAGGCCACGCCCATCGGCGCCTCGGCCAAGTTCGCCACCGCCGGCCGGTCGGCGGCCAAGAAGGATCTGGGGCTGATGGCGATGGCCTACGACCATGTCTATGTCGCCCGCACCGCCTTCGGCGCCCGTGACAGCCACACGCTGAACGCTCTGGTGGAGGCCGAGTCCTATCAAGGCCCGTCGCTGGTGCTGGCCTACAGCCATTGCGTCGCCCATGGCTTCGAGCTGTCGCATGGGTTGGAGCACCAGAAGCTGGCGGTGGACAGCGGCCACTGGTCGCTCTACCGCCGCGATCCGCGCCGGCTGGCCGAAGGCACGACCGCGCTGCAGTTGGACAGCGGTGCGCCGTCCGCCGGTCTGGCCGCTTTCATGGCCGGCGAATCGCGCTTCAGCGCGGTGGAGCGCAGCAACCCCGACCGCTACCACCTGCTGGTGGGCGAGGCCGAGGCGGAGATCCGCCGCAAGCGCCACCTGTTCGAGCATATGGCGGGGTTCAAGGAGTAGGAGGCGTTCGGCAGGCCTCCTGCGCTTTTAAAGAGCATATCTCGTAGAAATAAATCTCACGATTGATATTTTTCTCGGAGTGCTCTTTAGTATTGATCCAATCGCAGCCATCGGTAATGGGGGTTTCAATGACAACTGTTGACAAGGTGCCTCCCGCTTCCGACAACGAAAAGCCGAAGAAAATCCCCGCAATCTCTGACGTTCCTTCCGACATCGAGGAAAAGGAAAATGCGGTGCCTGACGACGCTCTCTTGGTAAACCTAAGGGACGTGATGAACGAAGGTTGAGATCGCTGTACGAAGGACCCGATATTTCTTCAATGGCCTGCCGTAAATGGCAGGCCTTTTTTTGTGGCGGGAGGTTTTGGGGTGCGGAGTTTTTCTGATGGATCCGTGACTGGTTTTTTCCGGCAGATCTCAGGTCCAGAAGATCACATGACTGGCGTGCGTGCGTCCGTGGGATAGGAAGGCTGTTTGTGCCTTCACACGTCGACGCCCTTGGATGTGTGCTTTGGATCAAGGCGCGTATCTCGACGATCCGTTATGGATGGGCGGTCGACCTCCACCACCCCTCCACCACAATGCCGCACCCTTTTCTCCTTGCCCCACCCATTAATATATTAGTATATTGAACCCATCGCCTGTGCTTGCCTTCCTGGCGCCGGGCCCGGATTTCCAGCTCCTGTAAGGATGCCCTGTCATGCCTTCCCTGACCCGTGACCAGCTTGCCGGCGGCGCGTTCGACGTCGCTCACACCGACGGCGCTCCGACCCTGCCCGTGACCATCCTCCAGGTGGGCGACGGCAATTTCCTGCGCGGATTCGTCGATTGGATGGTCGATGTCGCCAACGGCCAGGGATTGACCAAGGCCGGCATCGCCATCGCCCAGCCGCTGGACCAGGGCATCGCCACCCTGCTGAAGGCGCAGGACAACCTCTACACCGTCCTGCTGCGCGGCATCGAGAACGGGCGCGAGGTCGAGTCCCGCCGCGTCGTCTCCTGTGTCTCGGAGGCGCTGAACCCCTATGCCGACTGGGCGCGGATGGTCGAGCTGGCCAGTTCGCCGGCCCTGCGCTTCTTCGTCTCCAACACCACGGAGGCCGGCATCGCCGACCGGGAGGAGGCCTATGCCCCCGGCGCCTGCCCGGGCAGCTTCCCGGCGAAGGTCGCGGCCCTGCTGCACGCCCGCTACACGGCGCTGGGCGGCACGGCCGACAGCGGTCTGGTCTTCCTGCCCTGCGAGCTGATCGAGGCCAACGGCACCAACCTGAAGCGCATCGTCCTGGCCCACGCCAAGCGCTGGGGCCTGGAGGCCGGGTTCGCCGACTGGGTCGAGACGCACAACCACTTCCTGAACACGCTGGTCGACCGCATCGTCCCCGGCTATCCGCGGGACGAGGCCGCCGCGCTGTCCGCCAAGTGGGGCTATGAGGACAAGTTGGCCGTCGCCGCCGAGCCGTTCCATGTCTGGGTGATCGAGGGACCGGCCCATCTGGCCGAGGAGTTGCCGCTGCACAAGGCCGGCCTGAACGTGGTGTGGACCGACGACCTGCAGCCCTACCGCACCCGCAAGGTCCGCATTCTGAACGGCGCCCACACCGCCAGCGCTCTGGCCGCCTATTGCGCCGGGCTGGACACCGTCAAGTCGATGATGGACGACCCGACCGTGTCGGCCTACCTGAACAGGGTGATGTTCGAGGAGATCGTCCCCTACGTCCCGTTGCCGGAGGCCGAGCGCCAGGACTATGCCCGCACCATCATGGAGCGCTTCGGCAACCCCTATATCCGGCACGAGCTGATCTCGATCACGCTGAACTCGGTGTCGAAGTGGCAGGTGCGCGCTCTGCCCAGCCTGAAGGACGCGGTGGCCCGCAACGGCTCGGCACCGGCCGGCCTGTCCTTCTCGCTGGCGGCGCTGCTGCGCTTCTACCGCGGCACTCTGGCCGACGGTGCCTATACTGGCCAGCGCGAGGCCGGGGCCTACCCGATCAGCGACAATGCCGAGGTGATCGCCGCCATGAGCGCCGGCTGGGCCGCCAATGCCGGTGACGCCGAGGCCCTGGTTGCCGCCGTCCTGTCCGACGTCCGGCTGTGGAAAGAGGATCTGACCGCGATTCCCGGCCTGGCCGCGCGGGTCGCCGACAGCCTCGCCGCCATCGAGGCGAAGGGCATGAAGGCGGCCATGGCGGAGCTGGTTGCCGCCTGATCCGGCGGTCGTGACAACGAGACGGGGGCGCGTCCGCTGGGCGCGCCCCTGCGGGCATGGGACCGATGACACCCAATCTGCACCGGCGCATCGCCGAACTGGAACTGGACGCAGCGGTGCTGCGCCATCGTCTGCTGCATATCCCGCTGGCGATGCAAGAGGATTGCAACCTGCGGGCAAGCCATAGGATCATCGGCCGCGAAGCGCTGAACCTGTTCCGGGCCGTCCGGCAGGAGACGCGCAACGGTGACGACGGGAGCGAGTGCGACGAGGCGCTCAGCCGGATCGAGGCCGCCTATCAGCTTGTCCACGAAGCGATAGCGGCCCTGGCCGATCTGACCCTCCGCGACCCTGCTCCTGCCGGCCCGCCGACGCGGCACTGATGGGCCGCATCCCGATGCGTGAGGAAGACCGACGATGCAGACGACAGAAACCAGGAAGCGGGCACGCCGCGGCACCCAGCGGGTGACGATGACCGACGTGGCGACCGCCGCCGACGTGTCGCCCAGCACCGTCTCGCTCTATCTCCGCCGGCCTGAGGCGGTGTCGCGCCATCTTGCCGAACGCATCGCGCGGGTGATCGACGAGATGGGGTATGTGCCCAACCTGGTCGCCGGCAGCCTCGCCGCCGCCCGCAGCCGTACCGTCGGCGTCATCCTGCCGTCGATCCTGAACTCCTTCTTCGCCGAGACCTACAACACGCTGCAGGGCATGTTCCAGGCCGCGCACTACCAGACCCTGCTGGGCGTCAGCGAGTTCAGCCCGGAGGAGGAGGAGGGGCTGATCCGTGCCTTCCTCGCCTGGTCGCCGGCGGCGATGGTGGTGACCGGCTTCCACCACACCGAGCGCACCCGCGCCATGCTGGCCTCCTGTGGGGTGCCGGTGGTGGAGATGTGGGACATGCCCGGCCATCCGGGCGAGGCGATCGGCATCAGCGTCGGCTTCTCGCATTTCGAGGTCGGCCGCATGCAGACCAGCCACCTCTACGACCAGGGCAGCCGCAAGGTCGCCTATATCGGCGCCGCCGCTCACCAGGATCTGCGCGTGCGCAGCCGCACCGACGGCTACGAGGCGGAAGTGTTGCGCCGCGGCCTGCACGATCCCATCGACTTCACCGTTCCCGACGCGGCCACGACCGAGGTCGGCCGCTGGCTGATCGACGAGATCCTGACGCGCCATCCCGACATCGACGGCGTGGTCTGCTCCAACGACGCGCTGGCGCTGGGTGTGCTGTTCGAGGTCACCCGCCGCGACCTGCGGGTGCCGGAGGATCTGGCAGTGGTGGGATTCGGCGATCTGCCCTTCAGCAACTCCTGCCCGCCACCGCTGACCACCGTCCGCCCGCCGCAACGCGAGATCGGCCGCCTCAGCGCCACCCAGATCCTGGCCGCCCTCGACGGCGTCCGCGTCAGCCAGAAGCACCATAATCTGGACTGCGAACTGGTGATCCGCGGCAGCACCCGCCCGGTGACGAAGGGGTAGGTTCCGCTCCTTGCCGTCCGCCGATTGCTCGGCCTACCCTCGGTTCCAGTTATGGCTTTCGGCGTAATCCTGCCGGGCCGTTCACAGGACGGGGGCAGGGGCATGCAACTGCAGGGACGAGGAAAATCCGGCCATTCGCACCGGTTGGTGACGGGCTTGGCGCTGCTGCTGGCCCTTGCGCTTCCCCTGTCCGATGCCGCAGCCGCCAAGCCCGACCGGCTGCAACGGCTGCTCGACCGTTTCCTTGCCGACGAGGAGCTGGACGGCGGCATCCTGCTGGTGTCCGGTCCGGACGGGCGGCGGGTGGTGGTGTCCGGGATCGCCGACCGCAAGGGCGAGCGGCCGGTGACCGAGGACACGCGCTTCTACGTCGCCTCCGTCGGCAAGATGGCGACCGCCGCCGCCGTGCTGCAGCAGGTGGAGGAGGGGCTGCTCTCGCTCGACCAGCCGGTGCGGGACCTGGCCCCGGATCTGGCCCCGGATCTGCCGCTCGACCGGATCGCCAATGCCAACCGGGCGCGTCTGGTCCATTTGCTCGATCACAGCTCGGGCATTCCCGATTACATCACCGATGCCTATCAGGAGGATGAGGCGGTCAAGCCGGAGCGGCTGCCGCGCAACGGTGCTCTTCTCGCCTATGCGGCGGGGGAGAAGGCGACCGGTCCGGTCGGCGGACACTACGAATATTCCAACAGCAACTATGTCCTACTCGGCCACATCGCCTCGCGGCGCGACGGCGTTCCCTTCGCGCAGGTTCTGCGGAACCGGGTGCTGGAGCGGGCCGGCATGGCATCGACCAGTGTGGGCGCCGATCCGCGCGACCGCAGCCTTGCCCATGGCTATACCGAGGACGGCGATGTCAGCCGCCGCTCCTGGGCGGCGACCACCGGCGACGGGCCGCTGGTCACCACCGCCGGCGATCTGGAGCGCTTCGTCTTCGCCCTGTTCCGCGACAACCGATTGCTGGGCGGCGCGACGGTCCGGCGCATGCTGACCCCATCGGAGAACGAAGAGGGGCAGGGGCTTGGCGTCNCGCTGTGGAAGGACCGCTGGGGACGCGGCGTCGGCCATGACGGGCGCTATG
>NZ_BADK01000110.1 GCF_000333595.1 Azospirillum sp. B506
GCGGCTGGAGGTTTGGCTGCGGGAGCAGACCGGTTTCGCCGTGGTGGCCGGGCAGTGGGCGCGCTGGGACCGGCTGCTAATGCGCATCATGCCCGATGGACGGGCGGAAATGGCCGCCGGACAGGAGTGCAGGCGGCTGGAACAGGAACTTGCGGCGGCGGAATCCCAGGCCCAGGAGGTCGATATCCGGCTGGCACGGGCACGGGAACGCTGCCGCTCCGCCGAGCGGGCGCTGGAGGACCTGCGCGACGCGGCGGTACCGTCATTGGATGAAGCCCGGCAGGCACGGGCGAAGGCCGGAGAGCGACGGGACGGGCTGCTGGCTCTGCTCACCACCGGCGAGGCGCGGCAACGCCTGGAGGCGGAGCACAGGGCTGCCGAAGGGGAGCGGCTGCGTCTGCTGGAAGAGGCGGAGCGCGACGGGACCGCTGCACGGGAGCTTGCCGAAAGCCGGGCCGGGCAGCGCGCCGCGGTCGACGAGGCGGAGCGGACTCTGCAACGGTTGCTGCTGGCCCAGCGCGAGGACGTGGAAAGCCTGCGCGGAAGGCTGGTCGAAGGGGCGCCCTGCCCGGTCTGCGGATCGGCGGACCATCCCTGGGCAGGCGCCGGAGCGACGCCGCTTGGCCGGGTGACGCAGGATCAGGAAAAGCATCTTGTCGGATTGCGCGAGGCGCTGGCCGGCACGGTGGCCCGCCATGCGACATTGGAGGCGGCGGAACGGGCGGCACGCAAGACGGCCGAGGGGCTGGCGGCCCGGCAGACAGCCATCCTGCAGGAGGCCGAAGGGCTTGAGGCACGCTGGATCGCACAGGCGGCGCTCATCGGTTGGGAGGCCGAAGGCGGAACGCTCGCCGACATCAGCAGGGACGTCGAAGCGGTCGACCGCCGGCTTGCGGACATCGCGCGGGATGAGGAACGGGCGCTGGACCATCGGCGGCGTGTCGACACGGCACAGCAGGAACAGCGCCGGCTGGAAACCGCGGCCGCGGCGCTGGCAAGCGAGTACGAGACGGCCCGGGAGCGGTTGGCCGACGGCCGCCAGGCACTGGCCCTGGCGGTGGCGGCGCTGGAGCGGGCGGCGGCGGACCGGAAGGCCGCGTTGGCGGAATTGGACGAAGGCCTGGCGGAAGAGGCCGGGTGGAAGTCACGGCTGGAGCGGGAACCGGAGGGCTACCGGGCCGGCTTGGCGGTGCGGGTGACCGAATACCGGGAGAAGAGCGAGGCTTTGGCCCGGGCCACCCGCGAGATCGAGCGGGCAACCGGCGAGCGGGCGGTGCAGAGTGCCGAGCTGGAAGCGGCGCGGCGAAACGAGGAGGAGGCACAGGCTCGGGTGAGGGATCTCGCCGGACGGTTGGCGGAG
>NZ_BADK01000109.1 GCF_000333595.1 Azospirillum sp. B506
CACTCACGCGGCATGCTGGATCAGGCTTGCGCCATNNGTCCAATATTCCCCACTGCTGCCTCCCGTAGGAGTCTGGGCCGTGTCTCAGTCCCAGTGTGGCTGATCATCCTCTCAGACCAGCTACGGATCGTAGGCTTGGTGAGCCATTACCTCACCAACTACCTAATCCGACGCGGGCCCCTCTCTCGGCGTAAACTTTCTCCGCCCAAATTTCTCTGGGGGACGTATCCGGTGTTAGCGTCCGTTTCCAGACGTTATTCCGAACCGAAAGGCAGGTTCCCACGTGTTACTCACCCGTGCGCCACTAAGGCCGAAGCCTTCGTTCGACTTGCATGTGTTAGGCATGCCGCCAGCGTTCGTTCTGAGCCAGGATCAAACTCTCAGGTTCAGATCGTGACCAAAGTCACGACTGACAGGACCGCCGATAGCGATCTCCTGAAACGTCGATACTGTTCACAGTTTCTCTGCTCAAAAGATGCACAGACGATCCTCATTGTGCCGATCCCCAAAAGAACCAACACCACAAGGCCGCAACGGCTACCAACTGCCGCCGCCTGCGCATCCCTTCTCACAACACGGTATAAACTTGTCAAAGAACCCGCAGCACTGAAACGTGCCGCACCGGCCGCTCTTCCGCTTCCCCTTCTTCAGAGGATCGGACCAGAGTAGGCCGGAGGTATTTCGGTCGAAACCGGAAGATTAAACAGCTAAGTCGCTGTTTTCTTTATCCGTTTCTCCTTCAGCGCCGCGCTTCGTTCAGCGCCCCGCCGTCGGTGGAGCGGGTTATAGGCGCCCTCCCCCAAACCATGCAAGCGCTTTTTTCGTCCTTCCGTCATTTTTTCGTAAGCTCGGCCGATGGCGCGATCCGTAGAGTGGCGCATCGTTTCGTTGCGAGCGCAGGACCATGCGGAGCTTCCGTCTTCTTCATACCGCCGACTGGCATCTCGGCCAGTCGCTGCACGGCATCCCCCGCGATACCGAGCACGCCCGCTTCCTTGACTGGCTGATCGACCGCATCGGCGAGCATCGGGTGGATGCGCTGGTGATTGCCGGCGATGTGTTCGACGGACAGAACCCGCCGATCCCCGCCCTGGCACTGTTCTATCGCTTCGTCGCGCGAGCGAAGGCCTTGCACCCGCGGCTGGACATCGTGGTGGTTGCCGGCAACCATGACAGCGCGAGCCGGCTGGAGGCTCCATCACCGTTGATGACCGAGATGGGGGTGCGGGTGGTCGGCACCCTGCCCTCCTCCGCCGAGGGAATGTTCGATCCATCGCCCTTGATCGTGCCGCTCCACGATGCCGATGGGACCATCGCCGCCCGCTGCGTCGCAATGCCTTACCTGCGGCCGTCGGACCTGCCGCCGGTTGATGAGGCGGAGGATGTCGATCCGCTGATCGAGGGAGTGCGGCATCGGTATGCCCATGCCTGGACCGCCGGGCGTCAGCGCTGCGGACGGGGCGAGGCGCTGATCCTGACCGGACATTGCTATATGCGCGGCGGCGCCCTGTCCGAACTGAGCGAGCGCAAGATCCTGGGCGGCAATCTGCATGCCCTGCCAGTCGACATCTTCCCCGAGGATGCGGCCTATGTCGCGCTCGGCCACCTGCACCGGGCGCAGGCGGTGGGCGGACGCGAAGCGGTGCGCTACAGCGGCTCCCCGATCCCGCTGGCGCTGGACGAGGAACCCTATCGCCATCAGGTGATGCTGGCGGAATTCGCCGCCGGCCGGCTGGTCGGGCATGAAGCCTTGCGGGTGCCACGGCATGTGCCCATCCATCGCATCAGCGAGGCCAGCCCGGAAGCGGCACTGGAGAGATTGAAGCGGTTGGAGTTGGACAGTGCCCTGCCGCGCGATGCCTGGCCCTTCCTGGAGGTGACGGTCACTCTGCCCGAGCCCCGCCCTGCCCTGCGCGACGAGATCGAGGCGGTGCTGGCCGGGCGGGCGGTGCGACTGCTGAAGCTGGGGGTGCGGCTGACCGGCAGTGGCCAGACGCTGGCCGACAGCGCGCCGCCGGTCGATCTGGCCTCCCTGGAACCGGAGGAGGTGTTCCGCCGGCTCTACCGCCGCAGCCACGAGGGTGATCCCGATTCCGACCTGATGGCGGCCTTCCATGAGTTGCTGACCGGCGTGCAGGAGACGATGTGATGCGGATTCTCGCGGTACGCGGCGCCAACCTGACCAGCCTGGACGGTCCCTTCGCCATCGATTTCGACCGGGAGCCGCTGCAGCGGGCGGGCCTTTTCGCCATCACCGGACCGACCGGTGCGGGTAAGAGCACGATCCTTGATGCCCTGTGTCTCGCCCTGTTCGACAGCATGCCGCGGCTGCCCGAAGGGCGCGGCGAGATGCTGGGGCCGGAGGGCGATTCAAACAGCATCCGCACCAACGATGTGCGGACGGTTCTGCGCCGGGGAGCAGGCTTCGGCTGGGCCGAGGTGGATTTCGTCGGCATCGATGGCGAGGCCTACCGGGCGCGCTGGGAGGTGCGCCGCGCCCGACAGAAGGCGCGGGGATCCTTGCAGCCGCAGAGCCTTTCGCTGAGCAGCCTGGACGGCGAAAAGCGGTTCGGCGATGGCAAGAAGAGCGTGCTTGAGGAGATCGGGCGCCGGCTCGGCCTGAGCTTCGAGCAGTTCCGGCGGGCGGTGCTGCTGGCCCAGGGCGATTTCGCCACCTTCCTGAAGGCGCCGCCGCGAGAGCGCTCCGCCTTGCTGGAACTGCTGACCGGGACCGAGATCTATTCGCGCCTGTCCGTCGCGGCCCATGAACGATCGAATGCGGAGAAGCAGACGCTCGACAGTCTGGTGGCGCAGGGCGGCGGCATCGGGGTTCTGAACGATGACGACCGCGCCGCCCTTCAGACCGAGGCGGGCGACGCCGCCGAAGCGGTGCGGGATGGTGAACAGGCACTGGCCGTCGCCCGAACGTCCCTCGCCTGGCACGAGCGCGACGGGCAACTCGCCGCGGCGGAGGGCAAAGCCATCGAAGCGGCCCGAGCGGCGGACCAGGACTGGGCCGAGGCGGAGGATCGGCGCAATATTGCGGCTCGCCTGCGCACTCTTCAACCGTTGCGACCCCTGCTGTCCGAAGCCGACCGGGCAGTTGCAGAAGCCCGCCGAGGCCTCGGCGGCGATGGAACGGGCGGGAATCGCTTTGACCGCGCACGGCTGAGGGTGGAGGAGGAAACCGGGCGCCATGGCGAGGCCAAGCGCCGGCTCGAGGCTGCTTGCCCCCAAAGGCCAAGGCCGAACCCCGACCTTGACCGCGCCG
>NZ_BADK01000108.1 GCF_000333595.1 Azospirillum sp. B506
CCACCACGCCGATCTACGGCAAGCTGTCCGACCTCTATGGCCGCAAGCGCGTGCTGCAAACGGCGATCCTGCTGTTCCTGGTCGGCTCCGTTCTGTGCGCCGCGGCACAGAGCATGACCCAGCTGATCCTGTTCCGGGGACTGCAGGGGCTGGGCGGCGGCGGTCTGATGTCGCTGGCCTTCACCATCATCGGCGACGTGGTGGCCCCGCGGGAACGCGGGCGCTACCAGGGCATGATCGGCGGCGTCTTCGCGCTGGCCAGCGTCGCCGGCCCGCTGCTGGGCGGCATCTTCACCGAGACCATCGGCTGGCACTGGATCTTCCTGATCAACCTGCCGCTCGGCGCCGCGGCGCTCGCCATGACCCGCAGCACGCTGTCGCGCCTGCCCGCCGGCCGGGCCAGGCCGCGTATCGATCTGGCCGGGGCGGCGCTGCTGACCGGTGCGGTGACCAGCCTGCTGATCGTCGCCACCCGCGGCGAGGCCCTGGGCTGGCGCAGCCCGGCGGCGCTGGGGCTGCTGGCGGCCGGCTTCGTCATGCTGGCGGTCTTCCTGTGGCACGAGCGCCGGATCGACGAACCGATCCTGCCGCTGCACCTGTTCCGCCGCCCGGTGGTGGCGGTGGCGACGCCGGTGGTGGCCGTCTCGGCGATGGTGCTGTTCGCCGGCATCGTCTATCTGCCGCTGCACCTTCAGCTGGTGCAGGGGACCAGCGCCACCGTGTCGGGCCTGCTGCTTCTGCCGCTGGTGCTGGGCATGACCGTCGGGTCGGTCGGCGGCGGACGGCTGATCGCCAGGACCGGGCGCTACAAGGCCTTCCCGCTGGCCGGGCTGGCGCTGTCGGGCGTGATGTACGCCCTGCTCGGCACCCTGCCGGCTCTGGCAGCCGACGGGCTGTGGTCGACGCTGATCCTGGTGCCGCTGGGCATGGGGCTGGGGCTGGTGATGCCGGTGATGACGGTGGCCGTGCAGAATGCGGTGGACCAGCGCGACCTTGGGGCCGCCACCGCCGCGGTCGGCTTCTTCCGCTCGCTCGGCGGGTCGGTCGGCGTCGCTGTGTTCGGCGCCGTCTTCAACGCCGTGGTGTCAGACCGGTTGGAGGGTGCCGGCCTGTCCGGACGCGCCGTTCTGGAGCATGGCGCCGCCGCCCTCGCAGACCTGCCCGCCGCCGCCCGGAGCGGGGTGGTGGCGACGCTGGAGCATGGCTTCGCCACCCTGTTCCTGCTGGCCGCGGCGCTGGCGGTCGTCTCCTTCGCCATGACGCTGTTCCTGAAGGAGCTGCCGCTGCGCTCCGCCAACCCCGGCCGGCCGGCAGCCGCGCCGGCGGCGGAAGGCTGATCGGTAACGGTCAAAAGCGCTCCCCTACGATTTGTCGCTGGGGAAATGCCTGGGCTGCCCCAGCTTGTCCTCGATGTAGAGCAGGTTGACCATCACCAGCACGACCACGGCGATCGGGGTTGCCAGGAACATGCCCATGATGCCGAACAGCACCCCGCCGGCGGCGATGGCGCCGATGGTGACCACCGGCGGCAGATCGACCACCCGTTTCTGCAACAGCGGCGTGATCAGGTTTCCTTCCACCTGCTGAATGACCAGATAGACCCCGGCGACCCACAGCGCGTCCTGCGGCGACTGGGCGAAGCCGATCAACAGGGCCGGCACTGCCGCCAGGAAGGGGCCGACCAGCGGGATGAACTCCAACAGCCCGGCGACGATGCCGAGCGCCAACGCCGACGGAATACCGAGCAGCCACAGCCCGACCGCGATCATCGTGCCCACCGCAGCCATCGCCACCAGTTGCCCGATCAGCCATTTCCACAGGCTGTCGCCGGCCACGTCCATCACCTCGCAGGCCCGTTTCTGGCCACGCGGCGGCACCAGCAGGACCACGCCGCGCTGATAGACCCCGGGCGACGCCGCCAGATAGAGCGCCGCGAACATCACCACCACCGCGTCGCCGATGACATAGACGAGGCCGGACGCGAAGCTGCTGAGCTGGTTCATCCAGGGCCAGTCCTTGCCCTGCTCCATGATGCGCTGGCTCCATCCGTCGGGCAGCATGCCCATCGCCTTGCTCACCTGCTCCTGCAACTGGCCGAGCTGTGCCGTCATCGAGGTGCCCATCAGCCAGACACCGCCCCCCACCAGCAGAACCAGCAGCACCAGCACGATGGCCAGTGACCAGCCGTGGCCCAGCCCGGTTCCCCGCTGCACAAAGCCGGTCAGCCGTTGCAGCAGGATAGCGAACAGCACACCGGTGAAGATCAGCAGCAGCGTGCCCGAGATCTTCCACAGGAAAATCCCCAGCGCCACCACCCCGGCGACGATCAGCACCTTCCAGGTGAAGACGGCCAGCTCTCCGCGGCCGGCCCTTGCCGGCGGTTCGGTCTGCGCCGTCCCGCCGCCGGACGTCGCGGCGTGATAGGCGCTGGGCCGGCTCGGTGTGGCCATATCCTAGAACTCCCGCACATGCGGCCGCCGGACGGGCGGCCCCGGGGGAGGAACGCACCAGATCCGCAGACGTTGCGGAACGTCAGCAGGCTAGGCCGTCGGCGGTAGTCCGAAGATCGGTATGGAAGATGCTCCGGCCCACCCCATATCCATCGTGACGCCAAGGAGTCATTCTCGCTGATGTCACTTGAAGAGCCCGCCCACCGGCGGGCTTTTTTTTGCTCCGTGTTTTTGGACTGCGACGCAGAAAAGCCTCAGCGACGCGCTTCCGGCGGGAAAATCAGACTGACTTTCAATCCCGGCTGATTGTCGCCCAACTCCAGCCGCGCACCATGGAGCGTCGCCACCGCATCCACCAGACTTAAACCCAGTCCGTTTCCAGGCGAGGCGCGGGCGGTGTCCAGCCGGACGAAGCGCTGCAGGACCTTGTCGCGCATCTCCGGCGGAATGCCCGGGCCGCTGTCGGCGACCTCGATGCAGGCGGCGCGGCCGGGAGCCGGGCCATCGAGGACCAGGGTGATGCTGCCGCCGTCCGGCGTGTACTTGATCGCATTGTCCAGCAGGTTCGACACCACCTGGGCCAGAAGCTGGCCATTGCCGTTGACGACCGGCTTGGCGCGGATGTCCACCGACAGGCGCTGACCGCGCTCGTCCGCCACCGGCTCGTAGAGGTCGGCGGCCAGCCCGACCACCTCCGCCAGATCGACCGGGACGAAATCCTGCCGCTTGGCTCCCGATTCCGCCTCGGCGATCGACAGCAGGGCGGTGAAGGTGGCGAGCAGCCGGTCGGCCTCGACGATGGTGTCCTGCAGGACGGTGCGATAGACCTCCGGGTCCTCGGTCTCGTGCAGCAGAGCCAGCTCGATGCGGGAGCGCAGGCGGGTCAGCGGAGTGCGCAGGTCGTGGGCGACGCTGTCGGTCACCTGCCGCATGCCGGTCATCAGCCGTTCGATGCGGTCCAGCATGGCATTGAGGTTTCCGGCCAGCCGGTCCATCTCGTCGCCGCCGCCGAACCGCGGCACGCGGTCGCTCAGATCGCCGCTCATGATCTGGCGGGTGGTGCGGTTGATCGCCTCGATCCGTCGCATGGCGCCGCGGCTCATCAGCAGTCCGCCGCCCAGCCCCAGCAGGGCGGTGGCCCCCAGGATCCAGCCCAGCGAGCGGAACATCCGGGTGCGCAGCTGGTCGATCTCGCTCATGTCGCGGCCGACCAGCAGACGGAACTGACCCGGCAGCGTGAAGGTCACCGCCTGGGCTGTCGAGGGACGGTCGTTGACCCCGCCATAATCGGCGACCTTGAAATGGGTCCAGCCGCTGGCATTCGGCACAGCCGCCGGCCATCCTGACAGATTGCCGGCCAGGATCACCCCCGCCGCCGTGGTCAGAAGATAGATCGAGTTGTTGTTGGCCACCGCGCTGCGCGTCCGCACCACGTCCACCAGACCGGGCAGCCCGTAATTGTGGTAATGGTCCTGCAGACCGGCGACCTCCAGCGCAATGGTCTCGCCGATCTCCTGCTCAAGGAATCCGGCGGTGGTGCGATAGACGACGCCCAGGATCAGCCCGACCGACAGAACGAACATCGCCAGATAGAGCAGCGCCAGCCGGAATGCGGTTGTCCGCACCAGCCGTGATACCGCCGCGACGAAGCCGTGCAGGCCGCCGGAATGAGCCTCGCCCTTCAACAAAAGCCCCCTCCCGCCTGGGGAGGGGGTTGGGTGAGAGGGATGCATTGCGAGGAGCGTCCGGCAAACGGCTCCCCCTCACCCTGCCCTCTCCCCGGGGGGGACAGGGGAATCGCCGCCATCAACATCCAAGCTCCATAACGTCTTTTACGCCTCCGCCGCGCGCAGGCTGTATCCGGCACCCCGCACGGTGTGGATCAGCGGGGTGGGGAAGTCCTTGTCGATCTTCTGACGCAGGCGGGCGATATGCACGTCGATCACATTGGTCTGCGGATCGAAGTGATAATCCCACACGTTCTCCAGCATCATGGTTCGCGTCACCACGCTGCCGGCGTTGCGCATCATGTATTCCAGCAGCGAGAACTCGCGCGGCAGCAGGTCGATGGGCTTGCCGGCCCGCTTGACGCTGCGCGACAGCAGGTCCAGTTCCAGGTCGCCGACCGCCAGCCGGGTCTGCGGCTGGGCCGCACCGCGCCGGCGGACCAGCACCTCGATCCGGGCCAGCAGCTCGGAAAAGGCGAAGGGCTTGGTCAGGTAATCGTCGCCGCCGGCCTTCAGGCCCTTCACCCGGTCGTCGACGCTGCCCAGGGCTGACAGGAACAGGACCGGCGTGTCGTTGCCAGCCGCCCGCAGCACCTGGACCAGCGACAGACCGTCGCGTCCCGGCAGCATGCGATCGACGATCATCACGTCGTAGTGCTCGGCTCCGGCCAGGAACAGGCCTTCCTTCCCGTCGTTGGCGACGTCGACCACATGGCCGGCCTCCTTCAGCCCCTTGGCGAGGTAGCTGGCGGCCTGGCGATCATCTTCTATGACGAGAATCTTCATGAGCACGAGTGTAGCCTCCCAAAACAGCCCGGCCAAGCACGAGGGTGTCGTGCCCGGCCGGACTTTCCGTCACCCGGAGAGCGTGTTGCCTCACGCCTTCAGCTTCAGCGCGACGAAGGACTCGTTGCCCTGCCGGTTGATCAGCATCAGCAGCGCCTTCTGCCCGTTCTTCTCGGCTTCGGTCACCTGACGGCGGACATCGGCCGGGCTCTTCACCTCGGCGTCGCCGACCCGCTCGATCACGTCGCCGGGACGGACCGGCACGTCGACGCTGGAGGACAGGCCGGTCACCACCACGCCCTGGACTTCCTCGCCGATGCCGAGCCGCTTGCGCGCCGCCCGGTCGAGCGGGGCGAGCTTCAGCCCCTTCACCGGCGCCACCTCCTCATGCTCGGCGGAACCCTTGCCGGTGTCGCTGTCGGCCGACGCCATCTGCTGCTGTTCGGACAGGCGGTCGATGCGCACCGGCACGGTCTTCTCCCGGCCGTCGCGCAGGATTTTCAACTCCACGGTGTCGCCGGCCTTGGTCTCCGCCACATTGCGGGTCAGGTCGCGCAGGTTGTTGACCGGCTTGCCGGCATAGGTCAGCACGACGTCGCCCTGATGCAGGCCGGCACGCTGGGCCGGGCTGTCGGCGGTCACTTCCGCCACCAGGGCGCCCTTGGCGCCGGGCAGGCCGACGCTGTCGGCGATGTCCGGGGTCACCTCCTGGATTTTCACGCCGAGCCAGCCGCGCTCGACCTTGCCGCTGTCCTTCAGCTGGGCCACCACCTCCTTGGCGAGGTTGGACGGGATGGCGAAGCCGATGCCGACCGACCCGCCGTTCGGCGAATAGATGGCGGTGTTGATGCCGATCACATGGCCGCTGAGATCGAAGGTCGGACCGCCCGAATTGCCACGGTTGATGGCGGCGTCGAGCTGGAAGTAGTCGTCGTAGGGACCGCTATGGATGTCGCGGCCGCGGGCCGACACGATGCCCTTGGTGACGGTGCCGCCCAACCCGAACGGATTGCCGACCGCCATCACCCAATCGCCGACGCGCGTCTTGTCGCTGTCTGCCCAGTCGACCGAGGGCAGCGGCTTGTCCGACTTCACCTTCAGCAGGGCGAGGTCGGTCTTGGCGTCGCGGCCGATCAGCTTGGCCGGCATCGCGGTACCGTCCTGCAGGGTGACGGTGATCTCGCTGGCGCCGTCGATGACGTGGTTGTTGGTCACGACATAGCCGGCAGGGTCGATGATGAAGCCGGAGCCGAGCGCCCCGGTCTTGCCGCGCGGCCCCTGATCCTGATCCTGGTCACCGTCCGGCCCGCCATTGGGACCGCCATTGCGGCCCATCTGATCCTGGAACTGGCGGAAGAATCCTCGAACGGCGTGCCGGGCGGAAAGCCTGGGATCGCCGGGCCGCGCTGCGACCGGGTTTCAGCCTTGGCCTCCTGGGGTAGCGGCGATGTGACCACGGCCGGGCTGACCTTGGCGGCGAGTTCGGCGAAGCTGGCGGCGTGTCCTGCACCATGGAGACGCCCGGCGGCGCGGCCCTCTGCTGAGCTTGCGACACCGCCCAACCGGCCAGCGCCGGAGCCGTCAGCACCGTGGAGCCCAGCAGCAGGGCGGCGGCGGTCCGGCGGAGGCGGCCCGAACGCCCGATCTCGCGCTGGGGCTTCGACTGCGAGTTGGCGGGAGGAAGGGTGGTCATGACGGCGACACTCCAATCAGGCGATTCCGACTGTGGGGAGGCGGTGGAGGGCTCATCGGTCGCCGCACCACCTCACCGCTGTTGTCCCCAACATAGGAACCGCCCCTTCAACGCCGCCTTGCGACCGGATGAAAGAAATTTCAGGCTGGTCTGTTCGGACGGCCGGGCGCGCTACTCCCCGATCAGATGCAGTGCGATCTCGCGCCTATGCGGCCGGGCGCGGTGCTCGAACAGATAGATGCCCTGCCAGGTGCCCAGCGCCGGTTCCCCAGCCATCACCGGGATCGACAGGCTGACGCCGGTCAGGGCGGAACGGATATGGGCGGGCATGTCGTCCGGCCCTTCGGTGGTGTGGACGTAGAGCGACGGATCCTCCGCCACCAGCCGCCGGAAAAAGCGCAGCAGGTCGGCCTGTACGTCGGGATCGGCATTTTCCTGAATGGCCAGCGATGCCGAGGTGTGGCGGCAGAACACCGTCAGCAGCCCGGTCTCCATCCCCTGTTCCGCCACCCAGCGCCGCACCGGGGCGGTCACCTCGACCAGCCCGGCACCGCGGGTTGGGACGGTCAGCGTCGTGGCGGCTTGTCGCATGGCGTTCGGTCTCCTTCGGTTTTCGCTGGCTTGGTTCCAGCGACAGGCAATACCAGATGTCACTACCCGAACGGCGCCACCCGAACAAAATCCCAGAACATGGTCGGTGCGC
>NZ_BADK01000107.1 GCF_000333595.1 Azospirillum sp. B506
AACGCCGAGCGAAACCCGGACAACAGTTCGCCCGCCGATCTGGTGTCCTGCCGCCAGGGCGGGGAATACCTGATGTTCCGGCCGGAGCGATCGACCTGATCGACGTGTCGCCGAAGCAGCTGGTGTCCGTCGCCGCGGCGCTGATCCCGTTCCTGGAGAACGACGACGCCAACCGCGCGCTGATGGGCTCGAACATGCAGCGTCAGGCGGTGCCGCTGGTGAAGGCCGACGCCCCGCTGGTCGGCACCGGCATGGAGGCGACCGTCGCCCGCGACAGCGGCGTGACCATCGTCGCCAAGCGTTCGGGCGTCGTCGACCAGGTCGACGCCACCCGCATCGTCGTCCGCGCCACCGACAGCTCGGACAGCACGGCGCCGGGCGTCGACATCTACAACCTGCTGAAGTTCCAGCGGTCCAACCAGAACACCTGCATCACCCAGCGTCCGCTGGTGAAGGTCGGTGACCGGGTGAACGCCGGCGACATCGTGGCCGACGGTCCCTCGACCGATCTCGGCGAGCTGGCGCTCGGCCGCAACGTGCTCGTCGCGTTCATGCCGTGGAACGGCTACAACTTCGAGGATTCGATCCTCATCAACGAGCGCATCGTCAAGGACGACGTCTTCACCTCGATCCACATCGAGGAGTTCGAGGTCATGGCCCGTGACACCAAGCTGGGCCAGGAGGAAATCACCCGCGACATTCCGAACGTGGGTGAGGAAGCTCTGAAGAACCTCGACGAGGCCGGCATCGTCTACATCGGCGCCGAGGTCCGTCCGGGCGACATCCTGGTCGGCAAGGTGACGCCGAAGGGCGAAAGCCCGATGACGCCGGAAGAGAAGCTGCTGCGCGCCATCTTCGGCGAGAAGGCCTCGGATGTCCGCGACACCTCGCTGCGCCTGCCGCCGGGCGTGGTCGGCACCATCGTCGAGGTCCGCGTCTTCAGCCGCCGCGGCGTCGACAAGGACGAGCGCGCGCTCGCCATCGAACGCGCCGAGATCGAGAAGCTGGCCAAGGACCGCGACGACGAGCGCGGCATCCTGGAGCGCAGCTTCTACACCCGCCTGAAGGAAGTGCTGATCGGCCAGACCGCGCAGTCCGGCCCGAAGGGCATGAAGGGCGGCACGGTCCTGACCGACGAGGTTCTGGCTGGCCTGTCGAAGGGCCTGTGGCGCCAGATCGCCATCGCCGACGAGCAGGTGATGGAGACCGTCGAGAACCTGGGCAAGGTGTTCGACGACTCGATCAAGGCCCTGCAGGACCGCTTCGAGAACAAGGTCGACAAGCTGCAGCGCGGTGACGAGCTGCCGCCGGGCGTCATGAAGATGGTCAAGGTCTTCGTCGCGGTGAAGCGCAAGCTGCAGCCGGGCGACAAGATGGCCGGCCGTCACGGCAACAAGGGTGTCGTCTCGCGCATCATCCCGCAGGAGGACATGCCCTATCTGGAGGACGGCACCCCGGTCGATCTGGTGCTGAACCCGCTGGGCGTGCCGTCGCGCATGAATGTCGGTCAGATCCTGGAAACCCACCTCGGTTGGGCGGCCTCGGGTCTCGGCAGGCAGATCGGCCGTGCGGTCGACCAGTACCGGCTGGCGATCCGCCAGAAGGCCGAAGGCGCTCCCCAGCTGGAGGCCCTGCGCAGCACGCTGAAGTCGGCGTACGGCGAGGTGACCTACAACGAGGACATCGCCGACATGACCGACGGCGAGCTGCTGGAGCTGGGCGGCAACCTGCGCAAGGGCGTTCCCTTCGCGACGCCGGTCTTCGACGGCGCCCGCGAGGAGGACATCTGCGTCCATCTGGAGCGCGCCGGTTTCGACCGGTCGGGCCAGTCGACGCTGATCGACGGCCGCACCGGCGAGACCTTCGACCGCAAGGTGACCGTCGGCTACATCTACATGCTGAAGCTGCACCATCTCGTGGACGACAAGATCCACGCCCGGTCGATCGGCCCCTACTCGCTGGTCACGCAGCAGCCGCTGGGCGGTAAGGCCCAGTTCGGCGGACAGCGCTTCGGTGAGATGGAGGTTTGGGCGCTGGAAGCCTACGGCGCCGCCTATACGCTGCAGGAAATGCTGACGGTGAAGTCGGACGACGTGTCCGGCCGCACCAAGGTCTACGAGGCCATCGTCCGCGGCGACGACAACTTCGAGGCCGGCATTCCGGAGTCGTTCAACGTGCTGGTCAAGGAGCTGCGCTCCCTTGGCCTGAACGTCGAGCTGAACCAGCGGGACTATTGAGCCGGTCTGACGTGACCCAGGCCCCGGATCGGCGCGTGTGCGCCGTTCCGGGGCATTGCACTGCTTTTAACCGACAACGCGGCGATGCCAGCGGGAGACGGTCATGAATGAGTTGATGAACATTTTCGGCCAGGTTCAGGGGCCGCAGAGCTTCGATCAGATCCGCATCCAGATCGCCAGCCCCGAGCGGATCCGGTCCTGGTCCTACGGCGAGATCAAGAAGCCG
>NZ_BADK01000106.1 GCF_000333595.1 Azospirillum sp. B506
CGCCGAAAGGTGTGGTCGGACGGAGATAGGAGTGTAGCTCAATTGGTAGAGCACCGGTCTCCAAAACCGGGGGTTGGGGGTTCGAGCCCCTCCACTCCTGCCATCCCGTCCCAATAACGATCAGGGTCAAAGCGGCGCCCTTACAGTCGCTCCGGAGCTCGCACGGTTCGCACGATGGCTAAAGTCAATCCCGCAGAATTCGCGCGCGAGGTCCGCCGCGAGGTAGCCAGGGTCACCTGGCCGACCCGCAAGGAAACCGGCATCACGACCGCCATGGTGTTCGTCATGGTCGTGCTCGCCGCCCTGTTCTTCCTCGTCGTCGATCAGGTGCTGGCGGTTGCCGTTCGCTTGATCCTTGGGCTGGGAGGCTAAGACATGGCTGCGCGCTGGTACGTCGTTCACGTTTATTCCGGTTTCGAGAAGAAGGTTTCCCAGGCCATCCGCGAAAAGGCGGCTCAGAAGGGTCTGGAAGACAAGTTCGAGGAAATCCTGGTCCCGACCGAAGAGGTGGTCGAGGTGCGCCGGGGTTCCAAGATCAACACCGAACGCAAGTTCTTCCCTGGCTATGTCCTCGTCAAGATGGACCTGACCGACGAATCCTGGTCGCTGGTGAAGAATACGCCGAAGGTTACGGACTTCCTGGGTGGTGGCGGCAAGCCGCAGCCAATTTCCCAGCGTGAGGCCGAGCGGATCATCCATCAGGTGCAGGAAGGCTTTGAGCGCCCCAAGCCGTCGATCACCTTCGAGGTGGGCGAGCAGGTTCGAGTGAGCGACGGTCCCTTCACCTCGTTCAATGGTGTCGTCGAGGAAGTCGACGAAGAGAAGTCCCGCCTCAAGGTGGCGGTGTCGATCTTCGGTCGGTCCACGCCGGTTGAGTTGGAATACACGCAGGTCGAAAAGATCTGAGCGAACGGTTCCAAAGTTTTTGAGTCGGAGCTGCCGGTGCTTGCATCGGTGGCTCCATTCTGTTGCGGGAGGCTCGCCATGGCCGAACCGCAAAACCCCGCGACGCCGAGCCGGACCATCCGGTCCAGGGCGTAAGCGTCGTCCCAGGAGGTTGTGAGATGGCGAAGAAAATCGTCGGTTACATCAAGCTGCAGGTCCCGGCCGGCAAGGCCAACCCGTCGCCGCCCATCGGTCCGGCGCTCGGTCAGCGCGGCCTGAACATCATGGAGTTCTGCAAGGCGTTCAACGCCAAGACGGCGGACCTGGAAGTCGGCATGCCGATTCCGGTGGTCATCACCGCCTATGGCGACCGCACCTTCACCTTCGTGACCAAGACCCCGCCGGTCAGCTACTTCCTCAAGAAGGCTTCGGGCAAGGACAAGGGTTCGACGACCCCCGGCAAGGGCGGTTTCGTCGGCCAGGTCACGACCTCGCAGATCCGCGAGATCGCCCAGAAGAAGATGGCCGACCTGAACGCGCATGACGTCGAAGCCGCCGCGAGCATGATCGCCGGTTCCGCCCGCTCGATGGGCCTCGAAGTGGTGGAGGGCTGATCCTATGGCGAAGCTGGGCAAGCGTCTGACCGACGCCTACAGGAGCGTAAAACGCGACAACTTCTACGCGCTGGAAGAGGCCGTGACCCTGGTCAAGGGTGCCGCCAAGGCCAAGTTCGACGAGACCATCGAGATCGCGATGAATCTCGGCATCGATCCGCGCCACGCCGACCAGATGGTCCGCGGTGTCGTGAACCTGCCGAACGGCACCGGCAAGACCGTCCGCGTGGCGGTGTTCGCCCGCGGCGCCAAGGTCGATGAGGCCCTGGCCGCCGGCGCCGACGTGGTCGGTGGCGACGATCTCGCCGAACAGATCCTGGCCGGCAACATCAATTTCGACCGCTGCATCGCCTCGCCCGACATGATGGGCGTGGTCGGCAAGCTCGGTAAGGTTCTCGGCCCGCGCGGCCTGATGCCGAACCCGAAGCTGGGCACCGTTACCCCCGACGTGGCCGGCGCCGTCAAGGCCGCCAAGGCCGGCGCGGTGGAGTTCCGTGCGGAGAAGACCGGTATCGTCCATGCCGGCGTCGGCAAGGTCAGCTTCTCGGAAGAGGCGCTGGTCCAGAACATCCGCGCCTTCGTCGATGCCATCACCCGTGCCAAGCCGGCCGGCGCCAAGGGCCAGTACCTGCTGAAGGTCTCCCTGTCGTCGACGATGGGTCCGGGCCTGAAGCTCGACCTCGCCAGCGTGTCGGCTCCGGCCGCCGCCTGATGACCGTTTTCGCTGTCGCTGTCCTCGGGCAGCGGCGGTGACCGGGTGGACTGCCCGCGGGGGAAACCTCAAGGGCGCCCGCCCCACCCCTGTCCGAGACCGCTGGTGTCCGTCCCCGACCGCAAGGAAAGGGAAGGGCTTAAAATTCACCCGCGCAGACAGGAGTTGAACCCGTTTACCCCTCCGGCCCGGCCGCCTCGGCGACCTGTCCGGTTCAGGAACGGCTTGACTTCTGGGACAGGTTCGCCGGATCTCCGGCCCTTCGGGGACGGTGGTCCATGTACACCTCTGTGCAAGGAGGCGATCCGTGGATCGTACACAAAAAGAAGCGACGATCGCGGCTCTGCAATCGAAGCTCCAGGACACGGGCCTGGTGGTGGTCACCCACCATCTGGGCCTGACGGTGAAGGAAGTCACCGACCTGCGTGCGAAGGTTCGGGCTGCTGGCGCCAGCTTCAAAGTGACGAAGAACCGGCTCGCCCGTCGTTCCCTTCAGGGGACGCAGTTCGAAGGTCTGGACGGTCTCTTCAAGGGACCGACGGCGATTGCCTTCTCGAAGGATCCCGTTGCGGCCGCCAAGGTGGTGGCCGACTACGCGAAGACCAACGAGAAGCTGAAGATCGTCGGCGCCAGCCTCGGCACCCAGATTCTGGACGCGGAGGGGGTCAAGGCCCTCGCCTCGCTCCCGTCGCTGGACGAACTGCGTGGCCGCCTCGTGGGCATGATCCAGACCCCGGCGACCCGTATCGCCGGTGTTCTCCAGGCTCCGGGCGGCCAGGTCGCCCGCGTGCTGGCTGCCTACGCGAAGAAGGACGACGAGGCGGCGGCCTAACCAGGCCTAGTCACTCGTTTTTTCCATCCCCAGAACTCAAGTTGTTTGGAGTAGTAAAATGGCTGATCTGCAGAAGCTCGTCGACGACCTGTCGGCCCTGACCGTCCTGGAAGCCGCCGAGCTGTCGAAGCTCCTCGAAGAGAAGTGGGGCGTCTCCGCCGCCGCTCCGGTGGCCGTCGCCGCCGCCGGCCCGGCCGCTGCCGCTGCCGCTCCGGCCGAAGAGCAGACCGAATTCACGGTGATCCTCGCCGACGCCGGCGACAAGAAGATCAACGTGATTAAGGAAGTCCGTGCGATCACCGGCCTGGGCCTGAAGGAAGCCAAGGACCTGGTCGAGGGCGCTCCGAAGCCGGTCAAGGAAGGCGCCACGAAGGACGAGGCCGCCAAGATCAAGAAGCAGCTTGAAGAAGCCGGCGCCAAGGTCGATATTAAGTAAGACCTTGTTGCGTACGAAGCACACAGTACCAAGCCGGACGGCGGTCGGTTCCCCAGGGAGCCGGCCGCCGCACGGCGTTTTCTGCCTTCCGCCGGACCGGGCTTGCCCGGCCCGGCTCTTTCCGTCCCCATCATGGGGATGGCCCGCGCGGGCGCCCTCGGGACCGGTCGACACCAGTCGGCTCGATCCCACGGTCGGTTGAACGGTCGGTATAACGCGCATCACGTACAGACGTTTGGGGACATCCATGGCCAAATCCTTTACGGGTCGTAAACGTGTTCGGAAGAGCTTCGGGCGCATCCCGGAAGTCACCCAGATGCCCAACCTCATCGAGGTGCAGCGCAGCTCCTACGATCACTTCCTGCAAATGGACGTCGCCCCGGAAAAGCGGGCGAACCTGGGCCTGCAGGAAGTCTTCAAGTCGGTCTTCCCGATCAAGGACTTCTCCGACCGCGCGGTGCTGGATTTCGTCAAGTACGAGCTTGAGCAGCCGAAATACGACGTCGAGGAATGCCAGCAACGTGGCATGACCTTCGCCGCCCCGCTGAAGGTCACCCTGCGCCTGTCCGTGTTCGACGTCGAGGAGGACACCGGCCTCCGGTCTATCCGCGACATCAAGGAGCAGGACGTCTACATGGGCGACATGCCCCTGATGACGGCCAACGGCACCTTCATCATCAACGGCACCGAGCGCGTCATCGTCTCGCAGATGCACCGCTCGCCGGGCGTCTTCTTCGACCATGACAAGGGCAAGACCCACGCGTCGGGCAAGTATCTGTTCGCCGCCCGCGTCATCCCCTACCGCGGTTCCTGGCTCGACTTCGAGTTCGACGCCAAGGATCTCGTCTATGTGCGCATCGACCGCCGCCGCAAGCTGCCGGCCACCACGCTGCTGTTCGCTCTGGACGGCGCGGATACCGAGGCTCTGCGCGCCGAGCGCAAGGCGAACCGCAAGGATCTGCTGCCCTACGAGGCGCAGGGCATGTCGAAGGAAGAGATCCTCAACTACTTCTACGACACCATCACCTACTCCCGCTCCGCCGGCGGCTGGAAGACCCCGTTCAGCGCCGAGCGCATGAAGGGCGTCAAGCTGGTCTCCGACCTGGTCGATGCCGCCACCGGCGCCATCGTCGCCGAGGCCGGCGCCAAGATGACGCCGCGCGCCATCAAGAAGCTGGTCGAAGGCGACCTGACCGAACAGCAGGTCTCCACCGAAGAGCTGACCGGCCGCTACTTCGCC
>NZ_BADK01000105.1 GCF_000333595.1 Azospirillum sp. B506
GGCCGCAATGTAGGCGGCCAGGAAGCCGGGAGCGCCGAACAGGTCATACATCTCGCGCAGATAGGCGGTGCCGGCCATGATGTTGTCATGCGGGTCGGAGGGATCCGCCCCAAGGCCGTACTGCGTGCGCATCAGCTCATAGGTGCCGGGCATCACCTGCATCAGGCCGATGGCCCCGGCGGAACTGGTCAGCACCTTGCCACTGTTCGTCGTTGCCCGGCCATTGCTCTCGCGCATCATAACCGCGCGGATCCATTTCTCCGGCATATCGTATTTCTGGGAGGCTTCGCGGATATGCGGGACCCAGCGCGACAGCGGATCGCTGGGGTCAGGGAGGTAGGCGGCTTCGGCCGGCGGAGCCGTCTGCACCTGCGGCGCTTCAGAGGCGCAGCCGGCCAGACCGAGGGCCAGGCACAGCATTGCTCCGGCGGCGTGGATCGTCGCGAGGTTCCGTTTGACCACGAGGGGATTTCCGTGCAGTTGGCGCAGGCGGGACAAAAGATGGATCGTTTTTTCAATGTACAGCCCACGCCTGTCAAGCGACATCACGGCCGCTTCTTGAATCATGTCCCGAAGATGCCTCAAATTTGCCGGATTTATCCCTTGTGAAGAGGTTGGCAATTAGGATTTTTGGCAAATGCCGTTATGCCAGTCTTCTCAACCCTTTCGGGCATGGCCATCCCGTCACATGGCGCGACAACGGGAACCTTGACGGAACATCGACGCCACCCCTAATGGAGAGTGCCGGCTGCGCTCTCAACCGATGCCGCTCCGATCACGCAGGGCCGACCGAACTGGATCGACGCTCATGACCGCTCCACAACGGACTCTCCCAGCGGAAGTCCTGCCACCGGCACCGCAGCCGCCGCAGCCCTCGCCGCAGGGCGACGCGCCGCTCCCGCCGCACCCCGGACGACGGATCGGCCGGCTGCTGATGGTCCTTTTGGTGCTGCTCGCGGCTGGCGGAGGCATCGCCCTCTGGCGTGCCCGCAGCCCGGCAGCCCCCTCCCCTGCCGCGACCGTTCCGGCGGCGGAGCGGCCGGTGGAGCTGACGGCCCTGGAAGTGACCGCTGTCGCCCCGCGCGTGCTGACGGAGACGGTGCGGCTCAGCGGCTCGGTATCGCCAATGGAGCAGTCGGCGGTGAAGGCGGAAGTGGCGGCACGGCTGGGCGAGGTTCTGGTACGCGAAGGACAGGCCGTGCGCCGCGGCGACGTGCTGGCCCGTTTCGACACGGTCGAGCTGACCGCTCGCCTGAACGAAAAGCAGGCCAACCTGGAGGGCGCGCGTGCCCAGCTGGTGCTGGCGGAAAAGACACTGACCAAGAGCCGCACACTGAACCGCAACAACATCGTTTCCGACACCAGCCTGGATCAGGCCGAAAGCAGTTTCGGCTTCCAGCGTGCCCAGGTCGATGCGCTGGCGGCACAGGTCGAACTGGCGCGCAAGGCTTTGCGCGATGCGGTGGTGGTCAGCCCGATCGACGGCATGGTCGCCAACCGGTCGGTCAATCCGGGGGAAA
>NZ_BADK01000104.1 GCF_000333595.1 Azospirillum sp. B506
GGGCGGAGTTGGGCGGGCCGTTGCTGCTCACCGTGTTTTACGCCTCCTCGGCGATGGCGCTGCTGTGTTACGTCCGCGCCATCCCCCGAGTCTGGCTGGGGCCGGTCGACTTTCCGGCGCCCGGGCGGCCGCTACCGGGCACCGCCGCCGCGGTCCTGCTGGTCTTCGCCATCGCGCCCGTGCTGTTCGGGCTGATCCCGAACCGGCTGCGCCCCGCGCTCGAACCTCATCCGCACGTCGCCGAACTCACCGGCACGCTGGTGGCCGGCCCGCAGACCGGAGGTGTGAAATGAACCTCATCGAACGGGTCATCGCAATCTCGCGCCGCCGGTCGCCCTGGATCTGCCGGCTGAACGCCGGCTCCTGCAACGGTTGCGACATCGAGATCACGCCGCTGCTCAGCCCGCGCTACGACGCCGAGCAATTGGGCATCGAGCTGCACGGCACGCCCAAGCACGCCGACATCGTGCTGATCTCCGGCACCCTGACTCTGCGGTCGCGCCAGGCGATCCTCGACATCTACGACCAAGTCCCCAGCCCGAAGGCGGTGGTGGCGTTGGGATCCTGCCCGTCATCGGGCAACGTCTTCGCCGGCAGCCCGCTGGTGCTCAGCGAGTCCCTCGACAACGTCGTGCCGGTCGACGTCTGGGTGCCCGGCTGCCCGCCGCGGCCCCAGGCCATCCTGGACGGCATCGCCCGCGCCGCCCAACTGCTGGAGGACGGGTCCACGAAAAGCCAGATCCAAGGCCAGCGCCAAAACCTGGGGGGGAGGCTGTCATGAGCGCCGTCTGGTCCTATCTGGTCGCCATCGCCGTCTGGCCCGGGCTGCTGTTCGCCGCCCCGCTCGGCTGGCTGGAACTGTGGTTCATGCGCAAGCTGGTGGCCCGGCTGCAAGGCCGCCAGGGTCCGCCCTTCTTCCAGCCCTTCTTCGACGTCATGAAGCTGCTGGGCAAGGAGACGGTGATCCCAAAGGGCGTCAACCGCGGCATCTTCCTCGCCCTGCCGCTGGTGTCGTTGGCGGCGGTGACCGCGGCGCTCGCCATCGTGCCGCTGCCCGGCAACCCGGTGCCCTCGCTGCCCGGCGACATCGTGCTGCTGCTGTACCTGATGGAGGTTCCGGTCCTGTGCGAGGTGCTGGCCGGCTATGTCAGCCGGTCGATCTACGGACAGGTCGCGGCGATGCGCGAGGCGATCCTGTCGCTGGCCTACAACCTGCCCTTCCTGGTCGCCATCATCGCCATGGCGCAGGTGGCCGGCAGCTTCCAGATGCGCGCCCTGCAAGAGGTGCCCTACGGCCCCGTCCATCTGCTGGCAGCCCTCACCTTCCTGCTGGCCCTGCCGGCGCGGATGAAGCTCAACCCCTTCTCCATCGCCAACGCCGAGCACGAGATCATCGCCGACAGCCACATCGAATACAGCGGCCCGCCGCTGGCCCTGTTCAAGCTGTCCCACGCCATAGAGGTCGTGCTGCTGACCGAGCTGTTCGCCGTCGTCTTCATCCCGGCGACGCCTTGGCCGCCGGTCAATCTGGTGGTCTATCTCGTCGCCGGCATCCTGGTGCTGGGCGGGGTGACGTTGCTGGCGACCGCCACCGCGCGGCTGCGCCTGACCCAGGCCTTCCGTTTCTATTGGATCTGGGGCGGCATCGCCTCGGCCATCACGATGGCCGCGACGCTGGTCCGGTGAAGGGGAATACCGCCATGGCAATGCTGAAGACCATCCTTGGCAACCTGCTGCGGCCGTCGCGCACCCGCGCGCCGGCCGACATGCCGGTCGTGCCCCCGACCTACCGCGGCGCGCTCGGCCACGACGCCAGCCGCTGCACCGCCTGCGGCACCTGCGCCTTCGTCTGCGCGCCCAAGGCCATCCACTTCACCCAGGACCCCGGCGTCTCGGTGTCCTGGCACTTCTTCATCGGCCAATGCTCCTTCTGCGGGCTGTGCGAGCAGAACTGCCCGACCCAGGCGATCCATCTGCGCTCCGCCGTGCCCGGTTCGATGAACAGCGCCGGCGGCGACGGATTGCGGCTGGAAAGCCTCATCCATCTTCAGCCCTGCACCCGCTGCGGCGCCGCCCATGTCCCGCTGCCGGCGGCGACGATGGACGCGCTGTGGGCGGCGGGCGCGGAGGAGGTCGAGCGCGGTTATTGCCCGGAGTGCCGCCGCTGGGCGGCGAGTGCGCGCCTGCGCAACGCCTTCCTCCCGGAAGGCGCCACCCCGGCCGCAGAGGGAGGTCGCCATGACCGTTGAAACCACCGTTGCAACCACCGTCGAACCCGCCGCCGACACCGCCGACCGCGATTGCTCGAGTCTGGGCGAAGCGCTGCGGGCCATCCCCGGCGTCCGCTCGGTCGTCGTCCGCAACGGCGCGCTGTGGGCCGATGCCCCGCTGCTGAATGTCGAGGCGATGGCCGCCGCGATGGCGGCATTGGGCATCCGCCTCGGCACCGTCACCGCCATTCCGCACGCCGACAGCGCCGAATCGACGGTGATCTACCACTACATCGACGAACACCGGATCATCAACGTCAAGACCTGCACCCGAAACGGGGCGCTCACCTCGCTTGCACCCAGCGTCCGGGCGGCATCCTGGGCCGAGCGGGAGATCCGCGACCTGTTCGCGGTCGAATTCCCCGGCCACCCCAACCCGGTCCCGCTGATCCGCCCGGAGGGGATCGACACGGCGACGCTGCGCGAGGCGATGTGCCGCCCGGCGACGGTCACCCGCAAACCGTCCTCTCCGCTCGCCACGCGTTCGGCCCGTTCCTAGGAGTCCCCAGCCATGCCATACACCTTTCCGCTCGGCCCCTATCACCCGGGCCTGGAAGAGCCCTTTTCAAGTCAGGTGCAGTGCAATGGCGAGGTCGTCGAGTCCGCCACCGTCGAAGTCGGCTTCAGCTACCGTGGCATCGAGCTGCTGGCGCAGAACCGCAACTGGGGGAAGTCATCACTCTGATCGAGCGCGTCTGCGGTATCTGTTCCACACCCATGCCATGACCTTCTGCATGGCGGCCGAGACCATCGCCGGCATCGAGATCCCGAAGCGCGCTGCCCACATCCGCACCATCATCGCCGAGCTGGAACGGTTGCATTCCCACCTGCTGTGGGCCGGCATCGGCGCCGAGGACATCGGTTTCCACTCGCTGTTCATGGAGATCTTCACCCTGCGCGAGCGGGTTATGGACACGCTGGAGGCGATCAGCGGCAACCGGGTCAATTACGGCATGAACTGCATCGGCGGCGTCCTGCGCGACATCCCCGATCCGGCCGCGCATCTGCCGGCGCTCGACGCGCTGGCCAAGGGGCTGGGCGAGGTGGTCATCCCCACCTTCACCCAGAACCCGACCGCACTGGCCCGCACCCGCGGCGTCGGCCGGCTGACCAGGGAGCAGGCGGTGGAATGGGCGGTGGTCGGCCCGGTCGCCCGCGCCTCCGGCCTCGACATCGACGTGCGCAAGGACCAGCCCTACCTGTCCTACGCCGAGCTGGGCTTCGAAAGCGTCGTCCGACCGGAAGGCGACGTACTGGCCCGCGTCGTGGTGCGGGCGCTGGAGATGATGGAGAGCGTCCGGCTGATCCGCGAGGCGCTGCTGTCGCTGTCCCCCGGTCCGCTGCGGGCGACCCAGGGGCTGCCGGAGATCCCGGTCGGCGAGGCGACCATCCGCACCGAGGCACCGCGCGGCGAGGCCTTCTACTACGTCGCCTCCGAAGGTGGCGCCTCGCCGGCCCGCGTCAAGATCCGCACGCCTTCCTTCGTCAACATCCCGGCGATCGAACCGATGGTGATCGGCCAGCCGCTGGCCGACCTGTCGATCATCCAGGCGTCGGTGGACCCCTGCATCTCGTGCACTGATCGGTAGCGGCAGGATAGAGGTGAGCGGGCGGCCCGGCCGAACAGCCACCGCCCGCTCAGCTCCCTAGCCGCAGCGCAATCCCCGGCGCTTGCCGACGGGGCAATCACTGCACGTCCTCGACTTCCCAGCCGTCGAAATCCTTGTCGAAGCGAACGCACCAAGCTGGCGCATGTGGCCGGTCCAACCGCGTCACGTTATAGGCGTATCGGCCATCTTCAACTCCATGGAGAGGGTGTCGGTGACCTCGATGCCGTCGCGGAATGTGACGCCGCGGATGACCTTGGGCAACTGGCTTTCGCCCTGGAGGCGACGCCAGGTTTTCGCGGCGGCGGAAACCAGCTTGAACACCATCAGCTTGGCAGTGTCCTGCGAGAGCGAACCCTTGGTGCGGAAGGTTCGGTGGCGGACGGTGGCGAACACGCTCTCGACGGGATTGCTGGTCCGGACGTGATCCCAGTGTTCGGCCGGGAAGTCGTAAAAGGCAAGCAGCGCGGCGTGGTTCTTTGTCAGGCACTCCACCACCTTGGCGTACTTGATCGCGTACTTCTTCACAAACGTCGCCAAGATTCCCGCATAGCTCGCTCCCCGGGGGCATGGATGGGCTGGCCGCCTTGGTGCAGCAACAGTTGGGAGCCGATCCCTTCAGCAGGGTCGTCTACGTCGGTCAGTGCCGGTTGAATATTGTTCCATCCGCATTCTCGATGCAAAGCAGGGCTTGAGCGGCGCTGGTCAGGCGGCCTCAAGAATGCGATGACGCAGCAGATTAAGCGGCTTCTCGCCGACCGACTGGGAGAGGTCGAACACAGGGGGTAAGCTGCACGCCGGAGTTGGCAATGTCCGTAGCGGTCTGATGCTGGATGCAGTGGGTGACGATGTGCGGGAGGCTCGACCGCCGATACGCTCGCCGACGGTACTTTTCGATGTGGAGCCGGTCGTGCTCGCTGCCGGGGGCGGCACGGAAAATTGCTCGATTGGTCCCGATAGCTGTCGGAACCGCGAAAAATTAGCACCTGGAATTTCCCATTTAAAATCAAGAGCATAGCTTTGTGACGGCCCTATCGTCGGGCATTGTGGACCGTTCGCGACATATTTCTCAGAAGTATCAATCTGTTATGGTGCTTCTGGGCAATCGAGTGGGAATGAGGCAGGCCGGACAGCTCTGCCGATGCAAGACGAAGGGGCGGGAAACCGCCCCTTTTCCTTTGCCCGCTCCCGCCTTCCGCCCGCCCTGTTTCCGCTTGTGCAGTTGCCGCTCAGAACAGCGATTCGACCGTCTGCGTCTTGGGCTTGCGCCGTTTTCCGCCGGCCGGCTTGGGACTGGCCGGCACGAGGCCTTCCCTCTGCGCACACAGGTCGTGCCAAACATGGCCCGGCCGTTCCGGTGTCCAATACATGGGCTCGCCGAGCAGCACCTCTTCGCCGCAACAGGTGCAGGGAGGATATGGGCTGGATGTGTGTTGGAACCGATCCATCTCACCGTTATGCCAGTGATCAGCCGATCCGTAAGTGATGCGGATCAAATCGGACCACAAGAGCGCGAAAATAATCGCGGCCGAGATCGGATATCGGGAGCGGCGGCCCGCAGTTCCCCACACCGGGAGGAACGGTGGCCACCTGCCATCCTGTCTTACCGTGCGTCGGCCAGAGCAACACAAGCGCGGTCGCGCCCGGCGAGACTGCCGCAGCCGTCTGCGCGCTGGGAAACGAAGCGCATCACCACGCGCTCCCCCTTGCCCACAGACTGCGGAGGCAGCAGCGCCTCGGCGACCTGGGTGGTGAATTGTGGATTGACCCGGTGCGTCGTCGGGGGCGGCGAATCGAGGCTGGCGACCTGAAACGGCTTGGCGGGAGCGGCAGCCGGGACGGTGCTTGAACCGGTGCTTGAACCGGTGCCCGGGCCGCGGCCGGCTCAGGCAACGACGCGAC
>NZ_BADK01000103.1 GCF_000333595.1 Azospirillum sp. B506
CGCAGGCGCGCCTTCAGGGCATTCCGGTTGATCGCCAGCTCCGCCCCCACCGCCGATGTCCCTTCCGTCATCAGGGGGAAGCAGAACAGCAGGGCCTCGGGATCGATGGCGGCGCCCGCACCGATGTCCACGGTGACACGGGTCACCCGGCGGATGCCCTCCCGACCGGCGCTTTCGACCACCAGGGCGACGATGCTTTCGCACAGGGACAGTTCGTGCATCGATTTGCTCCAAAAGAAATCAGATTCCAATAGATCAATAGTTTCATGTCTTCATCAAAGCTGATGCGGATGCGTTGATGTAAATCATATTCATGTGTGCAGAGTGGTGATAGGAAAGGATGGTCTGGTCCAAAGATTGGCGTCCGATCACTCCAGACGCGGTATTTAGGACGGCTCTATGCCATTCTGGACATAACGGGTCAGTGACAATGACCGCTTCAAAGACGCAGACGCTCCGCCTCGCCGTCTTCGGCTCCGACGGATCGACACCAGGCACCATAGGTTACCATCCACCCTGACGGTGACACTGGTCCCGAACGACCGGCGTCGCCCCGGACCGGTCCCCATACACCCCACCAAAGCCCTGGTCACACCCGGCGGTCGCCCCGCCGTTCTGGCGGCAATCCCTTGTTGCCGCTGCTGGCCGGGGCACATGGCACGATCCCCGACGGGATCCCGAGGAACCAGCCCAACACCGGACATGCGAGACCGGCCCGCGCGTCACGGTTATTAGGAGGTCACCCGACCATGAGCATGATGCTGATGATCCATCCGGACAAATGCACCGGATGCCGCAATTGCGAACTCGCCTGTTCCATGGAGCATGAGGGAGACTTTCGCCCGAAAGCCTCCCGCATCCACGTCTACACCTGGGAGCGCGAAGGCTTTTCCGTTCCCATGATGTGCCAGCAGTGCAAGGACGCCGCCTGCACCACTGTCTGCATGCCGAAGGCCATGCACCGCAATCCGGCCAACGGCCAGGTCGAGCTGGACGCCGCCAAATGCATCGGCTGCAAAATGTGCGTGCAGGCCTGCCCGTTCGGATGCGCCTCCTGGGACTTTCTGGGCTCGCAAATCCTGAAATGCGACACCTGCGGCGGCGATCCGGCCTGCGCGACGATCTGCCCCACCCACGCGCTGGAATGGGTCGAGGATACGGTGTCGGCGCAGGCGCGCAAACGCTCCTTCGCAACCAGCTCAAGAACGCCTTTTGCGGAGTCTGATCATGCACGGCTGGACAGGAAAAATCCTTCGGATCAATCTTAGCACCGGCAAGATCACCACCGAAGCGTTGAAGACCGACCTGGCGCGCAACTATATCGGCGCCCGCGGTCTCGGCACCAAATACATGTATGACGAGGTGGATCCGACCGTCGATCCGCTGTCGCCGGAGAACAAGCTGATCTTCGCGTCGGGGCCGCTGACCGGCACCTTCGCGCCGTCGGCCGGCCGCTACGACGTCGTCACCAAGGGACCGCTGACCGGTACCATCGCCGCGTCGAATTCCGGCGGCGCCTGGGGGCCGGAGCTGAAATACGCCGGCTACGACATGCTGATCCTGGAAGGCCGCGCGGCCAAGGCGGTCTATCTTTGGATCCAGGACGACAAGGTGGAGATCCGCGACGCAGCCCATCTCTGGGGCAAGGACGTGCCGGAGACGACCGAGGCGCTGAACACTGAGACGGCGGCCGACGCCAAGATCGCCTGCATCGGCCCGGCGGGCGAGAATCTCTCCTACATCGCTGCCATCATGAACGACATGCAGCGCGCCGCCGGCCGCACCGGCGTCGGCGCCGTGATGGGGTCGAAGAACTTGAAGGCGGTGGTGGTGCGCGGCACCGGGTCCGTCACCGTCGCCGACAAGACGGCCTTCCTCGCCGCGGTGGGCAAGGCCAGCACCATGATCAAGGAGCACCCGGTCGGCGGCACCGGCCTGCGCCTCTACGGCACCAACGTGCTGGTCAACATCCTGAACTCGATCGGTGGCCTGCCGACCGCCAATTTCCAGGACGGCCATTTCGAGACCGCCGACAAGGTCGGCGGCGAATCGCTGGCGGCCAACCAGCTGCAGCGGCCGAAGGGCTGCTTCTCCTGCATCATCTCCTGCGGTCGAGCGACCAAGGTCAGCAATCCCAAATACAAGGGCGAAGGCGAGGGGCCGGAGTATGAAACCGCCTGGGGCTTCGGCCCGGATTGCCGGATCGACAATCTCGACGCGGTGATCAAGGCGAACTACTACTGCAACGAATACGGGCTGGACACCATCTCGATGGGCGGCACTGTCGCCTGCGCGATGGAGCTGTTCAGCCGCGGCATCATCACGCTTGAGGACACCGAGGGTCTGGAGCTCGACTTCGGCAACACCGACGCGATGGTGGAGGCGGTGCGGCTGACCGGATTGAACCAGGGCTTCGGCAAGAAGCTGGCGCTGGGCTCCTACCGGCTGGCCAGCCTCTACGGGCATCCCGAATTGTCGATGACCGTCAAGAAGCAGGAGATGCCGGCCTACGACCCGCGCGCGGTCCAGGGTATCGGCCTGAACTACGCCACCAACAACCGCGGCGGCTGCCACGTCCGCGGCTACACCATCAGCCCCGAGGTGCTGGGCGTGCCGGTCAAGGTCGACAAGGACAGCATCGACGGCAAGGCGGAACTGGTCGCCCTGTTCCAGAACCTGACGGCGGCGCTGGATTCGACCGGCTCCTGCCTGTTCACCACCTTCGGCATCGGCGCCCCCGAATTCGCCGAGCTGATGACGGCGCTGACCGGCTTCGCCTACAGCGGCGACAGCTTCATCGAGGCGGGCGAGCGGATCTGGAACTTGGAGCGGCTGTGGAACCTGAAGGCCGGCCTGACCGCCGCCGACGACACGCTGCCGCCGCGTCTGCTGAAGGAGCCGATCGTGACCGGCCCGTCGAAGGGGGCGGTCAGCCGCCTGCCGGAAATGCTGCCGCTCTATTACGGCGCCCGCGGCTGGGACGCGAACGGCGTGCCCACGCGCGAGAAGCTGAACGCGCTGGCGCTGGCCTGACCCCGTCCGGACCGCCGCTACGGCATCACGCGGCGGCGGTCCGGATGGCGATCCCGGCAGGAAGGCAGTCGTCCCATGAAAGTGTCCTATTTCGCGCTTCTGCGCGACGCCACCAGGAAACGCAGCGAAATCTGGGAGCGGCCGGCGCCCTCCGTCCGCGCCCTGCTGCGCGATCTGGCCGCCGACTACGGCCCGAACTTTTCCCGCTGGATCCTGAAGGATGGCGAACTCGCCGGCTACGCCATCATCCTGGTCAACGGCCAGGACGTGCGCGGTCTCCAGGGACTGGACACGCCACTGTCGCCGGACTCCGACGTCTTCATCTTTCCGCCGCTGGCCGGCGGCTGAGAAAGGGGCTGGTCATGACGCCCACAACGCTCCCCATCCTTCTTCTGCTCGCGGGCTTCGTCCTTCAACTCCTGCTCGCCCGCTGGCTGACCCCGGTCGCCAAGGGGGTGCTTGCGACCGCGATGGTTTTCGCCTCCTTCCTCGCGGCGCTGGCGCTGGTGCCCGCGAGCATGGACGGCGTCGCGGTGGAAGCGACGCTGCTGCCGGGCTGGGACGGGCCGTTTTCCCTCGGCCTGCGGGTCGACGGGCTGAGCGTCCTGTTCATGGTGATGGGCACCGGCATCGGCGCCGCCATCCTGCTGTTCTCCATGCGCTACATGGAGCATGAGGAGCAGGGTACGACGCGCTTCTACGCCATCATGCTGATCTTCATCGCCGGCCTGCTGCTGCTGGCGAGCGCTGCCGACATGCTGGGCGCCTACATGGCGTGGGAGGTGATCGGGCTGTGCTCCTACAGCCTGGTCGGCTTCTGGTACAAGCAGAAACCGGCGACCGACGGCGCCCGCAAGGTGCTGGTCATCACCCATCTGGCCGGCTACGGCTTCCTGGTCGGGCTGGTGCTGGTCTATGCCCGCGCCGGCGCCCTGGTGTGGACCGATCCGGCCGTCGCCTCCGCCTTCACCTCGGGGGTCGCCGCGCTGTTCATCGTCGCGGCGATGGCCAAGTCGGTGATGTTCCCTCTCCACACCTGGATCCCGGAGGCAATGAACGCGCCGACCCCGGTGTCGGCGCTGCTGCATTCCGCCTGCTACGTCAAGGCCGGCGTCTACCTGATCGCCCGCATGTATGTCGTCGGCAACGGACACTGGCAGACCGCGCTGGAGGTCCCGCTGCTGGCGGTCGGCTGCGTCACCATCCTGGTGGGCGTCATCTTCGCCATGGCGCAGACCGACCTGAAGCGGCTGCTCGCCTTCCACACCGTCAGCCAGCTCGGCTACATCGTCGTCGGGCTGGCGCTCGGCACCGATCTCGGGCTGGCGGCCGGGCTGTTCTATTGCCTGAGCCATGCGCTGTTCAAGGGCACGCTGTTCATGTGCGCCGGCGCCATCCAGCACGCCACCGGCACCCGCGACCTGCGCGACCTCGGCGGTCTCGCCACGGCGATGCCGGGGACGGCCAGGATATGGATCATCGCCGCCGCCTCCATCGCCGGCGTGCCGCTGACCAACGGCTTCGTCGCCAAATGGCTGCTGTTCAGCGCGGCGCTCGACAAGGGGCTGCTGGTCGTGGTGCTGGTCGGCTGGATCGGCAGCATCCTGACCGCCTTCTCCTTCCTGAAGGCCACCGTCAACGCCTTCTACGGCGTGCCGTCCAAGGCGCTGCTCGGCCGTCCGGTGCACGAGGCGTCGCCGAGCATGCTGGCCGGCATGGGGTCGATGGCCGGACTGTGCCTGCTGTTCGGCGTCGCGCCGCAACTGCTGATGCTGCCCATCGTCGCGCCGGCGGTGCGTTCGCTGGGATTCGACTGGGCGGTGGAGATGAGCTGGCTCGGCATCCTGACCGACCGCGGCACCATCGCGGTGACCGTCGGCGGCGGCGTGGTGCTGGCCTCGGCCATGCTCGGGCTGCTGGTCTACCGGCTGGCGCAGGCACCGGCTCCCGGGCTGGTGTCGGTCTATTCCGGCGGCGAGCCGCTGCCCGCCGGGGACCGGCCCGGTGCGGTGGACTTCGCCGAAATGGCCGAACACGCCTTTCACCCCGTCTATTCGCTCGATCCCGATCCCGGCTATCTCCGGATCTGGCGCGCCCTGACCCGTGTGGCCGGTGCGGCGCAGACCACGGTGGGCGCCGTCCTCGAGGATCGCCCGCTCCTGGCCATCGGTCTCGTCGCGGTCGCGGCGCTGACCGGCGTGTGGCTGGTCTGAGCGCTGCCGGAGACACCCGCACATGGACACCGTCCTGATACCACTCTTCCTGGGGATCGCGCTCGGCGTCGGCCTGTACGCCCGCACCATCCCGCAGGGGGACCGATCCTGGTGGCGTTTCGCCGTCGCCACGGTCGCGCTCGCCGTCGCCGCCCGGCTCGCCGGCCATTCCTGGTTCGCCACGCTGCTCGCCTCCGCCGCCGAACTGGTGGCGGTCGGCATGGTGTGGAGCGGCGGAACCGGCGCGGCGCGGGCCGCCGCCCGCAAATACCTGACGGCAGTCGTTCTCGCCACGCTCTGCACCTGGATGGCGCTGGCGCTGACCAGCCTCGGCACGCTGCGGCCGGGTGCGCCCTGGGACAAACTGGCGGTGGCGCTGCTGCTGATCGGCGTCGCGCTGAAGCTGGGGCTGGTGCCGGTCTGGTTCTGGCTGCCGGCGGTGGCGCGCGCCTCGTCGGCGATGACCACCGCGCTGATCGTCGCGGTGGTCGATGTCGGCGCCTTCTGCGAACTGCTGACGCTGCGGGACACCGCGCCCTGGATCTTCACCGGCTTCGCGCCGCTGTGGATCGGGCTGGCGGTGCTGTCGCTGCTGGGCGCCGCGCTGCTGGCGCTGGCCCAGCGCGAGTTGAAGCCGATGCTGGCTTCTCCTCGATCGACGATATGG
>NZ_BADK01000102.1 GCF_000333595.1 Azospirillum sp. B506
GGGAGGCGATGCCGACGATGGTGCCGGGTGCGGCGATCAGTCCGGCGGCTTCCACCGCGACGAAGGCGCCCTGGCCGGGGCCGCGCGTCCCGGCGATGGCAGCCCAGCGCTGGGCGGCGGGCGGCTCGGACAGGTTGACCAGGAATTGCGCCGGGATCAGGCCGGGGTAGGTGGACCGCCAGCTCTGCACATGGACTCGCGCCATGCCTTCGGCGTCCGACGCGCGCGCCTCGCGGATTGCGACCGTGGTGTCCGTCATCGACCGACCCTCCCGTGCAGCCTGTTACCAACAGTTTGGAATGCCAGCGCAGGAAGTCCAGACGAAAAAGGAGGGAGATTTCGGGCGACGTCGATCAGCATGCCAGCGGTTGAGAGGGGCTTCGGCCGCGGCTCCGGTTGTCATCGCGCCGCAACAGAGGTAAACAGCGGGACTTGTTCCGGCGTGGCCCCGCACCGATCCTATCGGGNGGGGCCACGCCAGTCCGTCCCAGGCGCCATGGCGGTGCCGCGGGCGGGGCTCCGGAGACCGGACACCGCATGTATTCCTCGCCTACGCTTTCCCGCTACATCGGCCGGCAGTTCGTCGTCTGGTTCTGCCTGCTGATGGTGATCCTGCTCGCCATCGTGCTGCTGCTGGACACCGTGGAACTTCTGCGCCGAGCCGGCACCAAGCCTCATGTCACCTTCGGGCTGGTCGTGGAAATGGCCCTGCTGAAACTGCCGGAGATCGGGCAGCAGATCTTCCCCTTCGTCATCCTGTTCGCGGGCATGTTCACCTTCTGGCGGCTGACGCGCAGCGCGGAGCTGGTGGTGGCCCGCGCGGTCGGCGTGTCGGCCTGGCAGTTCCTGATGCCGGTGATGTTCGCCGCCGCCGCCATCGGCGTGGTGAAGGTGACGCTGATCAACCCGGTCGGCGCTGTCTTCATCGCCAAGTACGAGCAACTGCAGGACCGGTATCTCAAGCTGCAGTCCAGCACGCTGAACATCTCGCGCTCCGGCCTGTGGTGCGCCAGACCAAC
>NZ_BADK01000101.1 GCF_000333595.1 Azospirillum sp. B506
CGGATCGGGACGCCTCCAGCTTCGTCGCATGGCTGCACGCACACCCTGGGGTGGAAGTGATTGTTCGCGGCCGGGCTGACGTGTATGCCAACGGCGCCAGCCAAGGTGCGAGGAGTGCGGTCCATGTCGCAGACCGTTGGCATCTCCTGCGCAATCTCGGTGACGCCATGTGCGCGGCGGTCGGCGCCCACCATGCTGCTGTCCGACGCGCTGCGATTGCTTGCACATCGACAGGCACAGTTCCGATCGCCCAGGCGCCCGCGAAGCCGTCGACACGGGACGTGAGGAATGCGGCCACGCACGCTCCCCGTCACGCCCGCTACGCGGAGGTCCGACGGCCGGCGGACGCTGGCGCCACGGTCAGCGCGATCGCCCGGCGTTGCACCCTGGATCACAAGACAGTGCGGGCATGGCTGCGCGACGGTGGCCCTGGTACCTGGGCGCGCCCATCGGGCGGCGGGGGTATCCTCGCGCCGCATCTCGAGCATTTGGAGCACCGCTGGGTCGAAGGTCAGCGAAACGCCACGCGCGAGATCGGCGGCCGGGGTTTCTCCGGCGGCCGATCAACGGTGCGGGCGTGGGCCACAAGCCGGCACCGGACGTCCCCGGATCCGCTGGACGCCGGCCCCTTGAAGGCCGACACATGGAAGCCTCCGTCCATCCGGGGCGTGGCGCGCCTTCTGCAGACCGACCAGAAGGAAATTGCCGCCACTGGCACCCGGAGGTCGCCAGAAAGAGGAGGCCGTTCACGATCTCGCGCATGTCGATCGTCCGCGGCCGACCCAAGCGCCGAGCCGCTGGAAGGAGAGGTTCGAGCACCGCCCACTCTGCGTCCGTCGTGTCGCTTAAGTACCGCAAGCCTTTCCGCCGATACTGCGCTCGGGTGACTTCAGTCCACATCGTCTGTCATTCGTCATGCTTCGCAACATCGATCGAATCACAAGAGACTGAAATCACTCAATTCTTTTCGGGTCAGGCTCTGAGAGCGCGCACAGATCGATCCTGCGAGACAGAAATGGAAAAGGCCAGCTCAATGGGAGCAAAAAACGGACGAGAGCGGCAATTGAGCGGCGGCGAAAATCACCGCCGAAACTACGGTATTGCCGCCGCTTGTATCCGTCACTCCCACTCGATGGTGCCGGGCGGCTTGGACGTGATGTCGTAGACAACGCGGTTGACGCCGCGGACCTCGTTGACGATGCGGTTGGACACGCGCGCCAGGAAGTCGTGGGGGAAGGGGTACCAGTCGGCGGTCATGCCGTCGGTGGAGGTCACCGCGCGCAGCGCCAGCACATGGTCGTAGGTGCGGCCGTCGCCCATCACGCCGACGGTCCGGACCGGCAGCAGAACGGCAAAGGCCTGCCAGATCGCATCATAGAGGCCGGCATTGCGGATTTCCTCCAGATAGATCGTGTCGGCCTTGCGCAGAATCTCCAGCTTCTCCGGGGTGATCTCGCCGGGGACGCGGATGGCGAGGCCCGGGCCAGGGAAGGGGTGGCGGCCGATGAAGGCCGGCGGCAGGCCAAGCTCGCGGCCGAGTGCCCGGACCTCGTCCTTGAACAGCTCGCGCAGCGGCTCCACCAGCTTCAGCTTCATCCGCTCCGGCAGGCCGCCAACATTGTGGTGCGACTTGATGGTCACCGACGGGCCGCCGGTGAAGGACACGCTCTCGATCACGTCGGGATAGAGGGTGCCCTGAGCCAGGAACTCCGCGCCGCCGACCTTGGCGCTCTCCTCGTCGAAGACCTCGATGAACAGGCCGCCGATGATCTTGCGCTTCTGTTCCGGGTCGGTGACACCGGCCAGCTTGCCGAGGAACAGGTCGGCCGCCTCGCGGTGGACCAGCGGGATGTTGTAATGGTCGCGGAACAGCCGCACGACCTCTTCCGACTCGCCGGCGCGCATCAGCCCGGTGTCGACGAAGATGCAGGTCAGCTGGTCGCCGATGGCCTCATGGATCAGCACGGCCGCGACCGACGAATCGACGCCGCCCGACAGGCCGCAGATCACCTTGCCCTTGCCGACCTGGGCACGGATCTTCTCGATGGCCTGCTGCTTGAAGGCGGCCATGGTCCAGTCGCCCTTGATGCCGGCGACGCGGTGGACGAAGTTCGCCAGCAGTTGGGCGCCGTGCGGGGTGTGCACCACTTCCGGGTGGAACTGCACGCCGTACAGGCGGCGGCTGTCGTCGGCAATGGCGGCGAAGGGCGCGCCATCGCTGATTGCCACGGCGCGGAAGCCGTCGGGCAGGGCGGTGACGCGGTCGCCGTGGCTCATCCACACCTGTTCCTTCGACCCGATCTCCCACAGCCCGTCGAACAGGGCACAGGGCTCCTTGATCTCGATGAAGGCACGGCCGAACTCGCGGTGGTCGGAGCCGGAAACGGCGCCGCCGAGCTGGTGGCACATGGTCTGCTGGCCGTAGCAGATGCCGAGCACAGGAACCTTCAGGTCGAACACCGCCTGCGGTGCGCGCGGGCCGTTCGCCTCGGTGACGGAGGCCGGCGCC
>NZ_BADK01000100.1 GCF_000333595.1 Azospirillum sp. B506
GGGGCCGGGGGGACAGGCTCCTCGCTCAACAGGATGGAAACGCTGCCGGACTCGTNGAATTTCACGCGTTGCCGGCGAGGTTCAACAGAATCTGCGGCAGCCGCCCGGCGTCGCCCTGCAGTGTGCCGCGAAGCTCCGGCGGCACGAAGCTGGCAAGATCAAGCCCCTTGGCGACGGCGCGTGGCGCCAGGATCTCCGCCACGCTTTCGACCATCGGCACAAGTTCGAACTCGCCGATCTCCAGCTCCAGCCGGCCAGCGTCGATCTTGGAGAAGTCGAGGATGTCGTTGATGATGACCAGCAGCGATTCGGCGGAATCGCGGATCGTTTCGGCATAGGCCCGCTGCTCCGTCGCCAGCGGTGTGTCGAGCAGCAGCCCGGCCATGCCGATCACCCCGTTCATCGGCGTGCGGATCTCGTGACTCATGGTCGCGAGGAATTCCATTTTGATGCGCTGGCCGTCTTCCGCCCGCTCCTTGGCGTCGCGCAGGGTGTGCTCCAGCCGCTTCTCCTCGGTCAGGTCACGCAGGATCGCGGCATAGAGCGGACCGGCCGCCGTTTTGACCAGCGCCACGGAATAGGCGAGAGGGAAGCTCTCCGCTCCGCTGTCGCCGGCTGTGGCCGGCCGCAGGGCGATGGTCTCGCCGCGGGCGGTCGGACCCATCATGGTACGGCGCCCCCGTGCGATCTCGTCCAGGGCGCGGGTGGCGTCGGCACGCTCCTCCGGCGGCAGAAAATCCACCACCGAACTGCCGACGAGCCCGGCCGGTGCCCGGCGGAAGATGGCATGGGCAGCCGGGTTGGCCGCCTCGATCACGCCGTCCGGGCGTGCGGTCACGATGCCTTCCGCCGCCGTGTCGACGATGGCGGACAGGCGGGCGTTTGCCTCCTCCAGTTCCTTGCCCTGCTCACGCTGTGCAGCCAGCGAGCGCGCCAGCAGCAGCCCGAACAGCCCGAGCAGCAGGATCATGCCACCGGACAACAGCGATGCCGTCCGAAGATTCTCGTGCCAGGCGACCAGCACCGCGTTCTGGCGCACGCTGACGGTCAGGACCAGCGGCCAGACCGGCGTCGTGCGATAGGCGACAATGCGCGTGTCGGCACTGGCGCCGATATCGGTCCCCGAATGACGGAACACTCCATATTCGGCCTGCGGCAGATACTGGCGGAACAGCGGCGTCGTGGCGAAAGACCGGGCAATTCCTTCCCCGGCCTGCGGCTGGACGGTCAGCAGGGTACCATCGTACCGGTACAGCGCGATCCGGTCGCCGACGCCGGCAATGTTGCCGCCCTGGACTGCACGATACAGGCCCTGGAAGTAATCCGGGTTGACGGTGGCGACCACCACGGCCTGCAGCGTGCCGTTCGCCCCGCGCATGGCGCGGCTCATCGGCAGCAGCCATCGGCCCGAGCGCTGGTCTCCGGCGGTGCTGTCGACCAGGCCGCGTCCCGGCCGTGGATCGCCGATCAACAGCCCGCTGCCCCGGCCGGCGGCCTGCAACCGGAACACG
>NZ_BADK01000099.1 GCF_000333595.1 Azospirillum sp. B506
CGCAACCGCGTCGCGTTGTCCGAGCCGGGCATGTAGGCTGCCGACGCTCGCCGACGGCCCCGATGATGGTGTGTGGGTCAGTCCGAGCGGCCGTTTTCCGCACGGTCCAGATTGACAATTCCCACGACCCGGTTGCCGTTGCCGACGAAGGTCAGCTCGTCGAAGCCGACCATGCGGGCCAGGGCGATGCCGCGTCCGTGCGTGGCATCCGACTGCGAGGCGTCGACCGACAGGTAGCGGTTGAAATCGAAGCCCGATCCCATGTCCGTGACCGTGAAGATCACCCGGCCACCGTTGCGCTCCACATGCAGGGTGGCGAATTTGTCGCGATGCTCTGCCGATGCCAGACGCGCCTCGATCTCGCGCGCCAGCATGCCACTGGCCTTCAGGCGGCCCTTCGCCTCGAACCCGATGCCGAGGTTGCCGTGCTCGACCGCATTCATCAGGATCTCCGACAGGCCGAAGCCGAGGCTGTTGGCGGTGACGGCGACCGATGACAGGGTGATGGCGAGGTTTTGCGCCTCCTGCGGCGTGCGGAAGCGGAAACGCCCGTCGCACAGCAACCCGATGGCGTCGGACCGGCAGCGCAGGTCGCCCTGCAGGCTCTTCAGCCGACCGGTCGTTTCCTCCGCTGCGCGGACGACGGAGCGCAGCAGGGCGCCGTCATAGGGCTTGATCAGGTAATAGAACACGCCGGCGCGGATGGCGGCTGCGATGTCGGCGCTGCTGTCGGAGACGGTCTGAACGATGACGGGAATATCGGCCAGCTGCGGTTCGCGTTTCATCCGCTCGTACAATTCCAGCCCGTCGCCGTCGGACAGCCGGCGGTCGAGCAGGACGACATGGATCGCCGATCCGCCGGTCGACAGGATCTCCCAAGCCTGCGCCTTGCTTTCCGCTTCCAGCGTCCGGTAGCCGATGCGCGACAGATAGCCGGCGACTATGGCGCGGGTCATTTCCTCGTCATCGACAACCAGAGCGGTGACGGCGTCGGCCATGGTCGGCATAGGCTCCAAAGATTCTTGGTGTGTGGGAGAAAAATCAACAATATTTTACAGAAACTTCCCCTATTGCACAATCGCCGGCGGCATTGCGTCGCAGCATTGCCCGTATGCAAGGCAAGGGGGCGACGGTCAGCCGGCTGTCGTCAGCAGCGCCTCCGCGGCCTTGCGGGCGGCTGACAGCTCGTCAGCGACGCGCTCTCCCGCGACGGCCGTCAGCGCCTCATGATCGCCCCGCCGGGCGGCGGCGACCAGATGATGAGCGGCAGCGGCCATTCGGTCGAAACCGACATTGGCGGCGGAGCCCTTCAGAAAATGGGCTTCCCGTTCGATGCCCGCGCAGTCGCCGCGGGCAATGGCGGCGCGCAGCAAGTCGAGATGCCGCGGACTGTCGCTGAAGAAGATATCCAGCAGCACAGCAAACCCATCCTTGCCCAGGGCATCGCGCAACTCCTCGATCTTCTCGGTGTTGACAGTGATAGGTTCCGACTCGGGTTCCAGCGACGACGCCTGCGCCGGCAGCACGGCGTCGGCATTGCTGCCCGCGGCTGGATGAACGAAGCGGGCGATCGTGTCCAGAAGCTTGCGGGCATTGATCGGCTTTGACAGGTAGTCGTCCATGCCCGCCTCCAGGCAGATGGCGGCATCGCCCTGCATGGCGTTGGCGGTCAACGCGATGATGGGAATGCCGGCAACCGGTCCGGACAATCGGCGAATGCGCCGCGTCGCCGTCAACCCGTCCATCACCGGCATCTGCACGTCCATCAGGACAAGGTCGTAGGGCCGGGCGGTCACCGCCTCCACCGCCTCCTCTCCGTTCGACACCGCTTCTGCGCTATGGCCGGCGCGACGCAGCAGGGCCAGCGTCAGCTGTTGGTTGACGGGATTGTCTTCCGCCACCAGCACACGGGCGCGTGACGCCGTCTCTGGATGCCCGGCGGTGTTGCCGTTGGAGGTACCGACAGCCGTCGGTCCAGCCGGTGGCGGCGCTTGGGGTTCCAACAGACGGGCGAGGCACTGGCACAGCGTGCCGAACCGGATCGGCTTCGGCAGGTGGGTGTCGACAGGCGCCTGTTCCGCCCCCTGTCCCTCAAGCCTTTGGGAGGAGGCGAGCGCCAGCCGGATGCCGGCCAGTTCGGGAATGGCGCGGATGCGTCGGGCCACCTCCGACCCGGTCAGGCCGGGCATGCGATGGTCGATGATTGCCGCGTCGAAGGGCTTGCCGTCACGGGCGGCGGCGACCAGCCGGTCCAGCGCCAGCTCTCCACTTGCGGCTGTCTCGATGACGATGCCGAAGCCGTCGAGCTGCCGCGTCAGCAGGTCACGGTTGACGGCAATGTCATCGACCAGCAGCAGGCGTCGTCCGGCCCAATTCCCCGTGGGGGCGGGCGGATGGCCACTGCCGGTGCTCCGCTTCAGCGGGATGGTCACCCAGAAGACGCTCCCCGCTCCCGGCTGGCTGTCCACCCCGATCCGGCCCCCCATCAGCTCCGCCAGCCGCTTGCAGAATCGCAGCCCGAGTCCAGTGCCGCCATGGCG
>NZ_BADK01000098.1 GCF_000333595.1 Azospirillum sp. B506
TTGAGATCGCCGAAGGCCGCGTCACCGCCCTGGTGCGGCGACCCACCGGTGTCTTTGCCGAGGAGGAGCGCAGCCGCCAGCCCTCCGTCTTCAGCGTGCTGCGGGCGCTGATGGCGCTGTTCGCCTGCCCGGACGAGCCGTTCCTCGGGCTTTACGGCGCCTTCGGCTACGACCTTGCCTTCCAGTTCGAGCCGATCCGCCGTCGCCTGGAGCGACCGGACGACCAGCGCGACCTCGTGCTGTATCTGCCCGACCGGCTGCTGGTGGTCGACCATGCCGCCGGTGTGGCGCGACGCTTTGCCTATGAGTTCATGGTGGATGGCGTCTCGACCGGGGGCTTCGAGGGTGGCGGGCGGGTTCATGCCTATCGTCCCGACACCAACGCTGCCGCGGCGTGCGACCATGCCCCCGGCGATTACCAGCAGGTGGTGCGGGCGGCGAAAGAGGCGTTCAGACGCGGCGATCTGTTCGAGGTGGTCCCCGGCCAGACCTTTGCCGAGCCCTGCGACGACAGCCCCGCCACCATCTTCCGCCGCTTGCGCGCCGCCAATCCCGCCCCCTACGAGGCGCTGATCAATCTCGGCGACGGCGAGTTCCTGGTCGCCGCCAGTCCCGAAATGTATGTCCGCGTCGGTGGGCGGCGGGTGGAGACCTGTCCGATTTCCGGCACGGTGGCGCGTGGGGCCGATGCGTTGGCCGATGCGGCGCAGATCCTGACCCTGCTGAACTCAGCCAAGGATGCGGCGGAGTTGACCATGTGCACCGACGTCGACCGCAACGACAAGGCGCGGGTGTGCGAGCCTGGCTCTGTCCGAGTCATCGGTCGCCGGATGATCGAGCTGTATTCCCGGCTGATTCACACCGTCGATCATGTGGAGGGTCGGCTGCGTGAAGGGTTCGACGCCCTGGACGCCTTTCTCACCCACAGCTGGGCGGTGACGGTGACCGGTGCGCCGAAGCGGTGGGCCATGCAGTTCCTTGAGGATACCGAGCGGTCGCCGCGCCGCTGGTACGGCGGGGCCTTCGGCCGCATCGGGTTCGATGGCGGGATGGACACCGGATTGACCCTGCGCACCATCCGCATGAAGGACGGCGTGGCCTTCGTCCGCGCCGGCGCCACTCTGTTGTCCGACAGCGATCCGGATGCGGAGGACGCCGAATGCCGCCTGAAGGCGTCGGCCTTCCTCGACGCGGTGCAGGGCGAGCGGGCAGGTCCGCGCCTGTCGGTGGTCCAAAGCTCCCGGCGGAGCGGGGAGGGAAGGCGGGTGCTGCTGGTCGACCATGACGACAGCTTCGTCCACACGCTGGCCGATTATTTCCGCCAGACCGGCGCCAGCGTGACGACCCTGCGCCACACCCATGCGCGTGCCGCCCTGCGCAACGACCCGCCCGACCTGCTGGTGCTGTCGCCGGGACCGGGCCGGCCGGCCGATTTCGATGTCGGCGGCAGCGTGCAGGCGGCGCTCGACCTCGGCGTGCCGGTGTTCGGCGTCTGCCTTGGGCTGCAGGGCATGGCCGAGCATTTCGGCGCGACGCTGGACCGCCTGCCGGAGCCGATGCACGGCAAGGCCTCCGTCCTGCGTCACCAGGGTGGCAGGCTGTTCGAGGGGGTACTGCAGGGAATGCGGGCGGGCCGCTACCATTCCCTGGTGGCGCGGCGTGACAGCCTGCCGCCGGAGTTGCAGGTGACGGCGGAGACGGAGGACGGAACGGTGATGGCGATCGAGCACCGGACGCTGCCGCTGGCCGCGGTTCAGTTCCATCCCGAATCGATCCTGACGCTGGACGGTGCAACCAGTGGCGGGACGGGGTTGGCGCTGATCGCCAACGTGATGGACCGGCTGGCCGGGCGTGTCGGCGGGGTGCCGGAACGCGAAGCGGCGGCCTGAAGGGGCCGCCGCTTCGGTAAATCCCGAGGTTGTTGAGTGACCGGGAAACCGGTCACTCCACCATGCCCAGAGCTTCCTTGTAGAGTTCCAGGATGGCTTCCTGCTCTTGGCGGTCGGCCTTGTCCATTTTACGCAGGCGAATGATCTGCCGGATGATCTTGGTGTCGAAACCGGTGCCCTTCGCCTCGGCGTAGACCTCCTTGATGTCTTCCTGCAGACCGCGCTTTTCCTCTTCGAGACGCTCGATGCGCTCGACGAAGGACTTCAGGCGATCCGCCGCGATGCCGCCGACGTCGGACATGGCTAAAACCTCAAACGATGGGGGTGTTCGGGAACGGGGCGGGACAATATCGGCGGGCGGGAAGAATGGCAAGCCAGCGATGCTCCGCAAGGACGCAAGGCTGCTGCACGGCAGAGGTCCGGCTGCGTCATCGGGTCGCGGTAATTCTTTTGTACAAGCGTAACCGCCGCCGGAGTTTGAACAGCACGTGGCTGATTTGTCTTATTGCATGAAACAATCGTACGATGCCCCTGCTCAGCCATTCCCTTTGTTGCGGCGCACCCTATAGGCTGGTATTACCATCGATGGGTTCGGCTTCACAAAGTCACATGGATCCGGCATGTATGCGCGTCGTCTGTGCCGATAACCCATGGGGGATGCCGGGATCGGCGTATTTGAGGCAGGGGAGTTTTATCTAATGAAAGTCGCCATTCCAAAGGAGCGACGTGCGGGCGAACTTCGCGTGGCCGCCTCACCGGAAACGGTGAAGAAACTGAAGGGTTTGGGACTGGACGTGGTGGTGGAGAGCGGGGCCGGTCTCGGTTCCAGCATCACCGACGCCGCCTATGAGGCGGCGGGGGCCGCCATCGCCGCCGATGCCGCGTCTGCGCTGGCCGATGCCGACATCGTGCTGAAGGTCCAGCGGCCGCTGATCGCCGCGGAAGGTGGCGAGGATGAACTGGCGCTGATCCGCAAGGGCGCACTGCTGTTCGCCATCCTCAATCCCTACAACAGCCGCGACCATGTGAAGGCCTATGCCGATGCCGGCGTGAACGCCTTCGCCATGGAGTTCATGCCGCGCATCACCCGCGCCCAGGTCATGGACGTGCTGTCCTCCCAGGCCAACCTCGCCGGCTACAAGGCCGTCGTCGATGCCGCCAGCGAGTATGGCCGCGCCTTCCCGATGATGATGACCGCCGCCGGCACCGTGCCGCCGGCCCGTGCCTTCATCATGGGCGTCGGCGTCGCCGGCCTGCAGGCCATCGCCACCGCCAAGCGCCTCGGCGCCATCGTCTCGGCCACCGACGTGCGCCCGGCGGTGAAGGAGCAGGTGCAGTCGCTGGGCGGCAGCTTCGTCGCGGTCGAGAACGACGAATTCAAGCAGGCCGAGACTGCCGGCGGCTACGCCAAGGAGATGTCCGACGACTACAAGCGCCAGCAGGCGGCCCTGGTCGCCGAGCACATCAAGAAGCAGGACATCGTCATCACCACCGCGCTGATCCCCGGCCGCAAGGCGCCGATCCTGGTGACGGCGGAGCATGTGGCGTCGATGAAGCCCGGTTCGGTGCTGATCGATCTGGCGGTGGAGCAGGGCGGCAATGTCGAGGGCGCCAGGCTGGGCGAGGTGGTGACCACGGCCAACGGCGTGAAGATCGTCGGCCACGCCAACTACGCCAGCCGCATCGCCGAGAGCGCCTCGCTGCTCTACGCCAAGAACCTGCTGGCGCTGTTGACGTCGCTGCACGGCAAGGAGACGGGTGTGGCCGTCAACTGGGACGACGAGATCGTCAAGGCCATCGCGCTGACCCGCGACGGCGCCGTTGTCCACCCCGCCTTCGCCGGCTGACCGGGCGCCCGAGGAGACTTACCGCAATGGATCAGACCCAACTGTCCGCCCGTATTGCCGAGCTGAAGGCGAACCTCGCGGCGCTCGGCCAGCAGGCCGACCAGCTGGCCGCCCAGGTCGCGCACGCGGCGCAGCCCGCCGCCGAGGCGGCCGGCGGCCATGGCAACTTCTTCGTCACCGGCCTGACGGTGCTCGTACTCGCCTGCTTCGTCGGCTATTACGTCGTCTGGCGCGTCACCCCGGCCCTGCATTCGCCGCTGATGGCCGTCACCAACGCCGTGTCCTCGGTCATCATCGTCGGCGCGCTGGTCGCCGCCGGACCGGCCGGTATCGACTTTTCCAAGGTCCTCGGCTTCCTCGCCGTCATCCTGGCGTCCGTCAACATCTTCGGCGGCTTCCTGGTGACCCAGCGCATGCTCTCCATGTTCAAGAAGAAGGGCAAGTAAGACCATGGAAACCTTGTCGGCCCTTCTTTATCTCGTCGCCTCCATCTGCTTCATCATGGCGCTGCGCGGGCTGTCCAGCCCGGAGACCTCGCGCCAGGGCAACATCTACGGCATGGTCGGCATGACCATTGCCATCCTGACCACGCTGGCCTCGCCCATCGTCCAGTCCTATTGGATGATCGTGCTCGGCATCGCCATCGGCGGCGCCATCGGCTATGTCGTCGCCAAGAAGATCGAGATGACGGCGCTGCCGCAGCTGGTCGCCGCCTTCCACTCGCTGGTCGGTCTGGCCGCCGTCTTCGTGGCGCTCGCCGCCTTCTACTCGCCCGAGGCCTACGGCATCGGCCTGCCGGGCGCCATCGCCAAGGGTTCGCTGGTCGAAATGGCGCTGGGCACCGCGGTCGGTGCGATCACCTTCACCGGCTCCATCGTCGCCTTCGCCAAGCTCCAGGGGCTGGTCACCGGCAAGCCGCTGGTCTTCCCGATGCAGCACCCGCTGAATGCGGCGCTCGGCGTGCTGACCGTCATCCTGATCATCTGGCTGGTGCAGTCCAACTCGACCGCAGCCATGTGGCTGATCATCCTGGTGGCGCTGTCGCTCGGCTTCCTGCTGATCCTGCCGATCGGCGGCGCCGACATGCCGGTGGTCATCTCGATGCTGAACAGCTATTCCGGCTGGGCGGCCTGCGGCATCGGCTTCACCCTGCAGAACAATTTGCTGATCATCACCGGCGCGCTGGTGGGATCCTCGGGTGCGATTCTGTCCTACATCATGTGCAAGGGCATGAACCGCTCGATCTTCAACGTTATCCTCGGCGGCTTCGGCGGCGAGGCTGCCGCGGCGGGAGGTCCCGCCAAGGGTCCGCAAGGCTCGGTCAAGGCCGGCTCGGCCGAAGATGCCGCCTACATCATGAAGAACGCCCAGTCGGTCATCATCGTCCCCGGCTATGGCATGGCGGTCGCCCAGGCGCAGCATGCTCTGCGCGAGATGGCCGATGTGCTGAAGCATGAGGGTGTCGACGTGAAGTATGCCATCCACCCGGTGGCGGGCCGCATGCCCGGTCACATGAACGTGCTGCTGGCCGAAGCCAACGTGCCCTATGACGAGGTGTTCGAGCTGGAGGACATCAACCGCGACTTCGGCACGGCCGACGTGGCCTTCGTCATCGGCGCCAACGACGTGACCAACCCCGCCGCCAAGACCGACCCGTCGAGCCCGATCTACGGCATGCCGATCCTCGACGTGGAGAAGGCGAAGACGGTGTTCTTCATCAAGCGCGGCATGGCCGCCGGCTATGCCGGCGTCGAGAACGAGCTGTTCTTCCGTCCCAATACGATGATGTTGTTCGGCGACGCCAAGAAGGTCACCGAAGAGGTCGTCAAGGCGATGGAAGCCTGATCGGCGTCCACTGCGGTTGACCGAACCGGGCGCGGGAGGCGAGGCTTCCCGCGCCCGTTTCTTTTGGGCCGATAACGACAAGAGAGGACGCAGAAGCCATGACCGCCTACATCATCGCCGACGTTCGCGTGACCGATCCTGTGGCGTACGAGATCTACAAGTCGCTGACACCCGATGCGATCGCCAGGAATGGCGGGCGCTTTCTCAGCCGCGGCGGCGAGACGGCGGTGCTGGAGGGGGGCTGGCAGCCCAACCGCATCGTCATCCTGGAATTCCCTGACATGATGACCGCCAAGGCCTTCTATGACAGCCCGGAGTACCGCAAGGCGCGTGAGGCCCGGCGCGACGCGGCGGACTTCAAGATGATCGTGGTGGAGGGGCTGTAGCAGCCTGCCTGTAATGCCCTGTCCACAGCGACCGGGGGACCGTTACCAACCGTTACACAAGACGGTCCGCGGGACACATGGCCGCAACACGGCACCGGTAACGCTTAGCGTCACCGAGAACCGGCGGATTGTCCCCGCCGGCTCCCCCACAGCGACGGAAGCCCGACGATGGATGACGACGATCTCCTCGAACCGCTCGATTCGCACATTTCGCTCTGGACACGCATCGCCATGGTGATCCTGATGGTCGGCGTATCACTGTGCGGCGTGTCGCTCTACCTGCTGACGGAGACCTGAGGGCCAACCGTCCCAACTGCGTCGAACCCACAAATTCCGCGGCTTCGGGCGGTCTTCGCACGGTAATTGGACGAATTTTTTGTGTTATATGGTGAATTCCCTTTCCCTGTTATGTGAAAATCCCTCTTCTCCATCCGGACAACCGTGCTAAATAGCGTCGGAACCTTAGCCGAGGACGATCCGATGCTCCGCTTGACCCGCCGCACCACTCTTGCCGCCCTGATCGCCCTTGGAACGGCTGCCGCCGCGATGCCCGGCACCGTGCGCGCCGCCGATCCGGTGAAGCTGGAGATCGGCTACATTCCCATCCTCGCCGCCTCGCCGCTGTTCATCGTCGATGGTCAGGGTTGGGCCAAGGATGCCGGGATCACGCTGAAGCTGACCCGCTTCGAGTCCGGCCCGCACGCCATCCAGGCGATGGCCGCCGGCCAGATCGACCTGCTCTATGCCGGCGTCGCTCCCGTGCTGGTCGCCCGCACCAAGGGTGCCGACATCTCGGTCATCGCCAATTCGGCGGTGGAGGAGATGGTGGTCGCCGCCCGCGGTCCCTTTGCCAAGGCGGTGGGGACCACCCCGACCGCGGAGTCGTTCAAGAAATTCGCCGCCGACACCGGTCGCAAGCCGAAGATCGGCACCCAGCCGCCGGGTTCCGTCCCCGACACCGTGCTGAAGCACTGGCTGTTCAAGGTGGTGAAGGTCGATCCGACCGATGTGGAGTTGGTACCGATGGGCATCGAGAAGACGCAGCAGGCCCTGCTGGCCGGCGCGCTCGACGCCGCCACCATCCGCGAGCCGACGGTGACCGTCACCCAGCAGATGGATCCGAACGTCGCCCTGCTTGCCACCGGCGCGCAGATGTTCCCGGACCAGCCCGGCACGGTCGTCGCCGCCCGGGCGGAGGTGCTGAAGAAGAACCCCGAGGCCATCAAGGCGCTGGTCAAGGCCCACATCCGCGCGGTCGAGCTGATCGCCAAGGATCCGGCCGGTTCCGCCAAGATCGTGAACAACTATCTCGGCAAGGGGCTGATGGAGCCGGCGACCCTGGAGGCCGCCTTCAAGGGGCCGGGGTCGAAATTCGTGGCCGATCCGCACAAGGTCGTTCCGGCGGTCGAGCAGATGATGGCCTTCACCAAGGAGATCGGTTCGGCCAGCGAGACGATTCCGGTGGCCGAGGCCTTCGACTTCAGCTTCTACGACGCCGCCGTCAAGTAAGACGACCTGGCCTGAGGACATCGACAAGCCGATGAAGACCTATAACAAGATCGCTCTGTCGGCGCTGGGCGTCATCGTCTTCCTGCTGGCGTGGGAAGCGGTGGCGCGCAGTGGCATCGTGCCGGCGCGGCTGCTGCCGTCGCCGAGCGCGGTGCCCGCCGCCTTCCTGACCGAGTTCAAGAGCGGCACCTGGCAGGCCATGGTGCTGGCCAGCCTGTCGCACTATCTGGTCGGGCTGTCGCTGGGCACTTTCCTTGGCGTGTCGTTCGGCACGGCGGCGGCGCTGTGGGGCAAGTGGGACGCCTTCCAGGCCTGGGTCGTGCGCATGCTGCGCCCGATTCCGGCCATCGCCTGGATCCCGTTCGCCATCATCTGGTTCGGCGTCAGCGAGGGGGCTGCATCCTTCCTGATCGCGTTGACGGTGTTCTGGATCAACTATTACGCCAGCTATGCCGCAGTGCGCGGGGTGGACAAGGATCTGATCGAGCTGGGCTATGCCTTCGGTCAGGGCGGGCTGATCCCGCGCCTGTTCAAGATCATCCTGCCGGGCGCCCTGCCGGGCATTCTGTCGGGCCTGCGCGCCGGGCTGGGCCAGGGCTGGATGACCGTTGTCGCGGCAGAGCTGTTCGGCATATCCGGCCTCGGCATGCGGATGATGGAGGCGTCGGGCCTGCTGGCGACCCACATCGTCGTGCTCTACATGGTCACCATCGCGCTGCTCTACGGCGTGTCGGATTTCCTGTTCATGCAAGTTCAGTCGCGGGTGCTCTCATGGCAGCGGTGACCCTTTCCAAGACCGCGGCCGCGTCGGTCATCGACCTTCAGGACGTCTCCATCGGCTATGGCAAGGATGCGCCACCGGTGCTGGTCGACGTCAACCTGTCGGTCGAGCGCGGCAGCTTCGTCGCCATCGTCGGTCCGTCGGGCGTCGGCAAGTCGACGCTGCTGCGCGTCGTCGCAGGCCTGCACAGCGCGCGCAGCGGCGGCGTCACCATCCATCAGGACCAGCGTCCCGGCCATCGCCCGGTCGGGCTGGTGTTCCAGGATTCCCGCCTGCTGCCCTGGCGCCGGGTGATCCGCAATGTGGAGTTTGGGCTGGAGGGCCTGCCGGTCAGCCGCGACGAGCGCCGCCGCCGGGCCGAGGCCGCGCTGAAGCTCGTCCGCTTGGACGGCTATGCCCGGCGCTGGCCCTACGAGCTGTCGGGCGGCCAGCGCCAGCGCATCGGCATTGCCCGCGCCATGGCGGTGGACCCGGACATCCTGCTGATGGACGAGCCGTTCGGCGCGCTCGACGCCATCACCCGCCACAATCTGCAGGACGAGCTTCGCCGCATCCATCAGGAAACCGGCAAGACCGTTCTGTTCGTCACTCATGACCTGGAAGAGGCGGTGCATCTGGCCGACCGCATCATCGTGCTGGGCGGCACCCCCGCCCGCGTGGTGCGCGACGTGCGCAACATGGCCGGGCGGGACGGCTCGGTGTTCCGCGATCAGGTGGAGCAGCTGCGCTCGGAGATCGCGGACAATTACAGCATCTGAAGGGGTGGGGGACTACCCCACCTCCATCATCAGGCTGGTCGGATAGCCGGCGTCCGTCATGCGGGCGATCAGTGCATCCACATGGGTCTGGTTGCGGGTTTCAAGCACCACGTCGACCTCTGCCATCTTCACCGGCACATTGTGGAACAGGCGCTGGTGGTGGACCTCGACGATGTTGGCCCCGGCCTCGCCCAGCAGGCGGGTGACGCGGGCCAGCGCGCCGGGGGCATCGGTGATGCCGATGCGCAGGCGGACGATGCGGCCCTCATGGACCAGCCCGCGCATCAGCACCTGCGCCATGATGCGGGAGTCGATGTTGCCACCGGACAGCACGATGCCGACCCTGCGGCCGCGGTAGCGCTCCGGCTCATCCAGAACGGCGGCGAGCGCTGCGGCGCCGGCGCCCTCGGCGACCTGCTTCTGCACGGTGGCGAGGCGGTAGACCGCTTCCTCCAGCCGCGCCTCGCCCACCTCCACCACATCGTCGACCAGGGAGCGGATGATCGGCAGGGTCAGGGCGCCGGGCGCCTTCACCGCGATGCCTTCGGCGACCGTGGCCCCGCCGCAGGTGATCGGCAGGCCGGCCAGCGCCTGACGCACCGCCGGATAGAGGCTGCACTGCACCCCGACGATCTCCAGGTCCGGACGCAGGGCCTTGGCCGCCGTCGCCATGCCGGAGATCAGTCCGCCGCCGCCGACCGGGATCACCAGGACGTCGAGGTCCGGCACATCCTCCAGCAGTTCCAGCGCCGCCGTGCCCTGGCCCGCGGCGACCAGCGGGTCGTCATAGGGATGGACGAAGGTCAGCCCGTCGCGCGCGGCGAGGTCATGGGCGAAGGCGGCGGCCTCGCTCAGGGTTTCGCCATGCAGTTCGACGGTGGCGCCCAGATTCTCCGTGCGCTCCACCTTTGTAAAAGGGGTGAAGGCGGGCATGACGATGGTCGAGCGGATGCCCAGCCGCGTCGCGTGGCAGGCCACCGCCTGGGCGTGGTTGCCGGCGGACATGGCGATGACGCCGGCGCGGCGCTCCGCCTCGCCCAGCGACAGCAGCTTGTTCAGCGCGCCCCGCTCCTTGAAGGAGGAGGTGGCGTGCAGGTTCTCCAGCTTCACATGCATCCGGCACCCCGCCATGTCCCCCAGGCGGGGCGCCGGAACCGTGGGCGTCCGGGACAGATGCCCCGCGATGCGCGCCGCCGCAGCGCGCACGTCCTCCAGAGTTATCGTCATTTGCTGTTTGCCCCGGTGTTGCGTGGTGTGAGTGTCAGCACCTCCGCCCCTGCCGAGACCAGCGTGCCACGGTCGCCGGCCAGACGCAACGAACCGCCTTCGCGCCACAGGGGGACCAGATCGCCCCAGTGGCGGGACCAGATGTTGCCGGACTGGCCGGTGGCGATCACGAATCGGGAGTTGTCGAGATCGGCCAGATCATAGACCGCACGGAATCCGGCACCCTGGACATCGCGGAATGGATTCCCCGGATCGCGGATGGCGGTCGACCCACGATTGACGGTGAAGAAGTCGCCGTCGGCTTCCACCGACAGGTCGGCCCTGCCGCCGATCAGCGGGACGCGGCTGAGCATCCGATGGGCCAGAGCCGCCGTGTGGTCGTCGCCCCAGCGCCAGTTCTTGGGAGTGGAACCGTGACGCTCGGCCAGTTGTCCGACCGCCGCTTCCAGCGAACGGCCGATCATGTCGGCGCAGCTTTCCTTCTGCGGCGTGGTGACATCGTCGCACCAGTCCGGCCGCTCCTTCAGGACATGGCGCAGCGCCTCCGGCCGCAGGTCCCAGTAGGCGTCGAAGTCCGGACCCAGCTCGTCGGCGAAGACCGCGCGGACCAGCTCGCGCAGCCAGGCGGTGAAGATCAGCGGTTCCGGCCGGTTGCGGTCCATCCGCCCGTCCCAGTTGCGCAGCAGGGTTGCCGCATCGCTGGCAAGGCCGGGCGGGGTCGGATACTTCAGCAGCTCCGGCAGGAAATCGCGGGCAGGCAGGGAGACGATGTCCATCTGCTGCCGGGCCACATCCTCGACCGAATGGCGCCCGCTGCCCAGCATCTCGACGATGCGCTTGGCGCGGGAGGGATCCGGCCATTCGGTGGCGAGGCGATAGGGATAGTCGCGACCGACCACCGCATTGTTGGCGTTGACGAACTGGCCGGTCGGCGGATTCACCGCCTGCGGCAGCGCGTAATAGGGCAGGAAGCCGGTCCAGTCATACTCGCCGGTCCAGCCCGGAACCGGCACGCGGCCGTCGCCCTTGCGGCGGATCGGAACCCGGCCGGCGGTGATGAAGCCGACCTCGCCGGTCACGTCGGCATAGACGATGTTCTGCTGCGGGGCGACATGCAGGCGCAGAGCGTCGCGCACGCCCTCCGCCGACCCGGCATGGTTCAGGCGGTAGAGCGCCTCGGCGCTCGTGTCGTCTTCGGCGAGGCCGGGGAAGGAGAGCGCCAGCACCGGCGCGGTTCCTCCCGCCGGTGCGGCGTCCAGGTCGGAGATGACCGGGCCGTGCCGAGTGCTGCGCACGGTCAGCGTCTGTGGGGCCTCGCCGGCAATGGCGATGGTTTCGGCCCGTGTCTCGAAGGGCTGGCTGCCGTCGGGTGTCAGGTAGCGGGCGGGGTCCTGCGGATCCGGCTTCTCGACGAACAAATCCTGGGTATCGCCATGTGTGGTGGTGAAACCCCAGGCGACCGTGCCGTTATGGCCGAGGATGGTCAGCGGCACGCCGGGCACGGTGGCGCCGGTGACGGTGAAACCGGGCGTCACGATGCGGGCGAGGTACCAGAGGATCGGCGCCTCCAGCTCCGGATGCGGATCGTTGGCCAGGATTGGTTTGCCGGTGGTGGTGCGGGCGCCGGTCAGGACCCATTCGTTCGAGGCGGTGTCGAAGCCCATCTGCGGCAGGGCCGCCAGGGTACGGCGCACGGCTTCCTGCAGATCCATGCCGCGCAGGTCGCTCGCCAGCGTGGTGGGGGCGCCGGGAGCATCGGGCGGGAACAGGTCGTCGACCTGTTGCGGCGACAGCCGCTCCAGCACGCGGGAGCGGAACAGCTCGTCGCGGTAGTTGGCGGACAGCTTCAACGCCATCAGCTTGACCCAGACCAGGCTGTCGGCGACGGTCCACGGCTCCGGCGTGTGGCGCAGAAGCTGGAACTCGACCGGCAGCCCTTCGGACCGGGTGGCGAGATAGGCGTTCACGCCCTCTGCATAGGCCTCGAAGGCTGCGCGGGTGTCGGGCGACAGGGTGGCGGCCATCGCCTCCGCCGCACGGCGGACACCCAGCGTGCGCATCAACCGGTCAGTGCGCAGCGCGAAGTCGCCGTATTTGGTGCCGATCAGTTCGGCCAGCCGGCCGGCACCGGCCCGGCGCATCGTTTCCATCTGCCACAGCCGATCCTGGGCGTGGGCATAGCCCAGCGCCCGGTAGGCGTCGCGTTCGGTCGCGGCGAAGATGTGGACGATGCCCTGTTTGTCACGGACGACCTCCGCGGGAGCGCCGGTTCCGGGAATGGCGACCGATCCGCTGGTCTGCGGCTGCTGTGCCCGCATCCACCAATAGGCGCCCAGCAGACCGACCGGCGGAACCAGCACCAGCACGCCGACGACGGCCGCGACCTTGCCCCAGCGCCCGCGCGGAAGCCGCAGGCGGGGACGATAGGGCGGACGACCGAGGGGCATTCCTGCACCGGCGCATGGTGTAAGGCGTGCCCGGTTGCTGCGCAAAGGGCTGATCCGGCGGCTGCACGCCCATGGGATAGGCAGCAGGTGGATAGGTTCCGGGCGGATGGGAGTTTTGCGGATAGACCTGCTGCTGTTGCGCCTGCGGATAGGGCGGGTGGGGATAGGGGACTCCCGGATACTGGCCTCCGGGATATTGAACCGGTGGCTGCTGCGGCTGTTGGGACGCTGCCGGATAGCCCGCACAAGGCGGAGCAGCGGGCGGAGCCGGGCGGGACAGCGCACGCGCCAAAGCGGCGCGGAGGTGGAAGGCGCAGGTCTCGCCGGCGCGGATCAGGGAACGGCGCAGCATCACGGTCCGTGGAAGAGAAGGGAAGGTGGCGACAGGCGGAGGCCGCCGGGGGGCTTTTGCGGGTGGCGGATGCTAGTCTCCCGGCCGCCGGCGCGTCCAGGGTTGCTTCGGTGGAGTCGGGTGCTTTTTTAACCTTGTTGCGGCGCCTTCGGGGGACAGGCGCCTTACGCCGACGCGCTGAGGATTTCGCGCAGCATCGGTGCGGAGACCGGTTTGTGGACCAGGCGGTGGCCACTGCGCTGGACCTCGGCGATGCGGGCGGGATCGGTGTCGCCGGTCAGCACCACGGCAGGGACGCGCACGCCGCAAACGCCGTAGATGTCGCGGATCGCCTCCACCCCAGTCCGCCCTTCGCGCAGGCGGTAGTCGGCGACGATCATCGCCGGCTGGCGTCCAAGATTCAGCAGCGAGGCGATGGCTTCGTCCGCGGACACCGCGGCGACCACCTCGTAGCCCCATTCCTCCAGCATCGCCCGCATGCTCAGCAGGATGATGGTGTCGTCGTCCACGACCACGATGAGACCCTTGGCATCCGGCAGCTCGGTCGGAATGCGCACGGGCTTCGGGATCGGACGCGGCACCGCTGCCGGCAAATCGAGGAAGAAGCCGCTGCCACGGCCGGGGGTGGAGCGGACGGCCACCTCATGGTGCAGAAGCCCGGCCAGCCGCCGCACGATGGCCAGCCCAAGCCCCAGGCCCTTGCGCCGGTCCCGTTCGGGATTGGCGAGCTGGGTGAACTCCTGGAAGATGTCCTGCGTCCGGTCTGCGGGGATGCCGATCCCCTGGTCCAGCACCGCCAGCCGCAGGGTGCTGCCGCGATGCAGGCAACCGATCAGGATATGGCCGCGCTCGGTGTAGCGGATGGCGTTTTCGATCAGGTTGCGCAGGATGCGCTCCAGCAGGGCGGGGTCGCTGCTGGTCCAGCCGGACGTCGGCACATGGCGCAGGATCAGCCCCGATTCCGCGGCACGGATGCGGTATTCCTCCGCCAGCCTGTCCAGCAGCGGGCCGATCGCAAAGTCGGTGACGCTTGGTTTCACCACGCCGGCATCGAGTCGCGAGACGTCCAGCAGGCTGTCCAACATCACCCGCAGGCCGTTCAGCGAGTCGGTCATGCTGGCGAGCAGCGGGGATGTCGGGTGATTCTCCAGCTTGTCCGATAGGGCGTGGGCGAAGAAGAACAGCGATTGCAGGGGCTGGCGCAGGTCGTGGCTGGCGGCGGCCAGGAACTTGGTCTTGGCACGGTCGGCGCGCTGGGCGTCGTCGCGTGCGTTCACTGCCTCGACCCTGGCCGCTTCCGCCTCGTCGCGGGCGCGCAGAATCGCGTCCTCCGCCGCCTTGCGGGCGGTGATGTCGCGCATGATGCCGGTGTACATGCGACGCTTGCCGACCCGCCATTCGCCGACCGACAGGTCGAGCGGGAAGGTCGAACCGTCTTTGCGCAGGCCCAAGACCTCGCGGCCGATGCCGACGATCCGCCGTTCTCCCGTCCGGTGGTAGCGTTCGAGATAACTGTCATGGGCGCTGCGGTAGGGTTCCGGCATCAGCATGTTGACGTTGCGCCCGATCACCTCCTCGGCACGGTAGCCGAAGGTCTTTTCCGCCGCGTGGTTGAAGGACTCGACGGTGCCGCGGTCATCAATCAGGATGATGGGGTCGACTGCGGTGTCGACGATCGCGCGATAGCGCGCCTCCTGTTCCGCAGACTGCTCCGCCTGTTGCCGGCGGTCGAGCAGCGAGGACAGCATCGCCAGCGACAGCAGCAGCAGAGTCCCCGCCCCCGTCATGATTGCCAACAGGGTGGACGAGATGGCAATCCCCTGGCCGGAATGGGACGCCGCGCGGGGCAGGACGGTCCGGTTCGCATCGGCAACCCCGATGGTTGCGGCGCTCAACTCCGTCACCGGTTCCATTCCGGCGGCGGCCATGCCGGTATAGTGCATCGTCACCACCCCCAGCCCCAGCAGCACGGCGCCGGCGGCGCGCTGCAGCGGGCGGCTGGTCCGGAAGGCCAGCCACAGGGCGGCGGTCGAGGCAACGATCGCGACCGCCACGGAGACGGCGACCAGACCCGCGTCGTATGACAGGTCCATGTCCATGCGCATGCCCGCCATCCCCACATAATGCATGACAACAATGCCGAGTCCGGTGAGTGTTCCCGCGATCGGCAGCGTAAAGCGGCTAGGCCGGCCGCGTGCCACGGCGAACAGACCCGCCCCGGAAACCCCGACGGCCAGCAGGAAGGATAATGCCGTAAGCCCGGCATCGTAGCCGATGGGAATGTCGCTGCGATAGGCAAGCATGCCGATGAAATGCATCGACCAGATTCCAGCTCCCAAGGCCAGGGCCGCACCGGCAAGGCGTCGATGGTCGCACCTGCTGCAGCGGGACGCACCGTGCAGGTCGGACGCAAAGGGCCGGCCGGTTGTGCCGATCCGGGAATGCTGGGCGAGATCCAGCGCCACATAACCGCCGAACACGGCGATCGCATAGGAGAGTGCGACGAGAAGGGGGTCGTAATGGCCGGGCACGGTCGACTTGGCTTTGGTGTGTGGAGGATTTCGCGGAAGGAGCAGACTCGTTCGTGCGTGTACAGGAACAATTCGGGTCAAGGTGCCAGCCCCTTCCCTCCAACGAAAGGCTCGCCTTCGTGGTAGACAGGGACGTAGAACCTCCGGCGGAATATTTCGAATGAACAGCACTCCCCCCCCCGGGGCACAGGACCGTCCCGCCTCCTCCGAACGGCTGGCGCAGCCGCGTCGGCTGCTGTCCCGCCTGTTGCGCCCGGTCGCGACGCTGTTTGCGGTCGCCTACTTCCTCCTCGACGCGCTGGCCTACTGGGTGGTTCGGCGCCTTGTCGGCCGGATCGCGCGCTTGCCGCTGTTCGCGCGGATCGGCCGGTGGGTGGCGGGGTTGGCTCCTTATCCGTCCCTGATCCTCGTCATCGTGCCGCTGGCGGTGTTGGAGCCGGCCAAACCGGCCGGTGCATGGCTGTTCGCTACCGGCCGCCCGATTGCCGGTGCCGCCGTGATCGTCGGGGCGGAAGTGGTCAAGATCACCCTGGTGGAGCGGCTGTTCCACATCGCCAAGCCGAAGCTGCTGACCATCGGCTGGTTTGCCTGGGGTTATGGTCGGGTGATAGCCTGGCTGGCCTGGCTGAAGGAGACGGCGGCGGTCCGCGCCGCCCGCGGGATGCTGAACGCCATCAGCCTCTTCGCGCAGCGGGTGGGCCGGCGCCTGTCTCTGCTGGTGCGGCAGTCGGGGCGCGGGTAAGGGATCAGCCCAGAATGGCCAGCACCAGCGCGCCGGCAATCAGCAGGGCGCAGGCGCGGCGGTAGAGAGCCAGAGCCCGGCCTATGTCTTCCGGGGTGGCGGCGGTGCGCCCGGCGCCGAGCCAGACATCCTCGATTCGCGTCCGGCCATAGACCCGCGGCCCGCCCAGCCGCAGATCCAGCGCCCCCGCCATCGCCGCTTCCGGCCAACCGGCATTGGGAGAGCGGTGGCGGTGTGCATCCTGCCGGACCGACGTCCAAGCCTGCCGCGCGTCGGCACCGCCGGTCATCCAGGCGGCCCCCACCAGCAGCAGGGCGGTCAGGCGAGAACCCGGCAGGTTGATCAGATCGTCCAGCCGCGCTGCCGCCCAGCCGAACGCCTCGTGCCGCGGGGTGCGGTGGCCGATCATGCTGTCCGCGGTGTTGACCGCCTTGTAGAGCGCCAGCCCAGGCAACCCGCCGACCAGAAGCCAGAAGGCCGGTGCCACCACGCCGTCGGAGAAATTCTCGGCAAGGCTTTCGACGGCGGCGCGGGCGACGGCCGGTTCGTCGAGCGTCGCCGGGTTGCGGCCGACGATCATCGACACCGCCTTGCGCGCGCCCTCCAGCCCGCCGGTGCGGAAGCCCTTGGCGACGGCCGCCACATGGTCGTGCAGGCTACGCTGCGCCAGCAGCGAGGAGGCCAGCATCGCCTCGATCAGCCAGCCGAAGGGCAGAAGCCGGCACGCCCAGGCAACCGCCACCGCGATTCCCCCCACCGTCAGCAGGAGCACCAACACGGCCAGCACACCAAACAGCTTGCGGCGGTCGAAACCGTCGGTCTCACGGTTGAGTGCGCCGTCAAGCTGAGCGATAAGCGCACCGATCCATACGACCGGGTGACGGATACGGGCGTAGAGTGGGTCGGGATAGCCGGCCACCGCTTCAATGATGAGCGCGGCGGCGAGCAGGAAGGGATGCAGCGGCACGGCAGGGACGTTCCAGGCAATGGGGCGGCCCGCTGGCCGCGCGACGGTGGAAAGGAAGAGGCGGGATCATGGCCGAAGACAGCCCGGCGACCAAGCCGCGCGTGCCGGACCAGCAAGGCACGGGCGTAGCCCCGGGGCAGGGATATGCCATAGGGGGCGTCCTGCTGCACGGCGGAGACCTGGATGGCGCCCGCGCCGCCTTTCCCGGTGCGCCTGAGCCGTGGATCGACCTTTCCACCGGGATCAATCCCTGGCCCTATTCACCGCTGCCACAGGTGCCGCAGGAGGCCTGGACCCGCCTGCCCGGCCGCGGCGAGGAGGCGGCGCTGCGCACGGCGGCCGCCGCCTGCTATGGAGCGCCCTCGGCGGATGTGGTGGCCGCGGCGTCGGGGTCGCAGGCGCTGATCCAACTGTTGCCGAGGCTGCGGGCGCCGGGCAGCGTGGCAGTCCTGGGGCCGACCTACGCCGAGCATGCCCGGTGCTGGGCGCTGGCCGGCCATGACGTCCGGACGGTGGGGGAGGTGGCTGCTGCGGACGTGTTGGTCGTTGTCAACCCCAACAATCCCGATGGCCGGCGCCTGCCGCCCGCCTTGCTGTTGGAGCTGGCCGCGGTGCAGGAGGCCCGCGGCGGTTGGCTGGTGGTGGACGAGGCCTTCACCGACATGCGGCCGGAGGATAGTGTCGCCGGCTGCGCCGGGCGGCCGGGGCTGGTGATTCTGCGGTCTTTCGGCAAGTTTTTCGGACTGGCAGGGCTGCGGCTGGGCATCGCGCTGGCCCCCACCGATCTGGCGGCGGCATTGCGCGAGGCAATCGGACCCTGGGCGGTCTCCGGACCCGGACTGGCCATCGCCACCGCGGCCCTCGCAGACCGAGGCTGGATCGCGTCGATGCGCAACCGTCTGGCGGATGCCGCGGCGGAGCTGGACCGGTTGCTGGGGGAGAGCGGTCTGCAGGTTGCCGGCGGCACCGAGCTGTTCCGCCTGGTGGAGGAGCCATGCGCGCCCGCGCTGTATCGTGCACTGGGCGAGGCCGGAATCCTGGTGCGCCGGTTCGAGCACCGGTCCGATTGGCTGCGCTTCGGATTACCGGGAACCGACGAGGCGTGGCAACGGCTTGCACAACAGCTTCGTCAACGGCGCCATACCGGACCAGGATGGGATAAAAATTGGGCCATGCAACCTTGCAAAATGTCAGCTTCTTGAACAATCGTAGAGAATTTTATACGCTCAACCGTTCTTAGAAGTCAGACCCTTCCACTTCGACCGAGTCGGAGGGGGTTGGTGCTATGGGGAATAGTAAGTCCATGGATTACATTCGGCCATGCCGGTTCGGGGTTGCATGGCAATGATCTCGGGCCGCTCTGCGCCTGATGAACGCGACACCGCGTTGTCGATCCTCGACCGCCTCCCGGTCGGGGCTTGCGTCGTGACGCCTTCAGGGATCATTCACCACGCGAATCCGGCACTGCATGACCTGTTGGGCTGCGCACATGGCGGCTTGCCGGGGCGGAGCCTCTGTGAGTTCTCTTTGGACTTGTCCGATTGCGCCGGACCGACTTCGAACCCGGTGCCGGCATGCCTGGCGCTGCGGAACGATGGGACCGACCGTTGGGTAACGGTGGCGGAGGCCCCCTGGATAGTCTCTTCCAGTGGTCCGGAGACCGGGGACGGGGCGGAAGCGTTGCGTCTGCTGACCGTCACTGACGTCGATTCGGCGTTTCGGCAGGCCGAGGCCGAAGCCGCTGCCCATCACAGCCGCCTGCAACGCGGAGATCCGGAACCCGAGATGCCGGAGTCCCAGATTGCGATCTCCGAGATGCCCATGGTGGGTGCCCTCCTGGAGGCATCGCCGGTCCCGCTGTTCGTCAAGGACGCCGATGGCCGCTACATTGCAGTCAATGATGCCTTCACCCGCCTCACCGGCCTCGTCCGCGATGAGATGCTGCAGCAGTCCGCCCTTGCGCTGATCAGCCCGGACGTGGTCGGGGAGCATGTCGGCCAAGATCAGGTCGTATTGGAACGTGACGGCAGTGTCCGGTATGAGGCGCCGATCGTGACGGCCGAGGGGGCGATGCGCGTGGTCAGCCTGACCAAATCCGCCTTCCGGGACGATTGGGGCAAACCGGCCGGCATCGTCGGCGCCATCCACGAGTTGACCGACCTGCGCCCGAACGAGGAGCGTCTGGAGGCCATCCTCGAACAGAGTCCGATCGGCGTCTCAGTGTCCCGTCGCGACGATGGCCGGATCATCTTCGTGAACACCCGCTTTGCCGAGCTGATCGGCCTGCCGCGCGGAAAACTGATCGGCAGCCGCGCCCGCGACTATTATCTGGACAGCCACCAGCGGCTGCGCGTGCTGGAGCGGCTGCGCGGCGGTGGTGGCGTCACCAACATGGAGGTTCAGTTCAAGCGCGCGGACGGCTCACCGTTCTGGACGTTGTTCACGGTGAACCAAGCGGTGATCCAGGGCACCCCCGTCAATCTGGCCTGGATCTACGACTACACCGAACGGCGGAGCATGGAGGAGGCCTTGCGCGACATGGCTTCGCGCGATCCGCTGAA
>NZ_BADK01000097.1 GCF_000333595.1 Azospirillum sp. B506
GATTCCAGTGTTGCAGGCCTGATCAGCCGGCGCGGACACGCGCGAGGAATCGCTCGACCTCAGCCCGCAGCGTGTCGGACTGGTGCGACAGTTCG
>NZ_BADK01000096.1 GCF_000333595.1 Azospirillum sp. B506
GTTCGGTCGCCGCGGAGGCGACGCCGCGCAGAATGCCAGAGATGGCGCTGTCGAAGGCGCGCAGCAGCCCTTCGCGCCGATCGGCGACGGCAAGCGCCTGTTCGTGCTGGCGGTCGACCTCGGCCTGGACCTCGCGGCCCTTGACCAGATCCTGGCGGAAGCCCTCGACCGAGCGGGCCAGCTCGCCGATCTCGTCCTTGCGGCCGATGCCTTCCACACTCTTGTCGAGCGCACCGCCGGCCATCCGCCGCACCTCCTCGATCAGGGCGCGGAGCGGCAGGACCAGCCCGATGCGAGAGATCATGATGGAGATCAGCAGACCGACGGCAAGCGCCAGCGCCGCGGCGACCGCCAGCGTGGCCTTCATGGCCTGCGCCAGCTCCATCGCGTCGGTGACCGCGGCGTCGGTGCGTTTCGACACGTCGCCGTTGTAGACCTTCACCGCGTCCGTCAGCGCCATCTGACCGGCGCGGCTGGCCTTCAGGCCGTCCAGCACCAGCACGCGTCCCTCGTCGCCGCCCTTGGCCGCCGCCGTTCTGGCGGTGTCGAGCATGGCCCGGACGTTCTTCTCGTAGCCGCTGAAGCCGGCACGGATCGCATCGACCTTCGCCATCTGGTCGGGATCGGAGCGTTTGCCCAGGGCGGTCAACCGGTCCTTCATCTCGGCAATCCGCTTGTCGGCCTGACCGGCGAAGCTGGCGGCCTGGGCGGGATCGTTGCCCAGCTCATACTCCATCCGGCTCAGGGCGACGATGTCGATGCGCATGTCGAAGGCGTCGAGCTGTTCCTTCTGGGTGCGGACCAGATCGTTGACAGCCTTTTCGGTGCGGTCCAGCGCGTAGAAGCCGGCGGCGGCCGTCACAATGGAGAAGAGCCCGACGACGGCGGCGGCGGCGGCCGTCTTGGTTTGGATGTGCCAGTCGGCAAGCATGGTTCTTCACCTCGATTAGGAGCTGAGCGGAGGCGGTTTGCGCGAGGCGTGATGCAGACGGCGCGATGCGGAAGAGGCGGGCGATTGCGGATCAGCAATCCGGAACACCCGCTGGAACATTATCCGATCACAGTATTGTTTAATTTTCTTAAATTTGCAGGTCGATATTTGCCTGATTCATGGCCATTCGATGGCAGGTTACAGAATTGTTGCACTGCCATTGCTTGCAAATCTTGGGGTATTCGCGCGCTTTGCGATGTTGATTTGTTGGGTGCCCGAATTTCATCCATGGAAGTGTTCGTAGAGCTTTCGCGCGATCGCTTCGCTGATGCCCGGGGTGGCCTCCAGATCCTTCAGTCCGGCCGACGCCACGGCGGCGGCGCTGCCGAAATGGTGCAGCAGCGCCTTCCTGCGGGCCGGGCCGATGCCGGGGATGCCGTCGATCCGGCTGTGCGACATCGCCTTCATGCGGCGGGCGCGGTGGCTGTCGATGGCGGTGCGGTGGGCCTCGTCGCGCAGCCTTTGCAGGAAATGCAGCACCGGGTCGTTGGGCTCCAGCGTCAGCGGCGGCTGACCGGGACGGAAGAAGCGTTCGCGCCCGGCATTGCGGTCCGGCCCCTTGGCGATGGCGACCAGCGGGATGTCGGTGATCTGCAGCATCGCCAGCTCGTCCTTCACCGCATTCAATTGGCCGAGTCCGCCGTCGATCAGGACGAGGTCGGGCCATTGGGCGGAATCGGGCCCGGAGTCGCGGCCTGCCGCGCTGCTGCGGTGGAAGCGGCGGGTGAAGGTCTCGCGCAGCATGGCGTAATCGTCGCCGGCGGCTTCGGGATCGCGGATGTGGAAGCGGCGGTAGGCGTTGCGCTGGAACCCCTCCGGCCCGGCCACCACCATGGCGCCGACCGGGAAGGCCCCCTGGATGTGCGAGGTGTCGTAGATTTCGATTCGCCGCGGGGCGGCGGGCAGGCCGAAGACGCGCGCCACCCCGTCCAGCAGAGTCGCCTGGGTGGAGCGCTCGGCCAGCCGGCGGCCGAGCGCATCGCGGGCGTTGGTCTGCGCGTGCTCGACGGCACGGCGCTTCGGTCCGCGTTTCGGGCATTCCACCGTAACGCGGCGGCCGGCGGACAGGCTCAGCGCCCTCTCCAGCAGATCCGGTTCCTCACCGGGGCGCTCANCAACAGCAGGGCGGGCGGTGGGGTGTCGGCATAGAGCTGGGCAGCGAAGGCAGCCAGGATGTCGCCCGGCTCCTCGTCGGCATCGATCCGCGGGAAGAAGGCGCGGGTGCCCTGGTTGCGGCCGCCGCGGAAGAAGAAGGCCTGGACACAGGCGGCACCGCCCTCGCGGTGCAGGGCCAGCACGTCGGCGTCGCCCAGCGTGTCCTCCAGATTGATGTCCTGGTGGCTCTGCAGGGCGGTCAGGGCGCGGATGCGGTCGCGCCAGCGGGCGGCGTCCTCGTATTCCAGCCGGTCGGAGCTGTCGAGCATGTGGCGGGCGAACTCCGCCTGGACCTCGGCGCTGCGGCCGGACAGCACGTCGCGCACGCCTTGCACCTGGTCGGCATACTCGTCCTCGCTGACGCGGCCGACGCAGGGGGCGGAGCAGCGTTTGATCTGGTGCTGCAGGCAGGGCCGGGTGCGCGAGGCGAACACACCGTCGTCGCAGGTCCGCAGCAGGAAGGCGCGTTGCAGGGCGGCGATGGTCATGCCGACCAGATGCGGCGAGGCATAGGGGCCGAACAGGTCGGAGTCCCGCCGGTTGCCCTTCCCTGAAGTTCCGCGGCGCTCGGCGCTGCCGCGATGCTGCATCAGGCGGGGGAAGTCATGACCTTTCCCGATGACGATGTAGGAGAAGGACCGGTCGTCCTTCACCAGGATGTTGAAGGGCGGCAGCAGGCTGCGGATCAGGTTCGCTTCCAGCAGAAGCGCCTCGGCCTCGGTGTGGGTGGTGACGAACTCCATCGAGCGGGTCAGCGACACCATCCGCCGGGTGCGGTTGGGCAGCCCGTCGGTCCGGGTGTAGCTGGCCACCCGGCGCTTCAGGTTCTTCGCCTTGCCGACATAAAGGACCGACCCGTCGGCCGCCAGCATCCGATAGACGCCGGGCGTGTCCGGAAGGGTCGGCAACTGGGCGCGGATCACGTCCGCTCCGCTGCCGGGCACCCCGTCCATAAGCACTCTCGTTCCCGCAAAGATCCGATTCGCCGCTTACCCAAGCAGTAGAACGGAACGGGACCAAGAGACAAGAATCGGGTGGGGTGGGCCGGCAGGGATCAGCCATGCGGCACTGGGCGCGATTGCCCGGCGGGTCAGCCGCCGAAGACGGTGTTCAGCTGGGCGCCGACGCGGACGAAGGTGGTGCGTTTCGGCACCTCCTTCAGCCGGGTGGCACCGATGTAGGTCATCATGCTGCGCACGCCGCCCATGATCTCCTGCATCGTGTTCTCCACCGGGCCGCGGTAGGGCACCTCCACCGTCTTGCCTTCCGAGGCGCGATAGGAGGCGACGCCACCGGCATATTTGTGCATCGCCGTGTCCGACGACATGCCGTAGAAGGTCATGGCGACCGGCACCCGGTTGCCGTCCCGGTCCTCGTAGCGGATCTCGCCCTCGCACTCGTCATGGCCGGCCAGCATGCCGCCGAGCATGACGAAGTCGGCCCCGGCGCCATAGGCCTTGGAGATGTCGCCCGGCACGGTGCAGCCGCCGTCGCCGCAGACCTGTCCCTTCAGCCCGTGGGCGGCGTCGGCGCATTCGATGATGGCCGACAGCTGGGGATAGCCGACGCCGGTCATCTTGCGGGTGGTGCAGACCGACCCCGGCCCGATGCCGACCTTGACGATGTCGGCGCCGGCCAGCAGCAGCGCCTCCGTCATGTCGCCGGTGACGACGTTGCCGGCCATGATGACGGTGTCCGGATTCTCCTCGCGCAGGCGGGCGATCACCTCGACGAAGCGCTCGGTATAGCCGTTGGCGACGTCCAGGCAGATCTTCCCCACCGGCGCTCTGGCCTTCACCGCCTGGAACTTGTCGTGGTCGGCCTCGGCGATGCCCATCGAATAGAAGACGTTGGACAGGGTGGCGGACTCGGCCTCCTCCCGGAAGAAGGCGGCCAGCTCGTCGGCCTTGTAATGCTTGTGCAGGGCGGTCATCGCGCCGAAGCGCGACAGCGCGCGGGCCATGCCCATGCTGCCGGTCACGTCCATGTTGGCGGCGATCAGCGGGAAGCCGGTCCAGTCGCGCTGGGTGTGGAGGAAGGTGAAGGTCCGGTTGACGTCCACGTCGTTGCGGCTCTGCAGCGTGCTGCGTTTCGGCCGGATCAGCACATCCTTGAAGTCGAGCTTGAGGTCGCTTTCGATGATCACCGCACACCTACTCATCTCTGTTTGCCGGGCCAACCGTTTTCTTCAGGCCCAACAACACAGAGTGGAGGCGATGCCCCGCTTCGGCAAGCGGCATCGGGGCTGTGGAGGGGGGTGCGGCGTTTGAAGCTGTTTCGCCGAAACGGGGGCTATCCCGTCAGTCCTCCGCCTCCTCGCCGTCGCCGTTGGTCGCGTCGCTGCCGTCGGCGACATGGACCTGACAGTCGGCGTTGCCCAGCACCTCCATCAGCTCCGGTGGCGGCAGGCGGTCGGTGAACAGCGCGTCGAGCACGCTGACGTCGGCCATGCGGATCATCGCGTTGCGGCCGAACTTGGTGTGGTCGGTGACCAGGAACACCCGGCGCGAGCTTTCGATGATGGCGCGGGCGACGCGGACCTCCTGCTCGTCGTAATCCAGCAGGTCGCCTTCGCTGTCGATGCCGCTGATGCCGATGATGCCGATGTCGACCTTGTAGCGGCGGATGAACTCCACCGTCGCCTCGCCGATGATGCCGCCGTCACGCTCGCGCACCAGGCCGCCGGCGATGGACAGGGCGAAGTTGGTGTTCTTGTGCAGGATGGTGGCGACGTTCAGGTTGTTGGTCAGCACCCGCAGCCGCTTGTGGCCGAGCAGGGCCTGGGCCACCGCCTCGGTCGTCGTGCCGATGTTGAGGAAGAGCGAGGCGTCCTCCGGCACATGGCGGGCGACCAGTTCGGCGATGCGGCGCTTTTCCTCCGCCATCAGGGTCTGGCGGGTCGAATAGGCGATGTTCTCCACGCTGGACGGCACGGTGACGCCGCCGCGGAAGCGCCGCACCGCCGACTGGCCGGCCAGATGTTCGATGTCGCGGCGGATGGTCTGCGGCGTGACGTCGAAATGTTCGGCCAGCCATTGGATCTGCACCATGCCCTTGGCATGGACCAGGGCCACGATTTCCTGCTGGCGGCGTTCGGCGTCCAGGCGGGCATCCATCGGGGGGCTGTCTCCGGTCTGAAAAGGGGCGTCAGTCAATCAGATGCGCGGAATGGACCAAAGCGAAAAGGCGCCGGTTCCGGCGCCCGGCTGGAGTGGCGGCACCGTACGCCGGATATTGTTCGTAACACAAGCATGTTTCTTTACGAAAATGAACGCGCATGATATGGGAAG
>NZ_BADK01000095.1 GCF_000333595.1 Azospirillum sp. B506
CAGAGGGAGCTGCTTCGATTCACAGCTTGCCGACCGCAAGCGGACGACGCGTTACATGGTGAGAGGACGATCCCAATTCACGATGACGCAGCCCTTGCCGGACTCGTCGCGCATTTCGCCATCGACCTGCGCGGCGTAATTGCCCTGTTCACTGCCGGCGCCGTTGCCGAAGCTCTGTGCCCGCCGTTCCACGGACGATCAGCCGGATAAAGCCGCCACCAGCGATAAGGCGCAGAGCGCGACCGGTAATCTTCTCAACCAACCCTCCCCTGCCGTTGCGACACCGCAGAGTGGAAGGAGAATGGGGCATTTTCAGGCCCGTCATGGTTGAGACCGTGCGGCGAGACCGGCAACAGCTTAGAACTGCTTCAGCAGCCGGTCGATATAGTTGCGCTCCTCCTGCGGCCGGCCATACTGGCCGGAGCGGCGACGGAGTTCGTCCAGGATCTCGCGGGCGCGCTGGAGGTCCGACTGCTCCGGAATCTTCACGTCGTTGGAATCCTGCATGCCATAGCCGGTCGGGCGGCGGCCCAGCGGGTCGCGGCCCTGGCCCGGACGCGGCATCCGGCCCTGCTGCCCCATCATTGCCGGACCCTGGCCCATCATCTGCTGGGCCATCTGTTCGGCCATGCCCTGCATGCCCTGCTGCAGCTGCTCCATGGCCTCGGTCTGCGACGGCACGGCGGCGCCCGGGGCGCCCTGCTGCAAGGCCTGGGCGGCGTCGCGCATCGCGCGCTCGGCGCGCCCCAGCGGCTGCGGAATCTCGCCGCCCTGCTGTTCGCCCATGCGGCGCATCAGCTCGCCCAGCTGGCGCCGCAGTGCCTCCTGCTGTTCGGCCTGCTTCTGCAGGGTCGGGCTTCCCGTGTTCTGCTGCTGCTGGCCCTGCTGGCTCCGGCGCTGGTTGGGCTGGCGGCCGCGCGGCTGGTCGCCCTGTTGGTCCATCGACTCCTGCGACTGGCGGAAGCTCTGGTCGAGGAGCTGCTGCTGCTGCTGCGCCAGCTTCTGCAACTGCTGCATCATCTCCCAGGCTTGATTCTGCTGTTGCTGCTGGCCGTTCTGCTGGTTCATCTGTGCCATCGCACCGGAGCGCATGTTCTCCATCATCTGCTGAAGCTGCGACAGCATCTGCCGGGCGGCGTCGCGCGCCCCCGTCTGCGCCATCTCGCGCATGCGGTCGAGCATCTGCTGGAGGTCGCCACGGTCGGTCATCCGGTCGGCCATCTCCGGCGGGACCATCGGGATCTGCTCGCCGCGTTGCAGGGCCTCCATCATGCGCTGCTCCATGGCGTCCATGAACTTGTCGAGCGCCGCCTGCAACTCGTCCATCAGGCGGTTCAGCTCCTCGTCGGAGGCGTTCTTGTCCAGGGCGTCCGACAGGCGCTTTTCGGCGTCGCGCAGATCCTTTTCGGCCAGCGACAGGCCGCCGTCCTCGATGCGCAGCGCGGTTTCCCACAGAAGCTGCTGAAGGGCGGGGACCGCCTCGGCGCTCTGGTCCAGCATCAGCCGGGCCATGGCGGTGCGCAGGGACAGGAAGGCGACGATGTCGTTGCCGTAGCTGTCGGGCCGCGCCGAGATTTCCGCCAGCGCGCGGGCGACCTGGACGCGGGACTGCTGCGGATTGCGGGTCAGGATCTTGCGCTGGTTGACGATGGCGCGGGCGACGGGGTGGTTGAAGCTGCGTTCCGGCAGGATGATCGCCGCGTCCTCCGAGCGGCCGGTCTGGCCGGCCCCGTCGGTGGCGGTCAGCCGCACCGTCACCGGCAGGCCGGCCCAGGGGTGGGCGGTCAGATCCTGGAAGGCGGTGCCGTGCGCGTCCTTCGGGCGGACGCCGGGCAGCGACAGCGGGAACTCCAACACCTGCCCGGCATCGGCCTTCGGGGTCTCCTTCGGGGGCGTTTCGGTGTTCGCCTTACCGGGGGCCGCACCCGGAGCGGGCGGCGGACCGTCGGGGGCGAGGCGGATTTGCGCCTTCACCTCGGTCAGGCCGTAATCGTCGCGGGCGGCATAGTCCAGCTTCAGCGCGCCGCGTTCCCCGGCGGCGGGCGGGGTGGCGTGGGCAATGATCGGCGCACGGTCGGGCACCACCTGGATCGGCCAGGAACCCAGCGTCCGCGCGCCCTGGGTGACGGCGATGCGGGTGCCGCCGGTCACCGGCTTCTGCACCTGGAAGTTGGTGGAGTCGACCGCCTCGAACGGGCCGCTCTGGTCGCCGGCTTCCAGGCTGGGGGTGCCGCTGCCGCCGGTGACGCGGGCCAGCACGAGGCTGCCCTGCGGGATGTGGACCGGCTGGTCGGCAGTGTGATCGCCGGGGGGATGGCCGGCTGCGGTTTGCAGGGCCGCCTGCTGGGGGGCCGGTTTGGCGGTGGACCCGGATTTCAGGAAGACCGGCGGCAGGCCGGTGTAGTCGGGCGGGTTGATCCAGAGGTCGAGCGTCGCCGCGGCGGTGGCGGTGCCGCCGGTGAACTGCGGGGTCAGTGCGGCGGCGATCCGCGGGCGCCAGTCGCCCCAGGAGGCGGCCCCGGCGACCACCAGGGTCAGGATCACCAGCGCACGCAGGGCGTAGCGGTCGTGCGACGGCACCTCGGTCCCCGGCCAGGAAACGCGCAGACCGCGCATGGCAGCGCGCGTGCGCTCCTGGTGCAGGCGCCACAGCGCCTGGGCAGTGGGGTCGTTGCCGGCGGGGCGGTCGCGCAGGGTGTGCAGCGGACGGTGGGAGAGACCGCTGTCCCGCTCCAGCCGGCGGCGGGCTTCATCCTCCGCCGGGGCGCGGAAGCGCCGGAGTCCGACGGCGAGCGACAGCAGGAAGGCGGCGGCCAGCCCCAGCAGGACCAGCCCATGCAACCAGCCCGGCAGCAGGACCGGCAGGTTCAGCAGCGCCAGCGCCAGGAAGGCGCCCAGCACCGACAGCGGCGCCCACAGCGCCGGCCCCAACCGCTCCCACAACAGCGCCGCGCGCGCCTGGGCGAGGCGGAACCGGGGTTCCGGCACGTTGTCCGCCGGGCCTGCGTTCCGATTCCGGTCAATGCCGTCCCGCTCGGCATCGCCGCGTCGCTCGTTCTGCTTCATGCCGCCCCCTTCGCGCCCTGAGGCATCCGGTCCGGCGGTTGGCCTGCCACGGACCGGTGATGCTGGCGCGAACCAATCATATAGGCGCCGCCCGCGGCTTTTGCCCGCCGGTTCGTTCACCTGATGTCGATGATACAGCCCATCATTGCGGGATGGCGAAACTATGACGCGCGGCGACCGGCCGAAATTGCGGGCGGGCCGACGGTTTGGACCGCCGGCATTCGGAGAGAGGGCCGCGGGGTCAGTCGCCGTCGCCGGCCGGCAGCGGCTTGGTCACGGTGGTGCGGCGCCGGGTCTCCCGGTGCAGGATGTAAAGGCCGCTCGCCATCACCACGGCGGCGCCGGCCGCCATCGTTCCGGTCGGCACCTCCCCCCACATGAACCAGCCGAAGATGACCGCCAGCAGCAGGGAGGTGTAGTTCAGCGGCGCCACCACCGCCGCCGGTGCCAGCGAATAGGCGCGGGTCAGCATCAGCTGGCCGCAGCCGCCGAACAGCCCGGTTGCCAGCAGCAGAAGCCAGTCCATCGGACCCGGCGAGACCCAGGAGAAGGGCAGCGACAGGCCGAGCAGCAGGGTGGTCAGCAGCGTGAAATAGAAGACGATGGTGTCCGGCCGTTCCGTCCGGCTCAGCTGGCGGATGGCGATCATCGCCAGCGCGTTGGTCAATGCGCCAAACAGCGCGATCATGGCCCCCAGATTCAGCACGTCTCCGCTGGGCCGGACGATGATCAGCACGCCGGCGAAGCCGACCAGAACGGCGCTCCAGCGGTGGATGCCGACCTTCTCGCTCAGCAGCGGCACCGACAGGGCGGTGAGGAACAGCGGGGCGGCGAAATTCAGCGCGATGGCGTCGCCCAGCGGCAGCAGATGGAAGGACCAGAACATGGCGACCATGGTGGTCAGCCCGATCAGCGACCGTCCCATATGGCCCCAGGGATAGCGGGTGCGCAGCGCCGTCGCGAAGCCGGTGCCGAGATGGATCGCCAGGCAGACCGGGATCAGCGCGAACAGGCTGCGGAAGAACATGACCTCGGTCACCGGGAAGCGGTCCATCAGGAGCTTCGCCAGGACGTTCATCAGCGAAAAGAACAGCACCGACGTCAGCATCGAGGCGATGCCGCGCGGGGTGTTGTCGATTCGCGTGTGTGGGCTGGGAGGGGAGTGCGGCGGGACTGTCACGGTGCGCCGAGCCTACCAAGCGTTGCCGCCCGCGTCACGGTGTCGCGACACGGGCGGTCATGCCGGGGCGGTATGGCGGTGTTGCGAAAACCCGCTTCAGTGGCCCGCTTCGGTGGCTATTCAGCCGTGGTCGGTCGGCCGCGGCCGGTCAGGCCTGGACCTTGAACAGGCCGGAAACCTCCGCCTCGGCGCGCAGCCAGTGTTCCTGCTCGCGGCCGTCGGGGCGGCCTTCCTCTTCCCAGATCTGATAGGCGCGTTCCTGGATCATGCGGTTGCGCTGGCCGCTCAGCAGGCCCTCGGCGATGTTCATGTTCAGGCGGGCGAGCGAGACCAGCTTGCTCGTCTCGATGGCGCCCTGGGTCGCCAGCATGGTGGTGGAGACGACATACTGCGCCAGATTGCGCAGGTTGGCCTTCACCTCCGGCTCCACCGGGCAATCGCTGTTCAGCAGGACCGTCTTGATGGCGATCCACAGCTTCAGATTCTGGTCCAGCGTGATCGACACCTTGTCCGGCGAGTCCGACTCCAGAAGGGCGCTGGCCGCCTGCAGCAGAACGATGCTGTCCTGCTCCACCGATGCGAAGTTGGTGCGCAGGATGGTGTCGGCCCAGCTTTCCACCGGCGCCTCGAACACCGGCGCCGTCGCGGCAGCGGCGGGAGCGGTGGCGGCGGGAGCGGTGGCGGGAGCGGCGGAGGAGGCGGTCTTGCGCTTGGTGGCCATCGTGGGTTCCCCAGGGAGCGTTCGGTCCGGGTCCACTTGAGCCAACCATGTTTAAGATGCGGTTAAGGCGCTACCGGTGCGCGCGTTTTCCCACCGCCAGACGCCGCGACACGATGTCCTGACCTCGTGCAGGCGGTCATGTGCGGTCACGGGCCGCCGAAAGGCAAGCGGTAGTAAAAGCCGAAGACGTTGTTGGTGCCGGCCGCCGGATCGCCCGCCCCGGCGTCGTTGACGATGCGGCTGTAGCCCAGGCTGAAGCGCGACTTGTTGTCGAACTCGTATCCCAACTCCAGCTGCGAGCGGAACTCGGTGGTCGGCGCCCCTTCGCGCCGGGCGGTCGGCAGCGTGCCGGCGCCGACGCTGGGGGTGAAGACGAAGGAGCCGAGCGGCACATCGACCAGCACGCCGCCGCTGAGGCCCCCGCCCAGGCCCCGAGTGAGGCCGGTCGCCGCACCGCGCGGCGTCAGGCTGCCGCTGCTGCCGGGGCCGATCCAGGGCTGGATGCTGACATAGGGTTCGATCTGCGGGACCAGCGACGATCCGATCCGCACCTTGCTGTTCAGGACGGTGAGGCTGCTTTCCGCCGGTGGCTGCAGGTTGTAGGCGAGACCGCCCAGCGCCCAGTTGCCGAAGCGGCCGTCGGCGTCGATCGAGTCCGCCCGTGCGGTTCCACCGCCGGCCAGGACGACCCCGAGCAGGCAGGCGGCAAGGACGGCCGGCAGGCAGATCCTCTGGAGGCGGAACAGGCGGTTCACGGGCACCCTCCTCCCCATGACATGTCGGGTCGGACCATGCGGTCCGGCCACCATAACGAAGGGGCGTGGCGACCGACCCATGGTGTATCGGCACTACCCCTAGGATGTCGTCATTGCCATCCGCGTTTCAACCATGAAAGCAGGAGCGGGATGGGTTCCTCCTCTGCTATTCTACGCTCATGACCGCGCATCCCGCCCTTGGACTGCAAGAGGAGGCGATCGCCTTCCTCGGCGATCCGCGCAGCCATGGCGGACAGGCGGTGGAGCGCATCGACACCCATGCCGCCCTGGTGTTCCTGGCGGGCGATCGGGCGCTGAAGCTGAAGCGCGCGGTGCGCTATCCCTATCTCGACTATTCGACGGTGGAGAAGCGCCGTGCCGCCTGCGTCGCGGAACTGGCGATCAACCGCCGCACCGCGCCGGCGCTCTACCGTGGCGTCGTCGCCATCCGCCGCGGGGACGATGGCCGGCTGCGGTTGGACGAGGGGGCAGGGAACGCATCCGGGCCCGCATCCTCCGATGCATCCAGGGATGTCATCGACTGGCTGGTGTCGATGGCGCGCTTCCCGGACGAGGCGCTGTTCGACCGCATGGCGGAGCGGCAGGCCCTGACCCCCGCCCTGATGCGCCGCCTGGCGGAGCGTATCGCCGCGTTCCACCGCGAGGCCGCTCCCCGGCCGGAAGAGGGCGGGGTGGAGGCGATGCGGGCGGTGGCGGACGGCAATTTCGTGGATCTGCACGCCGCGGCCGACCTGTTCCCCGCCGAAAAGGTTGCGCGGCTGGCGGAGCGCACGGGGGCGGCGCTCGACCGTCTGGCACCGCTGCTGGAGGAACGGCGGCGGGCGGGCTTCGTCCGTCACGGCCATGGCGACCTGCATCTGCGCAACATCGTCCTGCTGGACGGCGAACCGGCCCTGTTCGACGCCATCGAGTTCGACGAGGCGTTGGCGGTGACCGACGTCTTCTACGACCTCGCCTTCCTGCTGATGGATTTGGATCACCGCGGCTTGCGGCCGTTGGGCAACGCGGTGCTGAACCGCTATCTGGAAGAGACGGAGGATTACGGCGGGCTGGCGGCGCTGCCGCTGTTCCTGTCCCTGCGGGCGGCGGTGCGGGCCAAGGTGTCGGCGGCGGCGCTTCGGCTTGGGGGGCGCCGTGGGGAAAAGACGGCGGTGCTGGCGGACGAGGCGCGGCGCTATCTGGGCCATGCGCTTGCCGCGCTGGATCCGGCCCCGGCGCGGCTGGTCGCGGTCGGCGGGCTGTCGGGCAGCGGCAAGACCCGGCTCGCCCATGGGATCGCGCCCGATCTGGGACCGGCGCCCGGCGCGGTGGTGCTGCGCAGCGATGTGCTGCGCAAGCGGCTGTGCGGAGTCGCCGATACCGACCGCTTGCCGGCCGGCGGCTATGCCCCGGCGGTGACGGAGCGGGTCTATGCCGAACTGTACCGGCGCGCGGCGGCGGTGCTGGCCGCCGGGCATGCCGTGGTGATCGATGCGGTCAGCGCCCGGCCGGACGAGCGCCGCCGGATCGAGGCGGTCGCGGCGGAAGCCGGGCTGCGGTTCGACGGCATCTGGATGGAGGCGCCGCTGGTGGAGCGGGTAGCCCGTGTGACCAATCGTCGCAGCGATGCCTCCGATGCCACCGCCGATGTGGTGGAACGGCAGGAATCCTATGATTTGGGGACCATCGGCTGGACGCGCCTGGATTCTGGCAGGGTTGCGTCGGATGTGCTGGACGACGCCCGTGCAAGCTTGGCCTAATTCCAGGTGAGACAACATCTTAAGGGCCGCAGCCTCCGCCCCGGGCTGCGGACCGCGGCAACCAGGAGGCGAATGACGGGAAGGTGAGGATCGTCCGCCTCAGCGGTGGACGGACCGCCGCCGTCCGGGAAGGGCCGCTCTATCCGGTCCGGGAGGAGTCCATGACCTACAAAACCATCCTTGTGCCGCTGTGCGGCAGTGACAACGACCTGGTGGCCCTGAAGGGTGCGATTGCGGTGGCGCGGGACTTCGACGCCCACCTCGTCGCCCTGTTCGTCTGCCTCGACCCGCGCGATGCCGTGCCGATGCTGGGCGAAGGCATGTCCGGCGCCATGGTGGATGAGATCATGCGCGCGGCGGAAACGGAGTCGAACACCCATCGCACCGCCGCCCGCCGCCATTTCGACGCCGCCATCGCCGAGGCCGGGTTCGAGTTGCGCGACGTCCCCGGCGGGGTCGAGGCGCCGTCCGCCTCCTGGCGCGAGGTCACCGGCCGGATCGAGGACGTGGTGCCCGCCGAGGGTCGCCTGTCCGACCTGATCGTCTGCGCCCACACCTCCATCGAGGCGGACACGCAGGGCTACACCACCATGGAAACGGCGCTTCTGGGCTCGGCACGGCCGGTGCTGCTGGTGCCGAAACACATGCCGGCGGAGATCGGCCACACCATCGCCGTCGCCTGGAACGGCAAGATGGAGGCCACCCGCGCCGTCGCCGCGGCCCTGCCCTTCCTGCGCAGCGCGGAGCGCACCCATGTCCTGACCGCCGAGACCAATGTGACGGAAGGCGCGACAGGACGCCGCATCGCCCAATATCTCGCTTGGCAGGGGGTTAACCCTGAGTTAACTATATTGCATCCGGGATCCGAACCCGTTGGGGAGACGGTCACCAAGAAAGCCGTTGAGCTGGGCGCCGACCTGCTGGTTATGGGCGGCTATGGCCACAGCCGGATGCGGGAAATGATCCTGGGCGGTGTCACGCGCTACGTGCTGAACCACGCCGGGCTGCCGGTTCTGATGGCTCACTGATTTCTTGCCGGTCTTCGGCCGCGCGGTTTCCCCGCCGCCCTCATTGGCGGGGTGCCGTGCGGCGCCGGCATTTGCAGGGTGCCGGTCAGCAGGACCGTTTTTCGACCCTGATCCGACAGGGCAGTCCGGCCGTTCCCGGGAGGAACGCGCCATGTTGACGATCAAGGACTGCATCGCGCTGAGCGATCTCACCGAAGCCGAGATCAAGGCGATTGCCGAACACGAACATGTTCCGGAAATGGTCGCCGTGGAGATGGGCCATTGCCTTGCCCACTGCCCCGGCGGAGCCGACCGCATCGCCCACATCATCGCCGACGATATCGCGGAAGCCTGCGCCCACGGGCAGGTCGGCCATGCGGTGGAACTGATGCACACGCTGCGGGAATTCGTGGAAACGCATCCGCAGGAGTAAGGGCGCAGGGATCCAGGCCCGGTTAGAGGGCGCGCGGCCGGGAACAGTCCGGCCGCGGCGGGGTTCTATTGGCAACCGTTCATCACCCCTCCACAACTGCCAAGGACTCCGACATGGCCAGCAAGACCACCGGTACCCAGGCCGATATCTTCGCCCGCATCAAGACCGACCACGACACCATCCGCAGCCTTCTGGAAAAGACCGAGAAGGCCAACGGCAGCGGCCGCGCCGTGTTCGAGGAGCTTCAGCGCGAGCTGTGGGCCCATTCGAAGGTGGAGGAGGGCGTTTTCTACGCCTCGCTGAAGAAGGCGAAGGACGCCAAGTCGGAAACCGTCGAGGGGTTGAACGAACACCACCTCATCAACGGCCTGCTCGATGAGCTGAACGCGATGAAGACCAGCGACAGCGGCTGGAAGGAAAAGCTCCAGGTTCTGGGCGAACTGGTCCGCCACCACCTCGACGAGGAGGAGGAGGAACTGTTCGAGGAGGCCAGGGAGGCTCTCGACGACGAGCGCGCCGCCGAACTGGGCAGCGCCTATGCCGACCGCAAGACGCACATCATGGCGGGGCTGGCGCCGCTGTAAGACGGAGAAGGGAGAACCCGGGCCTTCCCGCTCGGTTGCCGCCGGCTGTCGGAGGAGCCATATGTGGGGCTTCCTGAACTGGCCGGCGGTGTCGATGTCCAAGCGTGTCAGCGTCAAACGAATGCTCCCGCAGCGAAGGGTGCGATTCGGCCGTGCCGCGCTGGCAGTGGTCGCACTGGGAGTTTCCGTCCTGATGGCCGCCCCCGCCTCGGCTGCATCCGTGCCGCCGGCGAAGGAATTGGCGCAGAAGACCTGTGGCACGCTGTCGGCCCGCGTCGACGAGGTGTCCGGGCGCGGGCCGCTGTTCCTGCGCAGCTACGACAATTCCTATGCGCCCGGCCCGACCTCTGAGCCGGCGCTGTCCAATGCCGCCTTCACCTACGACAACGCGCTGGCGATCATGGCACTGACCGCCTGCGGCCAGCGCGACAAGGCGTTGCGCATCGGCGAGGCGCTGCTCGATGCCGTGTCGCTCGACCGCGCCGGCTGGAAGGGGCGGCTGCGCAACACCTACCGGGCGGGCGCGCAGAAGCAGCGGCCGATTCCGCCCAATGGCTGGTGGGATGCCATCGGCAACCATTGGGGAGAGGACCCCTATCAGGTCGGCACCGCCACCGGCAACGTCGCCTGGGCCGGGCTGGCCCTGCTGACGCTGGCCGATGCGACCGGCGAGACCCGGTACCGCGACGGCGCGGCCGAGCTGGCGCGTTGGGTGGTCGAGCACACCCGTGACCCGCGCGGCCCCGGCGGCTTCAACGGCGGCGTTCAGGGCTTCGACGACGCGCCGCAGCCGCTGACCTGGAAATCAACCGAGCACAACACCGATCTGGTCGCCCTGTTCGGTTGGCTTGGCGGCGGATCGGAGGGCGACTTCACCGGGCCGGAGCGCGAGGCGCGCGGTTTCCTCGACAGCATGTGGACGGCGGGCGGCGACCATTTTCCCATCGGCACCGCACCGGATGGGGCGACGGTCAGCACCTCCACCTCCGGCCTCGATGCCCAGCTCTGGCCGCTGCTGCTGCCGAAGGCGCCGGAGACCTGGCGTGCCGCCCTGTCCTATGCGGAGCGTGCCCATGGCGCCGACGGCGGTTTCGATTTCAACGACGACCGCGACGGCATGTGGGTGGAGGGGACGGCGCAGGCGGCGCTGGCCTATCGCGTGGTCGGCCGCCGCGGCGATGCCGACCGGCTGTTCGGCGAGCTGCTGAAGGAGATCAGTCCCGGCGGCTATCTCTATGCCACCCGGCCGCAGGTGCTGACCACCGGGCTTGCCATCGGGCCGGACAGCAAGACCGACGACTTCCTCTATTACCGCCGGCCCCATCTGGGCGCCACCGCATGGGCGGCGCTGGCGGCGGTGGGGTGGAACCCCTTCACGGGGAAGGCGGTGCCGTAGGCGACCGCCTTCCCTTTTCATCTGTCTGGCCGGCGCCTCAGCCGGCGCGGATGTGCGAGAGGAAGCCTTCCACCTCGTTGTGCATCGCTTCCGACTGCCGGGACAGGTCGCGGGCGGCGGACAGCACCTGATCGCCTGCATGTCCGGTCTGCGACGCGACCTCCGTCAGCTCCGACAGGCTGGCCGAGACGCTGGCGGTGGCGTGGGAGGCCTGCTGGATGGCACGGCTGATCTCCTCGGTCGTCGCGTTCTGCTGGGTGATGGCGCCGGAAATGGCGGTGGCGATCTCGTTCATGCGGGCGATGGTGACACCGATGCCCTTGATCGCCGTCACCGCCGTGCCGGTCACCGTCTGCATCGCCTGGATCTGGGCGGAGATCTCCTCGGTGGCCTTGGCGGTCTGGCTGGCGAGGCTCTTCACCTCGCTGGCCACCACGGCGAAGCCCTTGCCGGCCTCGCCGGCCCGGGCCGCCTCGATGGTGGCGTTGAGCGCCAGCAGGTTGGTCTGCGCCGCGATGTCGCTGATCAGCGACACCACTTCGCCGATGCGCTGGGCGGTCTGGGCGAGGTCGCCGACGACGGCGTTGGTCTGTTCCGCCTCGCGCATCGCCGCACCTGCCACATCGGTGCTCTGGTTCACCTGACGGGCGATCTCGGCGATGGAGGCGTTCATTTCTTCTGTCGCGGCGGCGACCGCCTGGACGTTGGAGGAGGTCTGTTCCGATGCCGCGGCGGAACTGGTGGCCTGCTGCATGGATTTCTGGGCGATGCCGCTCATGCTGCGGGCGGTGTTTTCC
>NZ_BADK01000094.1 GCF_000333595.1 Azospirillum sp. B506
CGCACCGGACTGTCGGCGCGGCTGTCGGCCCATGTGCCGGAGCCGCAGCTGGACATCCATCCGGCGGGTGCGGCGGCGTGGGGACTGGTCGATGGTGGGCTGGCCCGCATCGCCACGGTCGTCGGGGAAGCGCTGGCCCGCGTCCGCGTCACCGATGCCCAAGGCGAAGGCAGCATCTTCCTGCCGATGCACTGGACCGACCGCTTCACCGGCGGTTGCGTCATCGGCCGGCTGATCGACGACGAGGCGGTGGACCCGGTCTCCGGCCAGCCGGATCTGAAGCGGATGCCGGCAACCGTGCAGCCCTGGCGGCCGGACTGGACGGCCTTCCTGCTGGTCCGCCGGCCGGTGGAGCCGGCTCATGGCGGTTACTGGGCACGCCGCGCGGTGGCTGGCGGTCATCTGGTCGAGATGGCGGGAATGGGAGCGATCCCGGAGGTCGCGTCGTGGCTGCCCGGCCTCGATCCGGCCGAGGCGGCGGTGGAGTTCCGCGACGAGGCGCGCGGCGGCCTGCGCATGGCCTGGATGGCGGGCGACCGGCTGGAGGCGTGCCTGTTCGTCGCCGCCGACGGGCGTCTGCCGCCGCGCGGCTGGCTCACCGGGTTGCTGGAAGCGGACGGGCTGGACGATGGCGCGCGGGCCGGGCTGCTCGTCGGGCGGGCGCCGGGTGCGGCGGCGGATGAGGGACGGATCGTCTGCGCCTGCTTCAGCGTCGGCATCAACCGGCTGGTCGGCGCCATCCGCGACCGCCGGCTGACCAGCGTCGCCGAGATCGGTGCGGCATTGAAGGCCGGCACGAATTGTGGTTCCTGCGTACCCGAACTCAAGGAGGTGCTTCGTCATGCCCACCAGCGCGAAGTGGCTTGATGGTCAGACTCTCCCCCTCCCCCCCGCTCACGCGCAAACTTCGTTTGCGTTGACGCGACAGGCGGACCTTTGGTCCGCCGAAAGCGGGGAGAGGGACGGGGGCAGGGGGATGCATGGCGGAGCTTTTTGGGATTGGCTGCGTGCTCCATTCTCGGTGTTGGCTCGTCTTTGGGAGAGGTTTTCCCCCTCACCCCGACCCTCTCCCCGGGGGGGAGAGGGGGATAGTGGCGGGGAGGGCACCGTTACTCTCGTCGGTGCCGGTCCCGGCGACCCCGACCTGCTCACCGTCGCCGCCGTCAAGGCGCTGGCTGCGGCCGAGGTCGTGCTCTATGACGCGCTGGTCGGCGACGGCATCCTCGACCTTGCCCATCCAAAAGCCGAGCGAATCTGCGTCGGCAAGCGCTCGGGCCGGCATTCGCTGCCACAGGGGGAGATCAACGCGCTGATCGCCTTCCAGGCCCGGCGCGGCAAGCGGGTGGTGCGGCTGAAGGGCGGCGACCCCATGGTGTTCGGCCGTGCGGGTGAGGAGATCGAGCATCTCGACAGCCTCGGCATTCCGGTGCGCGTCATTCCCGGCATCACCGCCGCGCTCGGTTGTGCCGCTTCGATCGGGCTGTCGCTGACCAAGCGCGGGGTGTCGCGCGCCGTCACCTTCGTCACCGCCCATGGCCGCGACGGCGAACGGTTCGAGCCGGACTGGGCGCGGCTGGCCGATCCGCAGGGGACGCTGGCGATCTATATGGGGCGCGAACAAGCTCGCGCGGTCGGCCAGGGGCTGACCGGAGCCGGGCTGCCGGCCGCGACGCCGGTGCTGGCGGTGGAGAATGGTTGCCGGCCCGACGAGCGCCGCTATTGGACGACGCTCGGCGAGATGGCGGAGCAGGGCGTGGCCGCCGGCAAGGGGCCGACCCTGCTGCTGGTGGGGGAGGCGCTACGCCCTCGTCAAAGCGGGGCGGCGGACTCCATTGATCTCCGCGCGTTTGGCGACCTCGTCCAGGGGTTCGATCACGACTGACATGGTGAAGACGGTGGCGTGCAGCAGGTTCGTCCCGTCCACCATCAGCCCGACATGGCCGGGGAAGAAAACGATGTCGCCGCGCTCATAGGCGACATCCTTGCCGTCCTCGGACAGCCATTCTCCCAGCCGCTCGTCCTTGCGCTGCATGCCGCTGCTGTGGTGGGAAACCACGCCGGCCGCCGCCATGGCGGTCAGCACCAGCCCGGAACAGTCGATGCCGAAGCTGCTGCGCCCGCCCCAGACATAGGGCGTTTCCAGGAAGCGCAGGGCGGTGGCGATGGGATCGGGCGCGGGCTGGGCGTCGACCGGCTCCAGCCAACCGGCGAACAGCCAAAGCCCATCGTCGGTGCCGACCCAGCCATTCTCCGCCCGGCCGTCCAGCGTCACCGACGACCCGAAGCTGAGTGTCGCCACCGGCGGCGCCCGGTGCGTCGGGCCAGGGTGCAGATCGGCGCGCAGGGCGCGCACGCGGTGGGTGGGAGCGACCGGCTCCCGGTGCGCGGTGCCCGGCGGCAGCCAACCGACATGGCCGTCGAAGCCATTCTCCGCCCGCAGCCAGCCGTCGCGCTCCTCCAGAATGCGGAAGCGTTCGCCGCGGATCATCTCGCTGGTCTGGGGGATGCCGGTCCGCGGCTCCTCCAGCAGGACGGCGTGCGGGGCGGTCAGTTGGCGGGTGGTCATGGCGGGGTGCCGGATTTGTGAAAGCCGGCTGCGACCTTAGCGCCGGTGCCGAGAGGGCGCGAGGGATAAAGCGCACTCGTCGTTTCAACGGGATTTCCGTCAATTCGCCGGAAAACTCCGGCGTGACCGGCGCATTGCCCGGTTCTGCCCGGCCGCATCCGCCGACACCTTTTGTGTGCGAGCCAAATCGCCAACACGAGACACGGATGAACAGAGGAGCGGGAGACATGGCAAGGATGAAGGTTCTGGTTTTGGGAGCGGGGAAGATCGGGTCGATGATCGGCACGCTGCTGTCCGAGACCGACGATTTCGCCGTCACCATCGGCGACCGCGACGAGGCGCTGCTGTCCCGCGCCGAACGGGCCGGGCTGCGGGTGATGCGCGTCGATGTCGAGGATCGGGATTCCCTGCGCGCCGCCATGGCGGGCCAGCAGGCGGTGTTGAGCGCCTGCCCCTTTACCCTGACCCCTGCCATCGCCACCGCCGCCGTCGCGGCCGGCGCCCATTACCTGGACCTGACCGAGGATGTCGCCGCCACCCGCAAGGTGAAGATGCTGGCGGAGACCGCCGACACCGCGCTGATCCCGCAATGCGGTCTGGCGCCGGGCTTCATCTCCATCGTCGGCCATGACCTTGCCCGTCGCTTCGACGAGCTGCACAACCTGCATCTCCGGGTCGGCGCCCTGCCGCAATACCCGACCAACGCCCTGAAATACAATCTGACCTGGAGCACCGACGGGCTGATCAACGAATATTGCAACCCGTGCGAGGCCATCGTCGACGGCCGCCCGCACGAGGTGATGCCGCTGGAGGGCGACGAGCGCTTCGCGCTGGACGGCGTCGATTACGAGGCGTTCAACACCTCGGGCGGGCTTGGCTCGCTGTGCGAGACGCTGGCCGGCAAGGTGCGGAACCTCGATTACAAGACGGTGCGCTATCCCGGTCACCGCGACATCGTCCGCCTGCTGATCCGCGACCTGCGGCTGGGCGAGCGGCGCCATCTGCTGAAGGACGTGCTGGAGACCGCAGTGCCGCTGACCCTGCAGGACGTGGTGCTGGTTCTGGCGACCGCCACCGGCCTGCAGGACGGCGAGCTGCGGCAGGAGACCTTCGCCACCAAGATCTACAGCAAGCCGATCGCCGGCCGGACCTGGAGCGCCATCCAGGTCACCACCGCCGCGGGCATCTGCGCCGTGCTGGACCTGTTGCGCGACGGGTCCATCCCGCAGGCCGGCTTCATCCGGCAGGAGCAGGTGCCGCTGGACGCCTTTCTGAACAACCGCTTCGGCCGGCATTACAAGGGGTGAGCGTTTGGAGCCAATCCTATCGGGATTGGCTCACTTCACCCGGCGGGCTGATGATCAGCAGCGTGTCCTGCGGCTGGATGATGTAGCGGTTGCGTTCGGTGAAGGGAATGTCGCGGCCGTGGCTGTGGACCTGGACGACCATGCCGGCGCTGACCTCCGCCATGGTCAGGCCGACCTCGTCCGGGTCGGCCCGGCGTTCGTTCAGCACCATCCGGCCGCCGGCCGACATCAGGTCGCACAGGAACGGCGTGGCATGGCTGGTCTCCACCGCATCGGCCATCAGGTAGCCGCCGATCTTGGGCGGCGACACCACCAGATCGGCGCCGCTGAGGTTGGCGAGCTTGATGTTCTCCTCCTGCTTGATGTTCGCCACGATCTTGGTGGCGGCGGACAGGTGGCGCACGGTCAGGATCACCAGGATGGTGGTGTCGTCGCGCCCGGTGCTGACGATCACCGCCTTGGCCTTGCCGACACAGGCCTGGGTCAGCGTCTCCTCGCTGGTGCCGTCGCCGAGCAGCCCGACGAAACCGGATTCGGCGGCGATCTGGATGCGCTCTTCGGACTCGTCGATGACGACGATGCGGTCGGCGGGATGGCCCTTCGAGACGATTTCCTGCGCGGCGATGAAGCCGCTGTGCCCGAAGCCGCACAGCACGATGTGGCCCTGCAGCTGCTTTTGAATGCGGCTCAAGCGGAATTCCTCCACGATCCTCTGCACCACCAGTTCATAGGCGGTGCCGAGGAAGATGAACCAGATGAAGATGCGGATCGGCGTGACGGCGAAGGCGTCGATCAGGCGGGCGGTATGGCTGACCGGCACGATGTCGCCATAGCCGACGGTGGTCACCGTGATCATGGCGAAATAGAGGATGTCGGGAAAGCTGATATGGCCGTCGATCTGGTCCTTCAACCCGTCGCGGTCGAACCAGAACACCGCGATGACCAGCGCGATCAGGGCGGCGACGAGGCCGATTCGCAGCAGCAGGGTCTTTTCCGCCGACAGGCCGGAGCGGACATGGAGCAGCCTTCCCTTTCGCAGGGAAGGCTTGCTCCGGCGCCTGTCCTGAAGTCTCCGCTCCGCCGTTTCCCGCATCCGCCGTCCATCCGTTCGGGCCTGTCAGGTGCCCCGACTGTCTGAACGCGCCAGACCGCAGTCCGGCCGCAAGGCTTGCGCTTTTAAAATTTGAAAACCCCCTCCATTCCGGCGAAATGGATGGTCTTGGCCGGACCGCTGTCCTTCAGGAAGGGACCGGGCCGGAACAGGGAGTAGGAGATCAGCCCTTCGAAGGACCGGCCGGAGCTGTAGGACAGCACCAGTTCGCCCTGGGTGCCGACATAGCGCGCTTTCGACGCCGCACCGGAGCGCAGCAGCCCGCCGGTCAGGTCGTAGACGCCGTCGTCCAGGCTCTCGCGCCAGAAGGCGAGGGCGGAGGCTGACAGGCTGAACTCGTCGGACAGGGCAAGGTCTAGCGACGGGTGCAGGTTCATCAGGTTGAAGGGACCGATGGGCGTCAGTTCCCCGAAGTATTTCGCACGCGGGAACAGCGGGTTGAAGGTCTCCAGCCGGTCGTCGCGCGGGTTGCTGTCGCCGCTGGCGATGTTGGCCTTCAGGCCGAGGCGCGGCTGCAAGGGCAGCCCGGGTGAAGCGATAGCCGCTGTCGGTGGCGAGCGACCATGCCTGGATCGAGCCGCTGCCGAAACGGCCGGAACTGGCCCATCGCCTCCCAGTTCCAATCCCAGCCGGCGGCCTTGCCGAAGCTGCGCAGGCCGATGGTGTGGCGCAGCTCGTTCGCCCGGCCGGCGTCGAAGCTGGCGCGGCGGTTGCGGTAGCCGATGTAATAGGCGTCCAGCCCGGCGCTGCCGCCCCAGCCGAAATCGAGCGGTCGGGTGGCATAGAGCGCCCAGGCGGTGCGCTTGGCGTCGCGGCCGTCGTCGAACAGCTCCGGCGTCGGCTGGATCGGCCGGCCATAGAAGGCGTCGACCCGCCAGGGGCCGGCAGTGACGATGCCCTTCACCGCGTCGAAGGAGCGCGGCACGTTGGCGCCGTAGCGGATGGAGATCAGCCGCTCCGAACCGTAGGCCAGCATCTGGCGACCGACCCGCAGCGTGCCCTGGGCATCGCCCAGCGGGGCATTCAGGTCGGCGAATCCCTGCATCAGGTCGATGCGATCGGAATCCGGCGGCGCCAGCGGGTCCAGCTTGCCCACCGTGTCGGCCATGATCAGCTGGCCGAACAGGCGCAGGCTCTGGCCGACGCGCAGATCGGCATAAGGCAGGGCGCGCCACAGGCCATAGGCGTCATTGCGCGGCTCGTCCTGGCCCCAGCTGCTGTTGCGGACCGCCTCGCCGCGCAGCCGCAGCTCCAGCCCGGTGGAGAGCGAGGCGAAGCCGTCCGGCGTGACCGGGATGGCTTTGAACCGCTCCCAATAAGCGCCGGATCCGGCCTTTTGCGAGAGCAGGTAGCGGTAATCCTCGTCGAAGCGGGTGTTGGTCAGCGGCGGCGGGTTTGTCGATTGGGCCGCATGTGCCGGACCGATCCACAGCAACAGGGCGACCGCTGCCGCGCGAAGGCGGGCCGTCATTGGGCATCTCCGTAAGGGTGCGTGGCTGCACCGATCCTAGGGCGCTGCCCGTTGGCGGGATTGTCCGTTCCGAACCGCTTTTGCCGGTTCTGCACACCGACCCGACGCCTTGTCCTTCACGGTGCAAAACAACCTATGTCATGCAAAAATTTTATACTTATTCCCCCTTAGAAGGCAAAATTGACTCTTTATGCGCATTTTCATTGAGTTTAGTTTCAATTTTTCTCTCTATAAAATATGTGTTTGGATTGATCGTACACCTATCTTGTGTCATCACAATACAACCTGTGCTAGGTGATTCAAAATCATAGGAGAGTGAAAATGACCTCGCCTTTTCAGCCGCTGGCACCAGATGATCAAGCTATGGCGAAGCTCACGCTGTGCACTCAAACAATCATTGCTCTTGAGTTGTTGACGTCCGATAATAGTCAGGTCGATAATCTTACAAATCTTTTCAACAATGCAGCAAGTGAATACACATATGGAGAAAAAATATCTCTTGTTACTCAGTCTACAGCAGATACGGCTCTTGAAAATGTAACATCGATAGTAAATGGAATGAAAGCAGCTTGGCTGGCAGAATCTATTACCGCGGAAGTTGCGACAACGGCGTCGTCAGTCGGGCAGCTATGTGCGGCAATATTTAGCTGGGCGCCAGGTGTAAATTTGTGCATTGATTTGGTCGCTATAGGAGCCTATGCGGTTTCTCAAGGGCTGGAAATAGCAGCCGATACCGAACAGAGCCATGTTGTTGGTTACATCGGCAATTTTAACAACAAAGTTCTTTCACAGCCCGGTTTGGAAGATGTAATGGGCTGGAATAACGCGGTGCAGAGCAATGTATTGCTTTTTAAGAAACTGAATTTGGCTGCAAGCGATCTGGATATTCAAGCGACGCTTATGGCAATTACCCATCGCCTGCTCGAAACGAACCAGGATCTTACTCCTGCCAATTATGGACAAGTGTTATTTCAGATCGGTAGTGCAAAGAAAAATTTCGATGATATCGACACGGCCTGGAATACCGCGATAAATGCAATTATAAAAAACCCTGTCCTGTCCGAGACACAAAGCCAAAAAATTGATTTGGATGCCAAGTTCCCTGAAGCAGCTCAAGCCACTGATATTGTAATGAACATATACACTAGTTTGTTGTGCATTAATGATGCAAGATACATAAGTGCTCTAAAAAAAGCAGGTGTCCGCGATGTGTTTGCTAAGGGCGTAAGCGGAAAATCTGCTGCAGCGGAATCTGAGGGAGATATTGCAACTAAGAATAACCTTAGTGGTCTGGAAACTTGGTCTAATCGATTGAAGGCTTTTGGCGGTCTAATTAACGTGGCTGTCATTGTTACTGGTATTATAGCGTTCATTGATACCCTCAGTGCATCGTCAAAACTGGATCAAGCCATCAATGATGCGCATGATGGCATGAAAGACTTCTTCTCAAGTATTATTTCTGCCTCAGGCGCGGAAAAAAATGTTGAAAATGCGGCGGTGCAAAATAGCTAAATGAAATCACGTTCTGGAAATCTATCTTAGGAACATCGAGAATGTCACAAAAAGTGCGATTATAGATGGTCTGTGTCAGTAGATGTCTTTTTGTGTTCCGATAGGATCGGATGCGGAATGCAGCCCACATGGCGTGGGCTGCATTCCATCATAGATGGTAAATTGCAAGATATTGGATTCTTGCGAAATGCTTCGGCGGCTCTTTCATGGAGTTGGTACAATTATGGACTGCATGCTCACCAACCACCGCCATCGATGCCGCCGAACCGGCCGTCCGCCTTGCGCCATAACGGCGGATTGATCCTGCTCCGGCTGGGTGCTGCCGTATCGGGCATGACCAAGCAGGCGGCGGAGAGCACGAGGCTGCGATGCGAGTGGGAGCGCGCCCGGCAGGGGCGCCACACTTTAAAAATGGCCATCAGCATCTTCTGTTGAAACCTGCTACAACCGTCAACGCGCCCACTCGGCCATCGGATGCATCGCCCTCCGAACAGGTCGAGCTAAGATCTGCGTAAACCTGTGTTCACCGAACCGGGGCAAGATCATGGAGGTGCTGCGCCGACCGCCTGGAAAAAGGCGAGATCGGCGGACAGGTGCGCCGCCGGATGCCGGCCGCGCACACGGCGACGCACCGGGCCGAGACGCTGGAACAGGAACTGGTCACGGTGATGGAACGCGGGCTTGCCCCTTCCCAACTCTCCCTGGCTCTTAGCGGACCTGCGATCCGTCTGTCGCGTGAACACAAAGCGAAGCTTTGTGCGAGAGTTGGGTTGGGGTGAGTTAGGGTGGGGGGTAACTTCCCCCCGGCCCGTCCCTTACTTGCTGTAATCGTAGAAGCCGCGGCCGGTCTTGCGGCCGAGGAAGCCGGCGTCGACCATTTCCTTCAGCAGCGGGGCCGGGCGGTATTTCGGATCGTTGAAGCCTTCATAGAAGACCTCCATCACCGACAGCATGGTGTCCAGGCCGATCAGGTCGGCCAGCGCCAACGGGCCGATCGGGTGGTTGCAGCCGGCCTTCATGCCGGCGTCGATGTCCTCGGCGGTGGCGATGCCTTCCTGCAGTGCGAAGATCGCCTCGTTGATCATCGGGCAGAGGATGCGGTTGACGGCGAAGCCGGGGCTGTTCTTGGCGGTGATCGGCGACTTGCCGACGCGCTTGGCGAAGGCCATCGCCTTGGCGTGGGTGTCGTCGCTGGTCTGGATGCCGCGGATGATCTCCAAGAGCGCCATCAGCGGCACCGGGTTGAAGAAGTGCAGGCCGATGAAGCGGTCCGGGCGGTCGGTGGCGGTCGCCAGCTTGGTGATGGAGATCGACGAGGTGTTGGTCGCGACCAGTGCCTCCGGCTTCAGGGTCGCGCAGAGTTCCTTCAGGATGCGGACCTTCAAATCCTCGTTCTCGGTCGCGGCCTCGATCACCAGATCGCAGGTGGCGAGCTTCGACTTGTCGGTGGTGGCGGCGATGCGCGCCAGGGCCGCCTCACGGTCGGCGGCGGTCATCTTCTCCTTCTTGACCAGACGGTCCAGGCTGCCGGCGACGGTCGACAGGCCGCGTTGCACCGCCTCCTCGGAGATGTCGGTCATCACCACCGTCAGGCCGGCGACGGCGCACACCTGGGCGATGCCGTTGCCCATCTGTCCGGCGCCGATGACGCCGATGGTCTCGATTCCCATGCTCTCGGCCATTGTTTCTTGTCCCTATTGGTTGGCAGGTTACAGTTTGTCGGTGCGTTGGTTCGCACATGCAGCATGTTCTACACGCATTTTTGCCGTGCCGCGATGACTTGTCGTATGGGGCACGAGCGGCTTTCGGCCGGCGCGGCGACCTGCCGCAGCCCCGGCGTCGGCGGATTTCGCCTGTCTAGAGCCTTGCCGCCTCTTCGCTCATGCGCTGCCGCAGCCAGCCATGGGAGGGGGAACCGCTGTTGCGGCGGTGCCAGATCATCGACACTTCGTAGTCGCCGATGTCGAAGGGCAGCGGGCTGGTGGCGAGACCGAGCGCGTCGGCGCACAGTCGGGCCAGGCGGGCGGGCAGCGAGGTCAGCATCGGCGCCCGCGTCAGGATCATCGGGATCGCCAGGAACTGGGTGGTGGAGGCGGCGACCCGCCGGCTCGTGCCGAGTGCCGCCAGCTCGTCGTCGATGAAGCTGGTCAGCCCGCCGCGCAGCGACGGCATCAGGTGCGGATAGCGGGTGTAATCCTCCAGCCCGATTGGCGGGGTGACCGGGACGAGATCCGGATTGAACAGGCAGACATGGGTTTCCCGGTACAGCACCTGCCGGTCGTGCCAGCGCCGCAGCTCCGGCAGATAGCCGATGCCGAGGTCCAGCGTACCGTCGTCCAGCGCGTTCAGCATGGTGTCGGGATCGAGGTTGAGCAGGGAGACCGACACGCGCAGGTCGCCTTCCGCCGCGTCGCGCAGGATGCCGGTCAGCAGCACCGCCTGCATCGAATCGGGAGTGGAGATCGTGAAGTTGCGGTCCTCGCGCTGAGGATCGAAATCCTCCTCCGCCGACAGGGCGCGGGCGGCGCCGACCAGCAGGTCGCGCAACGGCTCGGCGAGACGCTGCGCGCGCGGCGTCGGCTCCATCCGGTTGCCGGTGCGCACGAACAGCGGATCGCCGACCAGGGTCCGCAGCCGGCCCAGCGCGTGGCTGACCGCCGACTGGCTGACGCCCAGCGCCTCGGCCGCGCGGGAGACGTTGCGGGTTTCCAACAGCGCGTCAAACACCTTGATCAGGTTGAGGTCGAGTGCAGGGTTATGAATTGCCTTCATGACGATATGAACCAAAGCCACCTACTTCATTGTGCACTGGACGGTGTATTCTGTCTAGCCAGAGCTGACCCGAGCAGCCGCCAATCAAAAAAATTCCATATCCGTAGCCAACGCCCGCAACCGGGCAGCGGACCTGTCGCCGTCAACAAGGACCGGCGGTTCCGTTCAGGGAGAAAGAGGCAAGAGCCATGGTTCGCATCAACGTCAACGGCGAGGAGCGTCAGGTCGACGTTCCGGAAGACATGCCGCTCCTGTGGGTTCTGCGGGACGAGCTGAACATGACCGGCACCAAGTTCGGCTGCGGCATCGCCCAGTGCGGCGCCTGCACCGTCCATATCGACGGCGCGCCTGCCCGCGCCTGCCAGACCCCGGTCGGCATGCTGACGCCGGACAGCAGGATCACCACCATCGAAGGGGTGAAGGGCAAGGCGGCCCAGGCCGTCCAGGCGGCGTGGCAGAAGCTGGACGTCGTCCAGTGCGGCTATTGCCAGTCGGGCCAGATCATGAGCGCCATAGCGCTGCTGACCGACAACCAGAACCCGACCGACCAGGACATCGACGCGGCGATGGACGGCAATGTCTGCCGCTGCGCCACCTATGTCCGCATCCGCGCGGCGATCAAGGATGCCGCCCAGACGATGAGGGCCTGATCCATGCTGCATCATCTGATCCGTCAGGCCGCCGAACACGGGTTCGGCGAGACATTGTCGCTCGCGCCGCTGCCGGCCCCGTCGCGCCGCGGTTTCCTGAAGGCCATCGGCGCCGGGGCCGGCGTGCTGGTCGTCGGTGCGCATCTGCCGATGCCGGCGCTGGCGGCGGAGGCCGCTCCGAAGATCATCGGACCGGCCGACCCGCGTCCGCATGCCTTCATCATCGTGGCGCCCGACAACACCGTCACCGTTCTGGCCAAGCATCTGGACAAGGGCCAGGGCATCGTCACCGGTATCGCCACCATCGCGGCGGAGGAGCTGGACGCCGACTGGTCGCAGGTGCGCGGCGCCTTCGCCCCGGCCGACCAGAAGCTGTATGCCAACCATTTCTTCGGCATCCAGGGCACCGGCGGCTCCACCGCCGTCGCCAACAGCTGGGACGAGCTGCGCATGGCCGGTGCGGCCGCCCGCGCCATGCTGGTCGCCGCAGCATCCGCGCGCTGGAAGGTTCCGGCCGGCGAGGTGACAGTGTCGAAGGGCGTGGTCCGCCATGCCGCCAGCAACCGCAGCCTGACCTTCGGCGAGCTGGCGGAGGAGGCGGCGAAGCTTCCGGTCCCGCAGCAGGTCAAGCTGAAGGACCCGAAGGACTATGTGCTGATCGGCAATCCGGACCTGCATCGGCTGGACCACATCAGCAAGACCAACGGCACCGCCATCTTCTCGATGGACATCCGCCGCCCCGGTCAGGTGACGGCCGTGCTGGCCCGCAGCCCGCGCTTCGGCGGCACGGTGAAGAGCGTCGACGATGCCGCCGCCCGCAAGGTGCCGGGCGTCATCGACGTGATCAGCCTGCCGGTCGGCGTCGCGGTGATCGCCAGGAACAGCTGGGCCGCCATGAAGGGCCGCGAGGCGCTGACGGTCACCTGGGACGACGCCAAGGCCGAGACCCGCGGCACCGACGCCATGCTGGCCGATTACCGCAAGGCGGCGGAGAAGCCGGGGGCGGTCGCAGCGAACAAGGGCGATGCCGACAAGGCCATCGCCGACGCCAAGGCCAAGGGTGGTCATGTGGTGGACGGCGAGTTCGTCTTCCCCTATCTCGCCCATGCGCCGATGGAGCCGCTGAACGCCGTGGTGGCGCTGAACCCGGAGGGTGGCTGCACCATCTGGGCCGGGTCGCAGTTCCAGACGGTCGAGCAGATGGTTGCCGCCCATATCCTGGGCTGCAAGCCGGAACAGGTGAAGATCGACACGCAATGGGCCGGCGGCAGCTTCGGCCGGCGTGCCACCACCAACGCCGACTACATCGCCGAGGCGGTGATGATCGCCAAGGCCTATCCCACGGCCCCGGTGCATCTGGTCTGGACGCGCGAGGACGACATCAAGGGCGGCCGCTACCGTCCGCTGTTCCTGCACCGGATCACCGCGGCGGTCGACGCCAAGGGCGCCCTGGTCGGCTGGAAGCAGCGCATCGTCGGCCAGAGCTTCATGGCCGGCACGCCGTTCGAGGCGGTGATGGTCAAGAACGGTGTCGACGAGACCATGGTCGAGGGCGCCTCGGACATGGCCTATCCGGTGCCGAACCTGGCGGTGGATGCGCACACCCTCGCCTCGCCGGTCACCACCTTGTGGTGGCGTTCGGTCGGGCACACCCACACCGCCTATGCCAAGGAGGTGATGATCGACCGCCTCGCAAAGGCGGCGGGCAAGGACCCGGTGGCCTTCCGCATGGAGATGCTGAAGGATCATCCACGTCTGGCCGGCGTGCTGAAGCTGGCGACGGAGAAGGCCGGCTGGGGCCAGCCGCTGGCGCCGGGCAAGGGCCGTGGCGTCGCCGTGCATGAAAGCTTCAACACCTATGTCGCCCATGTCGCCGACGTGACGGTCGACGCCAAGGGGCAGATCAAGGTGGACCGGGTCGTCGTCGCCGTCGATTGCGGCGAGGTCGTCAACCCGGACGTCGTCAAGGCGCAGATGGAGGGTGGTGCCGGCTGGGGCATCGGCCACGCGCTGCGCGGCGAGATCACCATGACCGACGGCGTGGTGGATCAGGCCAACTTCGACAGCTATCTGCCGCTGCGCATGTCCGACATGCCGGTGGTGGAGGTCCACATCCTGCGCTCGCACGAGCGGCCGACCGGCGCCGGAGAACCCGGCGTCCCGACGGTGGCGCCGGCGGTGGCGAATGCCGTTTTCTCGGTGACCGGACAGCCGTTGCAGACGCTGCCCTTCAGCCGGGGCGGCATCGTCAGCTGACGTGCGCCGGTCAGGGCGAGGCTTTGTCCGGGGCTGTCACGATCCCAGCCATCCGTGCGGTGGCCGGGATCGCCGCCGGCCTCAAGCCGGGCCAGCCCTGATCGACCAGCAGCCTGACGGCGGGATCCAACCGCAACGGACCGGCGGGGACGGATGTCCCCGCCGGTTCCTTTTCGTGGGGCGGTTCGAGGTGCAGAAGCCGGGAGAGCTGCCGGGCTTGCGTGAACGCCAGGGACGGTCGGGCAAGCCGTGGCCCCCAGGGGTCGGCCGCAGCGGTCGTCGGCGCCAGAATCGTGAGATGGCACGCTGCCCATAGAACCCCGGCCAGCAACAGGACGGCCAGGGCCAGAACCATCCGAAGGCGGTGGCGCAGCAGCAGGGAGACCCCGTCGGTCTCCGGAGCGGGCAGTCGGTCGTGGCGGAAACGGTCGATCGCTGTCATGCGGGGCACAGCATGGCTCAGTCCGGCCCTGGGTTGTTCGGTCATTCCCGGTGAAGCATCAGTGCAGGCGGAGTGCCCCCAAGCGGCGGTCGTTCCTACCGCCGCCGGTCGATCTCCGCCCGCACCTCGCGGAACCAGTGCAGCTTTTCCTCGAAGGGCAGGCGGGCGAGGCCGCTGGGCGAGGGGACGACCACGTCGGCGACTCCATCGAACAGGCTGCGCGCCTGCACCCCCCAGGGGGCGTCGGGCAGGCCGGTCGCCGCCAGATAGACGCCCTTGCCGGTATAGGCCAGCACCCGCGGCTGGACGAAGCCGACGATCCGCGCCAGTCGCGGCACCCCGCCGCGCAGCTCCGCCCGTGACAGCTCGGCGGCGCTGGCGGTGGTGCGGGTGACGAGGTTGGTGGAGCCGAGTCCGATGGCCGGCAGCGTCACATCCTCCTCCGGCCGGTAGAGGCGCGGCGTCAGCCCGGCCTCATGCAGCAGGCGCCAGAACTGGTTGCCGCGCCCGGCATAGTGATGGCCGAGCGCGCCCGAGCGCAGGCCGGGATTGAAGCCGACGAACAGGCAATCCAGCCCCGGCGCCACGATGTCCGGCAGCGGCCCGGCGTGCGGCGGCAATCCCCCCGGCGGGGGAGGGGCCGGAACATCGTCGAACAGGTCCATGCTGAAGATATCCTCTCCTCAAGGGAGAGGAATATAGGACGTGACCGTCCCGCTCAAAGCGAGGCGGCCACCGCGGGAGCGGGCGGGCTGCTGCGTTCGTCCTGCAGCAGGGCAAGGATGCGGTCGGTCATCCGCAGGGCCAGCGCCACGATGGTCATGGTCGGATGGTCCGCCCCCATGGTCGGGAAGACGGAGCTGCCGGCGATGTAGAGGTTGCCGATCCCATGGACGCGGCCATCCGGATCGACCACGCCCTGGCGTGGCGACACATGCATGCGGGTGGTCCCCATATGGTGCCAGCACCAGCCGACATCGGCCATCGTCGCCTCGGCAGCCTCCTCCGGTTCGGTCGTCACGTCGACGGCGATCAGGCCGCGGCGCAGCAACTCCTCGCGCAGCAGGCGCTGGGTCTCGGTGGCGCCCCAGCGGTCCTGCGGGGTCAGGCGCCAATCCACCTTCGGCAGGTTGCGGCCGAAGGGGTCGGTGGCGTGGTCCAGCGTCACCCGGCTGTCGGAGTTGGGCACCGGCTCCAGCACCGTTTCCAGGGTGAAGCGGCGCGGAAGCCAGCCGGGGTCGATGGTGCTGTCGAACAGCGCATGGACGAGCTGCGGCATGCTGCGCAGGATGCGCGGGCCGGCGTTGCGCAGCAGGCTCGCCGCCTCGTCCTCCGACACGCCGAAGCGGCGGCAGCGGTGGCGCGAGGGCAGGAGCCGCAGGTCGCGCATCGCCTTGAAGGCGTCCAGCGCCCCGGAATGGTAGGAGGCGACCAGATAGGTGCGCGAGTTGGGCAGGCCGCGCCGCTCCTGGAGAACCTCGGTCGGCGACAATGCCAGCGCGATCGACGGGTGCGGCCGGCGCAGCCGCCGGCGGGCAAGGCAGAGGCTGACGTCGTAGAGTGTGCGGTGATGCCCCTGCCGGGTCAGGCGGATCGGCGAGGTCTTGAAGCGGGGATGGTCGGCGAAATAGCGGCCGACGAGGTCGTTGCCGTTGCCCAGCCCCGCCGCCTGCACCTTGTTGGACAGCAGCAGGATGCGGGCGTTCTCGATCCCGCCGCAGCCCAGCACGAACAGCCGGGCGCCGACGGTGAAGCCGGGGCCGTCCAGCGTGCGCACCTGCACCCGCTCAACCGCCGTGGCTGAGTGGTTGGTGTCCAGCCCGGTGACGTTGGCGTTCAGGAAGGCGGTGATGTTGGCGGCGCGCCCGATTTCGGCGCGGTAGGCCTCGCCCATGCGGATCGGCGGGCTGAGCTGGGCGACGCGGTTCTCGAACAGACTGGCGCTGCCGTCCCCGTTTTCCACCGGGATCAGCTCGGCTTTCGGTCCGCCGACCCGCTCCATCCAATAGTCGTTGCCGTACTCGAAAGGCCCGAGGCCGAGCACGCTGTGAGAGCGCTCGTAATAGGGCATCATCGTGTCGCGCGGGATCGGCCAGCCGCTGCCCGGGATCCAGGGGCGCTCGGCGAAATCCGTCCGTTCCAGCGGGCGGGAGAAGCCGCCCCAGCAGTTGGTGCTGCCGCCGAGATAGCGGCTGCGTGCGGTGGTCAGCCGTTCATAGGGCAGGCCGACGTTGCGGCCGGCATACAGCGCCTGCGAAATGCCGTCGACCTCAAGCCCGCCGCCTTCCAGCAGGACGACACTCAGATTGCCGCCCGCCAGTTCGCGCGCGATGGTCAGGCCGGCGGCGCCGCCGCCGATCACGCACAGATCGCAGTCGATGTGCGTGCCGTTCAGGACATGGCGGGCGTCACGAAGCAAGCGGGCCTCCGTACCGGGGTGAGCTGCATACCGGGGTCATAAGCCCCCTTTCTTGCCCCGGACGCGTGGCCTAGGCCGAACACTCATTCGGCTATACCCCCGGCGCGTCCCCATTGGTCGGAACCCTGCAAATGCGCGGCACCCCGCAGGAACCGAACCGCCTGCCTCGGGGCGGGAACGACTGCCGCTCTCCACGGTTGAAAGGGTGGACAACGGTGCCCGATTCACAAGCCTCCGGCCGGGCCGCAGGCCTTGCCGCCGGGCGCCGAAGACCTTGCAAGTCCATTTGCAGATCAAGGAGCCGCCGCCATGAAACGCCACCATCTTCTCGCAACCGCCGCCATGATCCTGTTCGCGGCCCCCGCGCTGTCGCTGGCCCAGACACCGGCACCGGCCAGGACGGTGACCGAGAAGGGCCAGCTGGCGCAGCAGGACATGAATTTCGCCGAAAAGGCGGCGATCAGCGACATGTTTGAAATCCAGGCCGGCAAGCAGGCGCAGGACCGGGCGAAGGAGCAGGGCGTCAAGCAGTTCGGCAGCCATATGGTGTCCGACCACACCAAGACCTCCGACGCCATGAAGACCATGGCCCAGCAGAAGTCGATCACCCTGCCGGCAAGGCTCGATTCGGAACACCAGCAGAAGCTGGACAAGCTGCGCGGCCTGAAGGGCGACCAGTTCGATGCCGCCTATCTCCAGGGCCAGATGGACGCCCACCAGACCGCCGTCACCCTGTTCCGCCAGCAGGCGGAGACCGGCAAGGACGCCGACCTGAAGCGCTTCGCTGAACAGACCCTGCCGACGCTGGAGCAGCATCTGCGTCAGGTCCGCGACCTGCGGCCGGCCATGGCCTCTGCCGGGGGTGCCCAGCAGGGCACCAGCTTCGAGAAGATGATGGGCAAGGACGTCTATGGCGAGAACGGCAAGAAGCTGGGCGACGTCGCCGACATCATCCTCGACGCGCAGACCGGACAGGCCACCCAGGTGATCCTGAACCGCGGCGGCGTTCTCGGCATCGGCGCCAAGCAGGTGGCGCTCGACTACAACCTGCTGCGCAGCGACGGCAACCGCGTCGTCGCCCGTCAGGTGACCGACGATCAGGTCAAGCAGATGGCGGAGTTCAAGTACGACGACACCACCGTCTCGATCGGCAAGCGCCACGGCGGCAGCAACAGCGGCAGCAGCGCCGACCAGGGCATGACCGGTCACAACGCTGGCGGCGATGCGGCCCATGGCACGGCCGACAGCCCGGACAGCACCCGGCCGCGCAATCCGCAGCCGAACCAGCAGTGATCCCGGCGGGGATCCGACAGCGATTTCCCTCCCCCCAGCCACCCGCCGCCGGGAGTGGACTCCCGGCGTTCCGGGCCGGCCAACCGACGGAGAACACGCGATGGCGAATGCCAGCAAGAAGCACATGAGCCCGAGCGGACAGGGCAAGGGCACCGGCACCGGGGCCACCACCGACCTGCCGGCCGGCTCCATCGGCGACAACGCGGTGCTGTCGAACCGCGACAAGTCCCGTCATTCCGACGCCCGCGGCCTGGACAGCAAGGCCGTGCAGACCGAACAGATGCAGGACCACGCCCGCCAACACAACCCGGACGAGTGATTCCGTCGGTTGGCCGGGCGGGGCCGTTTTCNGCCCCGTCCTCT
>NZ_BADK01000093.1 GCF_000333595.1 Azospirillum sp. B506
CACCACTTCTGAGGAGTCTATGTTGGTTTAGGTCTTGTCTGTCGGGGTGAAGCCTTGTAAAAGGCGCCGCTCCTCAGCGCGGGTGTAGCTCAGTTGGTTAGAGCGCCGGCCTGTCACGCCGGAGGCCGCGGGTTCAAGTCCCGTCACTCGCGCCACTTTGCGGGCGTAGCTCAGGGGTAGAGCACAACCTTGCCAAGGTTGGGGTCGAGGGTTCGAATCCCTTCGCCCGCTCCATGACTGGAGCGACAGTTTTTTGGGTTCCCGTGGTCTCGTAGCTCAGCGGGAGAGCACTACGTTGACATCGTAGGGGTCACTGGTTCAATCCCAGTCGGGACCACCATTCTGAAGGCCGCCAACCGGAACGGGTTGGCGGCCTTCGCCGTTTTGCTTCGCCATTCCGGGAGGATGGCCGATGGCGCGTTGCGCGCGAAGGCGCATTCCCGATCATCTCAATCTACCAATGCGCGCACGGATTCGTTAAGGTCCGGCTCCTTACAAGGAGCTTGCCATGACCAATACCATCAAGGCTGAAGAGCGTGCCCTGCTGAACATCTTCTGCAACGATTTCTGGTTCCGCATTCCAACCTATCAGCGCTCCTACGCCTGGGAGGCGGAACAGGTCAACGAGCTTCTTGAGGATCTGCGCAACGCCATGGCCGGCGATGATCCACTCCGTCCGATCACCGATTTATCGCCCTATTTCCTCGGCAGCATCGTCCTCATCAAGGCGCCAAACCGCAGCGAGGCCGACGTGGTCGACGGACAACAGCGGCTGACCACGCTGACCATGCTGTTTGCGGTTCTGCGCGAACTGGCACCGCCGGGGATGGTCGCCGACACGCTGCATTCCCTGGTCTGCGAAGCGGGCAACCCGCTGACCGGTGCGGTGGGCCGCTTCCGCCTTCAGCTCCGTGACAAGGACCGTCTGTATTTCCAGCAGATGGTGCAGCGAAGGGAAGGGCTCGCCACCCATGCGGACCAGGCCATCGGGGATTTGACCGACGTACAACGCCGAATCCGGACGAATGCGCTGTTCCTGCGCCGGAAGCTGTCGGAGATGACGGCCGGGGAGCGCGACCGGCTCGCCGCGTTTCTGATCCAGCGCTGCTATCTGGTGGTCGTATCGGCCAGTGATCAGCGGTCGGCGATCCGCATCTTCTCGGTGATGAACAACCGGGGTCTGGACCTGTCGCCCACCGACATCCTGAAGGCCGACGTCATCGGCGCGCTGCCCGAGGTGCAACAGCGTGATTACACGGAGATTTGGGAAGATATCGAGGAGAAGCTGGGCCGCGACGGCTTCACCGACCTGTTCGGCCATATCCGCATGATCGAGGTGAAGGCAAAGGCGCAACGGTCGCTGGTCGATGAGATGGGGGAGCACGTCAAGCCGGCCGCGGCGCCCGCCACCTTCATCAACCGCAAGCTCGCCCCCTTCGCCGATGCCTTCGCGGAGGTGCGCGCGGCCGAGTACCAGGGTGGGGACGCGATCCAGGCCAAGGAGATCAATGCCCGCCTGCGCTATCTCGGCCAGCTTGACAATGCGGACTGGATCCCGCCGGCGGTGCTGTACTTTGCGCGCCATCGCAACGACCCGGCGTCCCTGCTGACCTTCACCCGTGGCCTGGAGCGGCTGGCCTACAGCCTGTTCATCCGCCGCGTCTGGTCCACCGACCGCATCGCCCGCTATGCGCGTCTTCTCCAGGCCATCGACCGGGGAGACGAGCTTGGTGCCGAAGGCTCACCCCTCCAACTGACCGCGGTCGAGCGGCGGGAGACGCTGGACCTGCTGGATGGCAACATCTACGAGGTGACGCGCGTCCGGCTTCCGCTGCTGCTCCGGCTCGACGCCCTGCTGGCCGATGCCGGCGTGGCGTACGACGTGCCTCTGATCACCGTGGAGCATGTCCTGCCGCAGAACCCGGCCGCCGGCAGCGAATGGCTGCGGCTGTTTCCCGACGAAGGGGAGCGGATCGCCTGGACCCATCGTCTCGCCAATCTGGTCCTGCTCAATGGGCGCAAGAACGCCCAGGCCAGCAACTTCGACTTCGAACGCAAGAAGCATACGTATTTCACCCGTGATCGTGTCGCCACCTTCGCCCTCACGACCCAGGTGCTGAACGTCACGCAGTGGACACCTGCCGAGCTGGAGATCCGTCAGCGGGCATTGCTGAATATTCTTGCCAGGGAATGGCAGCTGGATGCCGGCGCTTTTTGAGTGGAACCCGGACGCCTCTGCCTTGCCCCCGCTTGCTGCAGGTCGGTCCGCTGTCGATAATGCGCCTCCAATTCCAGCCGGCGGCTGTCCGTTTTCGACGGCCGCCGGCTGGCCGATGGAAGAGGCCCACCGTGTTTTCACTGTCCGACCTGCGCCGCTTCATCGATCCCGGAACCTTTGAGCGGGGTCAGCACTATTGGAAGGCGGGCCGCGTTTCGGAGGTGGAGGCCAAGCGCGGGCGTGGTGATCGCTGGCTGGTGGTATCGTCGGTTCGGGGATCGTCGCGCACGCCCTACCGCCAGGAAGTCACGGTCGATATCACCAGGGGCGTGCTCCGGAGGCTCGAAGGGTCTTGCGATTGCCCGGTGGGCTACAATTGCAAGCATGTCATCGCGGCGCTGCTGACATGGCGGGAACGTTTGTCGGCGCCGTCCCAGGTCGGTCCGGCGCCAACGCCGCCGATGCGGCCTCCGGCCCCTGTCCCTGCGGAACCGGAGCTTTCGGCACCGGTGAAGGAGCTGCTGTCGCGCCTGACCGCGGCGGCGTTGCGTGACGGCGGCGACCGGTATGCCGACACCGTGCGCAAGCGCCTGCTCTATGTGCTGAACCTTGGCGATTCGCGGTCCGGTGAGCGGATCCTGCTGCTTCGCATCGTCTCCGTCACCCTGCGCAAGGACGGCCAGTTCGCCAATGACGACAAGCCGTATGATGCCCCGCAGTTCAACAGCCTGAACACCGCGAAGTTCGTCACTCCGGCCGACCACGACCTGTTGAAGGCGGTGTCGCGCAATGGACAGTCCGTTGCGCAGGAGTTCCGGCTGGCGCCCGAAACCGCGCCCTGGCTGATCGAGCGCATGCTGCCCACCGGGCGGCTCTATTGGCAGGATTTCCGCAAGGGTGCGCCGCTGCGTCCCGGCCCGGCCATGTCCGGCACGCCGCGCTGGGAGACCGACGGCGCCGGCAACCAGCGCTTCGCCATTGCGGTCGAACCGGAATCCGACGCTGTTCCGCCGACTGTCGTGCTGCCGGCTATCATACTGCCGACTGTGCCGCTGCTCTATGTCAATCCGGCGGAAGCCACCTGCGGCCCGATCGAGGCGGCCGCGGTGTCTCCGCACATCGCCGCCGCGCTGCTGGCAGCCCCGCCGCTGCCGCCGGGAGACGTCGCCGCCTTCCGGGCCGAGGCGGAGCGGTTCGGCGACCGCCTGCCGGTGCTGCCGAATCCCCCGGCGCGGGCGGAGCGGCGCCGCGTCGTGCCCCGGCCGGTGCTTCGGCTGGCGGCGGCACGGCCGGCGGGTCTGTACGGCCTTTATCAGCCGGGCTATGGGCGGTCGGGCTATGGGATGATGGAGGCTCCCGAGATTGCGGTCGCCGATCTGCAGTTCGATTATGCCGGCACCCGGCTGCATTGGAAGCGGGGCGGGCCGCCGCTGCAATGGATGGAGGACGGCGTCCTCGTCACCGCCGAGCGGCGTCCGGCCGAGGAGAGGAAGGCGGTCAAGCGCTTGAAGGAGGCCGGGCTCGACATCCCGCCGTTGCCGCTCAGCGTCGGCGGCGGGATGTCGGTCCGGGATGAACTGTTCGCGGCGCCCGGCGACGAGTTCGAGGAACGGTCGACCTGGCTCGATTTCTGCCATTCGGTGCTGCCCGAGTTGAAGGCCGCCGGCTGGATCGTCGAGGTCGTCCCGGGGTTTCCCTACGAGGTTCTGGACGCGCCGAAGGACTGGGCGTTCGAGGTCGGGGACGGGTCCGGCATCGACTGGTTCAGCCTGTCGCTGGGCGTCGATGTCGGCGGGGAGCGGATCGACCTGCTGCCGATCCTGCGCGAGGTGATCGACGCGCTTGCCCGGATCGACCCGTATCTGCTCGGCGACGAGTTTCTGGACGACGACGGCGAGCCGGGGAATGGTGGGGGGACCGACAGGGGGATGCCCGGCCTGGAGGCGGTGCTGGAGCAACTGGCACCGTCTGGAACGATGTTCGTGCGGATCGGCACCAGCCGCTACATGCCGCTGGAGGTGGAGCGGCTGAAGCCGATGATCGGCGTCCTGATGGAGCTGTTCGGCCTGCAGCCCGGCGGCGGGCAGCTGCGGATCGGCCGGTCCCATCTGGGAGACCTGTCGGCGTTGGAGGATGCGGCGGCCGCGGCCGGCATCCCGCTGTTGGGCGCCGACGCCGTCCGCAGCATGGCCAAGGCTCTGCGCGAGGCGGGCGGCGTGCCGGCGGTGGCGCCGCCGCAGGGGCTGCACGCCACCTTGCGTCCATACCAGCAGGCGGGACTCGACTGGCTGCAGTTCCTGGGCGCCCACGGTTTCGGCGGCATCCTGGCCGACGACATGGGGCTGGGGAAGACGGTGCAGGCGCTGGCCCACCTGATGACGGAGAAGGAGGCCGGGCGGCTAGACCGGCCCAGCCTGCTGATCGCGCCGACCAGCGTGCTCGGCAACTGGCGGGCGGAGGTCCAGCGCTTCGCCCCGACCCTGCGCACGGCGATCCTGCACGGGCCGCAGCGCAAGGAGGCCCATGGGTCGCTGGCCGATCACGATCTGGTGGTGACCTCCTACGCCCTGCTGCCGCGCGACCGCGAGGTGCTGACGGCCCAGCCCTGGCACATGGCGATCTTCGACGAGGCGCAGTATCTCAAGAACCCCGCCGGCCAGTCCTACAAGGCGGCGCAGGCGCTGGAGGCGCGCCAGCGCCTGTGCCTGACCGGCACCCCGGTGGAGAACAATCTGGACGAGCTGTGGGCGCTGTTCGCAGTCAGCATGCCGTCGCTGTTCGGCGACCGCACCGGCTTCCGTCGCACCTTCCGCACGCCCATCGAGAAGCATGCCGACGCCGAGCGCCAGCGCGTGCTGGCCCGCCGCGTCCGCCCCTTCCTGCTGCGTCGCACCAAGGAGCAGGTGGCGGCGGAGCTGCCGCGCAAGACCGAGATCCTGGAGACGGTGGAGCCCGGCGACAGCCAGCGCGACCTCTATGAGACCATCCGGCTGACCATGGACAAGCGGGTGCGCGAGGAGGTGGCGCGCAAGGGACTGGCGCGCAGCCACATCACCATCCTCGACGCGCTGCTGAAGCTGCGGCAGGTCTGCTGCGACCCGCGGCTGGTGAAGCTGGAGAGCGCCCGCAAACGGGTGGCGAAGGGGGCGGCGTCGGCCAAGCTTGGCCGGCTGCTGGAGATGCTGCCGGAACTGCTGGACGACGGCCGGCGGATCCTGCTGTTCTCGCAGTTCACCTCGATGTTCGACCTGATGCGGCCGGAACTGGAGCGGTTGGGCATCCCCTTCGTCGAGCTGACCGGCGACACCAGGGACCGCGAGACGCCGGTCAGGCGCTTCCAGGCCGGCGAGGTGCCGCTGTTCCTCATCAGCCTGAAGGCCGGCGGCACCGGGCTGAACCTGACCGCCGCCGACACGGTGATCCATTACGACCCCTGGTGGAACCCGGCGGTGGAGGATCAGGCGACCGACCGCGCCCACCGCATCGGCCAGGACAAGCCGGTCTTCGTCTACAAGCTGGTCACCACCGGCACGGTGGAGGAGCGCATGGTCCAGCTTCAGGAGCGCAAGCGCCGGCTGGGCGAGGCGGTCTACGACCAGGACCGGACGGCGGAGGATCTGCTGACCGCCGACGACCTCGACTTCCTGCTGGCGCCCATCGGCGGCTAGGGGGCGGCGGCGCTCAGATCATCGCCAGGGGCAGTTTGCGCTTCGGCGGCGGGAATGCCTTGTCGATCTCCGCGATGTCCTCGGCGGTCAGGGTCAGCTTTGCGGCTTCGGCGTTCTGGAGGACGTGCGCCGTGGTCCCCGCCTTGGGGATCGCGATGACACCCTGCTGGCGCAAGGCCCAGGCAATCGCCACCTGCGCCGGGGTGGCGTCGTGGCGTTTCGCCACCGCCAGCAGGGCGGGGGAGCGCAGCAGGCGGCCGCCCTGGCCGATGGGGGAATAGGCCATCACCGGCATCCGCGCCGTGTGCTGGACGGGCAGCAGGTCGTATTCGATGCCGCGGTGCTCGGGGTTGTAGAGCACCTGATTGGCGGCGCAGCCCTGCAGGTCGGCGGTCTCCGCCAGTTCCTCCAGATCGTCGACGTCGAAGTTCGATACGCCCCAGCGGGCGATCTTGCCGGCCTGGATCAGCGTTTCGAAGGCCTCGACCGTCTCCTCCAGCGGCACGCCGCCGCGCCAGTGCAGCAGATAGAGGTCGATGCGGTCGATCCGCAGCCGCTTCAGGCTGCGCTCGCAGGCCTTCACCGTGCCGATGCGGGACGCATTGCTGGGCAGGACCTTGGTGACGATGAACAGACCGTCGCGGCGGCCGGCGATGGCCTCGCCCACCAGTTCCTCCGACGCGCCGTCGCCATACATCTCGGCGGTGTCGATCAGAGACATGCCATGGTCGATGCCGGCCCGGAGGGCGGCGATCTCGGCGGCGCGGTCGCCGCGTCCCTCCGCCATCATCCAGGTGCCTTGGCCGAGAGCCGGGACCTCGGTGCCATCCGGCAGGGTCACGCGCTTCATCTCCGTCTCTCCCGTCTGTCTTGCCGAAAGACAACAAGCTGGTCCTGCGGGGCCAGCTTGTCGATGAGTCTTCGGTGGGCTTTCCGGGGAATGGGACGGTGCTATGCCGCCTTCTTCGGCGCTCCGGCATGGCCGCCTTCCAGGAAGTTCAGCAGCTCCTCCCGGTACTCGTAATAGCGCGGGTGGTCCAGCAGGGCCTGACGGGTGCGCGGGTGGGGGATGTCGACGGCCAGGATGTGGCCGATCTTCGCATTCGGGCCGTTGGTCATCATCACCACCCGATCGGCCAGCAGCAGCGCCTCGTCGACGTCGTGGGTGACGCAGACCGCGGTGACCTTGGTGCGCGCCCACACCTCCATCAGCACCTCCTGCAGCTCCCAGCGGGTCAGGCTGTCGAGCATGCCGAACGGTTCGTCGAGCAGCAGCAGCTTCGGCGACAGGGCGAAGGCGCGGGCGATGCCGACGCGCTGCTTCATGCCGTTGGACAGCTCCGACGCCTTCCGGTCCATGCTGTCGCCCAAGCCGACGCGGGCGAGGTAATAGCGCGCGATGTCGGCGCGCTCGCCCTTGCTCGCATGGGGGAAGACGCGGTCGACGCCGAGCATGACGTTCTCGTAGGCGGTCAGCCAGGGGAACAGGCTGGGGGCCTGGAACACGACGGCGCGGTCGGGGCCGGCGCCGTCCACCTCCTTGCCGTCCAGCACGATGCCGCCGCTCGTCACGTCGGCGAGGCCGGCGACCATCGACAGCACGGTGGACTTGCCGCAGCCGGAATGGCCGATCAGCGAGACGAACTCGCCCTTGCGCATCTTCAGGTCGAAGCCGTCCACCACGGTCAACGGACCCTTCGGCGTGGCGAAGGTCTTGGTCAGCCGGGTGAATTCCAGATAACGGTCGTCCATCCCGCGCCCGCCCATCGCCTCGATGTAGGCCTTGGGCGGGGGCGAGGCGGTGATCGGCTTCACATCGGGCAGGACAAGCCCGTCATCGCCGCCGGTGCCGCGGGCGACGCCGACCTCCATCAGATAGGCGGTGACCTCGGCGCGCAGGCGCTTGAAATCCTCGTCATGGTTGACGGCGGTGCGGTCGCGCGGGCGCGGCAGATCGACGGTGAAGGCGGGGCCGAGCGTGGCGTTCGGGCCGGGGGTCAGCGGGATGATGCGGTCGGCCAGCAGGATCGCTTCGTCCACATCGTTGGTGATCAGGATGACGGTCTTGCGATCCTTGCGCCAGATCGCCTCGATCTCGTCCTGCAGCTTGGCGCGGGTCAGGGCGTCGAGCGCCGACAGCGGCTCGTCCAGCAGCAGCATCTCCGGGCTCATGGCCAGCGCGCGGGCGAAGCCGACGCGCTGGCGCATGCCGCCCGACAGCTCCTTGGGCCGGCGGTCGGTGGCGTGGCCGAGGCCGACCGTCTCCACCGCCCGGCGGGTCAGAACGCCGCGTTCGGCCGAGGGCTTGGCCTTGTGGACGGCATCGACCGCCAGCGCGACATTCTCCTTCACGCTGAGCCAGGGCATCAGCGAATAGGACTGGAAGACCAGCCCGCGTTCCGGGCCGGGGCCGGTGACCCGCTTGCCGCGATAGAGCACTTCGCCGGCGTCCGCCATCGCCAGACCGGCGATCAGGTTGATCAGCGTCGACTTGCCGGAGCCGGAGAAGCCGACGATGGCGACGAACTCGCCCTCTTCGATCGACAGGTCGATGTCGCGCAGGACGGTGGTGCCACCGTAGGACTTCGACACACCCTTCAGGTCCAGGATCGCCATGGCCGGTGTCTCCTTAGCGGGCGGGGCTGTGGCTGACGGCGGACTGGAGCGCCAGCATCACGCGGTCGAGCAGGAAGCCGATCAGGCCGATGGTGAAGACCGCCACCATGATCTTGGCCAGCGAGTTTGAGGACCCGTTCTGGAACTCGTCCCAGACGAACTTGCCGAGGCCGGGGTTCTGCGCCAGCATCTCCGCGGCGATCAGCACCATCCAGCCCACGCCCAGCGACAGCCGCAGGCCGGTGAAGATGTAGGGCAGGGCCGACGGCAGCACGAGGCGGCGCACCATGGTGAAGCCGGAGAGCTGGAGCACCTTGCCGACATTCATCAGGTCGCGGTCGATCGATGAGACGCCGACCGCGGTGTTGATCAGCGTCGGCCACAGCGAGCACAGCGTGACAGTGATGGCGGAGGTCAGGAAGGACTTCTCGAACAGCGGGTCGCTGCCCGACACGGTGGCGCTGACCACCATGGTGACCAACGGCAACCAGGCCAGCGGCGACACCGGCTTGAAGATCTGGATCAGCGGGTTGATCGCGGCGTTGACGGTCGGCGACAGGCCGCTCGCCACCCCCAGCGGCACCGCCACCAGCGCGCCGAGCAGGAAGCCGGTGAAGACGGTCTTCAGGCTGGTGACGATCTGGTCGAGATAGGTCGGCTTGCCGGCATAGGGGCGGGTCTTGACCTCCGCCTTCGGGTCCTTGGCCAGGATCTCGGCGTTGCGCTTGGCCTGCCGGTCGTAGAAGGCGGCCTCCTTGGCGCGCTCGGCCTTGTGGTCGGCGTAGAGGTTGGTCGCCTGCTCCCACACCTGCGCCGGGCCGGGGATGGCGCCGAGGCTGGTCTGCACCTGCGGGGCGGCCCAGCCCCAGGCGGCGAGAAACAGCAGGATGGCGGTCAGCGGGATGCCCATCTGGCGCCACAGCTCGATGCCCTGCTGGCGCGGGTTCTCGCCGGCGGCGAGCCGCAGCAGCGGCGCCAGCCAGCCGAGGCCGATTGTGGTCAGGGCGGAGGCGATGCGGTTCAGCGCCTGGGCGCGGCGCGCCTTGCGCTGGGCGCGGGCGAGGTCGGCGGAGGTGTCGGTCAGGCTGGTCATAGAAGTCTTCCCCTTGGAAAGATCCCTTCTCCCCCCTGGGGAGAAGGTTAGGATGAGGGGGTTCGGCGCAGCCGAAGAGATCCTCGAAGCGGATCCCCCTCACCCCGACCCTCTCCCCCCTTATGGTATGGGCGGGGGAGAGGGGGGATTGGCGGGTGGTGGAAGTGCTGGCGCTTACCCGCCCACCACCTGGCCGCCCTCGATCTTCTGGTCGCCCTTCAGGCCGATGGGCTGCTTGGCGAGGTAGTCGTTCGGCTTGTGGCCGTCATAGGGGATGCCGTCGATGAAGCCGGTGTCGACCGGCTTGTAGCCGTCGCTCTTCCACAGGAAGTCGGCTTCCTTCGCCTTGCCCTCCTCGACCAGCAGCTTGGCCGCCTGCAGGAAGAGGTCCGGCTTGTAGACGCTGCGCGCGGTCTGGTCATACCAGCTGTCGGGCTTGGCCTCGGCGATCTGGCCCCAGCGCCGCATCTGGGTCAGGTACCAGACGGCGTCGGAATAGAAGGGGTAGTTCGCGTTGTAGCGGAAGAAGACGTTGAAGTCGGGGACGTCGCGCTTGTCGCCCTTTTCATATTCGAAGGTGCCGGTCATCGAGTTGGCGATCACCGTGGCGTCGGCGCCGACATATTCGGGCTTGGCCAGGATCTTCACCGCCTCGGCGCGGTTGGCGTTGTTGTTCTCGTCCAGCCACTGGGCGGCGCGGATCAGCGCCTTGACGACGGCCAGATGGGTCTTGGGATTCTTCTTCGCCCAGTCGTCGGTGACGCCGAAGACCTTCTCGGGGTTGTTCTTCCAGATCTCATTGTCGGTGATCACCGGCACGCCGATGCCCTTGACCACCGCCTGCTGGTTCCACGGCTCGCCGACGCTGTAGCCGTAGATGGTGCCGGCCTCCAGCGTCGCCGGCATCTGCGGCGGCGGGGTGACGGAGAGCAGCGCGTCGGCACCGATCTGGCCCGAAACATCGGTCGGGCTGTAGAAGCCCGGGTTGATCCCGCCCGACGCCAGCCAGTAGCGCAGCTCGTAATTGTGGGTCGAGACCGGGAAGACCATGCCCATGTTGAAGGGCTTGCCCTCGGCCTTGTACTGGGCGATCACCGGCTTCAGCGCGTCGGCCTTGATCGGGTGGACCGGCTTGCCGTCGGGGCCGGTGGGCACATTGGCCTTCATCTTCCGCCAGACGTCGTTCGACAGCGTGATGCCGTTGCCGTTCAGGTCCATCGAGAAGGCGGTGACGATGTGCGCCTTGGTGCCGAAGCCGATGGTGGCGCCCAGCGGCTGGCCGGCCAGCATGTGGGCGCCGTCCAGCTCGCCGGAGATCACGCGGTCGAGCAGGACCTTCCAGTTCGCCTGCGGTTCCAGCGTGACGGAGAGGCCCTCATCCTCGAAGAAGCCCTTCTCGACGGCGATGGCGAGCGGCGCCATGTCGGTCAGCTTGATGAAGCCGAGCTTCAACTGGTCCTTTTCGACGTCGAGCGGGGCGGCATGGGCGGAGACGCCTGCGGTCAGGGCGACGGCCGCAATGGCCCATGGGGCAGCGGATGCGAGAAGGTGGCGAAGGGTGCGGTGGGCCACGTCGGTTGCTCCATCTCTGAAATCCGGACCAGCGGTCGGGCGGGGCGACACCGGTGTCGATTTTCTGGGCAAGTCCCGGACTGGCTGTTTTTCGGGCAGGCGGCTTTGATGTGCCTTGGCCGTCGAAAGCGTCCAGCGGGATCGACCGCAAAAGCCCTTTGAAAAGGCTTGTCGATACCGGGGTCGGCAACACTGCCGGGGGCTGGCCCATCATTGGACGCTTGGGATGCACGCACCGTCGTTGGCGCGCTTCTGGTCTCCCTCTTCGCAAGCCTCATGCCAAAGGATGGTTTTTGCTGAAGAAACGGCTGGAGCGGTTGATTCTATTGGCTATGACCGGGCGGAAGGTATGAATCGCCTCGTGGGGGTATTGGGTCGTCTGCCGATTTATGCGGCGCGCACAAGCCTGCCTGTCCATGCTTTGTGCAATACCTAAGCATGATCCAAAAACAGGCACCAAGGTATCGGGTGCGGTGAGGTCCGGAAGTCTGCGGAATCCCTGGGATTTTGCTGTGCACAGCCCGCCTTGCGGTGATTGGCACACGGATTGCGTAGAAGCCGGCGAGACAACAGCGGGCGCCAGCAACGTCGCCAGTGCCCGCGACATCGCCGAAGCCCACGCGACGACGCGCGGATTTGGCTCTGGTTCGACGACGAACCGCCCCGGACAACGGCGTCCGAACAGGTGTGCACCCGCCTTCGCGATTCAGTCGCCGGGCAGGGATGCGGCCTGTTCGGGCGCCTTTCTTTTTGGCCCCGTGCCTGACTTTGCGGCAGGCCGGACAGGATAGACGAGGCAGACGCGCCATGGACATGCATCTCTCATCGAACAACGGGCTCGCCGTCGAATCTGATGCCATCGAACTCAATGAGTCCGAATTGCGGAGCGCCGGCCTGGCCCGGGAGCGGCTGGTGGTGGTCGGCAACGGCATGGCCGGCATGAAGACGGTGGAGGAGCTGCTGGCCAAGGCGCCCGGCCGCTTCGACATCACCGTCTTCGGGGCCGAACCGCATCCCAACTACAACCGCATCATGCTGTCACCGGTGCTGGCGGGGGAGAAGACCTTCGACCAGATCGTGCTGAACAGCCGCGAGTGGTACGACGCCAACGGCATCACGCTCCTGACCGGCGAGCCGGTGGAGGGCATCGACCGCGAAGGCAAGACCGTCGTTTCGCAGTCCGGCCGCGTCGTTCCCTATGACCGGCTGCTGATCGCCACCGGTTCCATGCCCTTCATCATCCCGGTGCCGGGATCGACCCTGCCGGGCGTCATCGGCTTCCGCGATCTGGCCGATGTCGACGCCATGCTGGCGGCAGCGGCGAAGGGCGGCCGCGCCGTGGTGATCGGCGGCGGCCTGCTCGGGCTGGAGGCGGCCAACGGCCTGCGGGTCAAGGGCATGGAGGTCACCGTTGTCCATTTGATGCCGACGCTGATGGAACGCCAGCTCGACCCGTCGGCCGGCATGCTGCTGCAGCGCGAGCTGGAGCGCCGCGGCATCGAGGTGCTGACCGGCGCGGACACCGCCGAAATTGTTGGAAACAATCAGGGGGGCGACGGGTGGGTCAGCGCGGTGCGGCTGAAGGATGGGCGCGAACTGCCGGCCGACATCGTCGTCATGGCGGTGGGCATCCGTCCCAACATGGCGCTGGGCAAGGCGGCCGGGCTGGAGTGCGGGCGCGGCATCCGCGTCGATGACCGGATGCGCACCAGCGACCCGTCGATCTATGCGGTCGGCGAATGCGTCGAGCATCGCGGCGTCACCTGGGGCCTCGTCGCCCCACTGTTCGAGATGGCGAAGGTGCTGGCCCATGATCTGGCGGGCGGGGAGGGTGCCGCCTACACCGGTTCCGTCACCTCGACCAAGCTGAAGGTCACTGGCGTCGATGTGTTCTCGGCCGGCGATTTCTCGGGCGGGGCGGGGACCGAGGACATCGTGTTCCGCGACGCCGCCCGCGGCGTCTACAAGCGGCTGGTGCTGAAGGACGGCAAGCTGCTGGGCGCCGTGCTGTATGGCGATACCAAGGATGGCGCCTGGTACTTCTCGCTGCTGAAGGACGGCGCCGACGTCTCGGCCGAGCGCGACACCATGATCTTCGGCCAGGGGTTCGGCAGCGCCGATGCCGGCGATCCGAATGCTGCCATTGCGGCACTGCCGGACAGCGCCGAGATCTGCGGCTGCAACGGCGTCTGCAAGGGCGCCATCGTCAAGGCGATCACGGAGAAGGGACTGACCAGCCTGGACGAGGTGAAGGCGCACACCAAGGCGTCGGCCTCCTGCGGCGGATGTTCCGGCACGGTGGAGCGGCTGCTGGCGGTGACGCTGGGCGACGGCTTCACGGCGGCGCCCAAGGTCAAGCCGATGTGCAAATGCACCCACCACACCCATGATCAGGTGCGGGCGGCCATCGTCGGCCGCGGGCTGAAGACCATGGCCGAGGTCTTCCAGGCGATGGAATGGACGACGCCGGACGGCTGCGCGTCCTGCCGGCCGGCGCTGAACTATTACCTGCTGTGCGCCTGGCCGGGTGAATACAAGGACGACTACCAGTCGCGCTACATCAACGAACGCGCCCACGCCAACATCCAGAAGGACGGCACCTATTCGGTCGTGCCGCGCATGTGGGGCGGGCTGACCAATGCGGCTGAACTGCGCGCCATCGCCGACGTGGTCGACAAGTTCGCCATCCCGACCGTGAAGGTCACCGGCGGCCAGCGCATCGACCTGTTCGGCGTGAAGAAGGAGGATCTGCCGGCGGTCTGGGCCGACCTCAACGCCGCCGGCATGGTGTCGGGCCATGCCTATGCCAAGGGGCTGCGCACGGTGAAGACCTGCGTCGGCTCGGAATGGTGCCGCTTCGGCACGCAGGACTCGACGGGTCTGGGGGTGAAGCTGGAGCGGATGACCTGGGGCACCTGGACCCCGCACAAGGTCAAGCTGGCGGTGTCCGGCTGCCCGCGCAACTGCGCCGAGGCGACCATCAAGGATCTGGGCGTGGTGTGCATCGACAGCGGATACGAGCTGCATGTCGGCGGCAACGGCGGCCTGCATGTCCGCGCCTGCGACCTGCTGGTCCGGGTCGCGACGGAGGAGGAGGTTCTGGAATACACCGGCGCCTTCATGCAGCTCTACCGCGAGGAGGCCCGCTATCTGGAGCGTACCGCGCCCTGGGTGGAGCGGGTCGGCCTCGACCACATCAAGGCGGCGCTGGTCGAGGATCCGGAGCGGCGGCGGGATCTCAACGCGCGCTTCCTGTTCTCGCAGACCTTCTCGCAGGACGACCCATGGGCGGAACGCGCCGCCAAGGGCGTCGACCGCCACGAATTCAATCTGCTCGCCGAAGTGGGGTAACCGATCATGGACAGCATCGTCATGGAAAACGCCGCCCCCGAAACCGCCATCTCGGAAATCGTCTGGACCGAGGTCGGCAGCATCGACGACATCCCGGTGCTGGGCTCGCGCGTCGTCCGCACCCCCGATGGCGACATCGCCCTGTTCCGCACGGCGGCAGACGAGGTCTTTGCCCTGGAGGATGCCTGCCCACACAAGCAGGGGCCGCTGTCGCAGGGCATCGTCCATGGCCGCCGCGTCACCTGTCCGCTGCACAGCTGGGTGATCGAGCTGGCGACCGGCGAGGCGGTCGCCCCCGACGAGGGCCGCACCGGCCATGTCCCGGTGCGGGTGGAGGGGCGCAGCGTCGCCATCGCGCTGGCCGAGGCCAAGCTGTCGCGCGGTGGTTGCCGCAAGGCCTGCGGCCATGTTTGACGGAGCGGAGTCGACCTCCGGGCCGAAACGGGAGGTGAAGACCACCTGTCCCTATTGCGGGGTCGGGTGCGGGGTGATCGCGACGGTGGCGGCGAACGGAGCCGTCAGTGTGCATGGCGATGCCGGCCACCCGGCGAACCGGGGGCGGCTCTGCTCCAAGGGATCGGCGCTGGCCGACACGCTGGTGCCGGACGGGCGGCTGCTGCATCCCGAAGTCAACGGGCGGCGGGTGTCGTGGGACGAGGCGCTGGACGAGGTGGCCCGGCGCCTTTCCGACACCATCGCCAGGCATGGACCGGACTCGGTGGCCTTCTACGTCTCCGGCCAACTGCTGACCGAGGATTACTATGTCGCCAACAAGCTGATGAAGGGCTTCATCGGCTCGGCGAACATCGACACCAATTCGCGGCTCTGCATGGCCTCGTCGGTGGTCGGGCACAAGCGCGGCCTGGGTGCCGACGCGGTGCCGGGGAGCTACGAGGATTTCGACTGTGCCGATCTGGTGGTGCTGGTGGGGTCGAACCTCGCCTGGTGCCATCCGGTTCTGCACCAGCGGCTGCTGGCGGCGCGGGCGGAGCGCGGCACCCGCATCGTCGTGGTCGATCCGCGGCGGACCGACTGCGTCGATGCCGCCGACCGCCATCTGGCGCTGACGGCCGGGACCGATGCGCTGCTGTTCAACGGGCTGCTGGCCTATCTGGAGGGCAACGGCCATCGCGAGGCCGGCTTCGTCGCCGCCCATGCCGAGGGGGTGGAGGAGGCGCTGGCCGCCGCCCGCGCCGATGCGCCGGACATCGCGACGGTGGCCCGCCGCTGCGGGCTGGCGGAGGCGGAGGTTGCCGCCTTCTATGCCGAGTTCGCGGCGACCGGGCGGGTGATGACCGTCTATTCCCAGGGGGTCAACCAGTCCTCCCAGGGCAGCGACACCGTCAACGCCATCCTGAACGCGCATTTCCTGACCGGGCGCATCGGCAGGCCGGGCTGCGGTCCCTTTTCCGTCACCGGGCAGCCGAACGCCATGGGCGGGCGCGAGGTCGGCGGGCTGGCGAACCAGCTGGCCGCCCATATGGGCTTCACGGCGGAGGAGGTCGATCGGGTCGGCCGCTTCTGGAACGCGCCGCGCGTGGCGGAGAAGCCGGGGCTGAAGGCCGTCGACCTGTTCCGTGCCATCGAGGCCGGGACAGTCAAGGCGGTGTGGATCATGGCGACCAACCCCGCCGTCAGCATGCCCGATGCCGGACGGGTGCGCCGGGCGCTGGAGCGCTGCGAGACGGTGGTGGTCTCCGACTGCATCCGCGACACCGACACGGGCCGCTTCGCCCACATCCGCCTGCCGGCCAAAGGCTGGAGCGAGAAGGACGGCACCGTCACAAACTCCGACCGGACCATCTCGCGCCAGCGCGCATTTACGGATGGCGCGGGGGAGCGCAAGCCCACTGGTGGATCGTCACCCGGTCGCGCGCGCATGGGC
>NZ_BADK01000092.1 GCF_000333595.1 Azospirillum sp. B506
CGCGTGTTTTGATCGCGTTGCTGACGAGGTTCTGGAAGACCTGGCTCATCTGGTCCTCGTCGCCGACGACGGGCGGCAGCCCCTCCCGCGCCTCCAGGCGCAGGCGGATGCGGCGGTCCGCCGCCTTCAGCTGCAGGGCGGCGATGACGTTCTCAAGCTCCTCCACCACATCGACCCGGCCGTTGGGCGGCATATGCTCGTCCAGTTCGATGCGGGACAGCGACAGCAGGTCGTTGACCAGACGGGTCATGCGGCTGGCCTGATCGTGCATGATCGCCAGGAAACGGTCCTGCGCCTCCGGGTCGTCGCGGGCGGGGCCGCGCAGCGTCTCGATGAAACCGAGCAGCGAGGACAGCGGCGTGCGCAGCTCGTGGCTGGCGTTGGCAATGAAGTCGGCCCGCATCTGCTCGGACCGGCGGGCGGCGGTGACGTCATGCAGGGTCAGGATCGCCATGCGGGCGACGGTGGGCGGGCGCGGCGCCGGCTCCTCCTCGATCTCGCCATCCAAAAGCGAGGGGTCGGGCTCCGGCACCAGCCGCTGGAACGGTTTCACCTGCGCCTCGAAGCTGCGCTCCACCGGGACCGGCAGCGTGAACTCGATGATGCGGGACGCACCGCCGCGCAGAACCGAGTCCACCGCCTCCAGCACCGCCGGCGTGCGCAGGCAGGAGGCGAGGTCGCGGTCGACGATCTTGTCGCCGAACAGCTCCCGCGCCGTCTGGTTGGCACGCACCACCTGCCGGTCGGCATCCATCAGCAGCAGCGGGGCGGGCAGGGCGTCGATCACCGCCTCGTCGGCATCCAGCTGCATCCGCACGCTTTCGGCCCGCCGCAACCCGACGCGGTGCAGCCGGCCGATGGTGGCGACCAGCGCCTTCAAGGCCGGCGGCGTGCCGACCGGAGCCAGCGGATCGTCGGCTTCCGCCAGACGGGCGGCATAGTCGGTCACCGCATCGGCGTCGCTGCGATAGGTGCGCAGGATCAGGACCGCCCCCGTCAGCGCCGCCCCGCCGGCCACCAGCGCCAGCCCGCCATGCAATGCCCCGGCATAGACCGCCCAAGCCAGTAAGGCGGCCAGCGGCACCAGCATCAGCAGGACGGCGGTCAGCAGCGGGGTGGGCGGCAACGCCTTCTGGCGCATGGGGTCGGCACCGGACAGGGGAGGGAGACGGGGAGGGGCAGTGCAATCTCCAGCCCTTCTACACCATCGCAGCACCCCTTGCGCGGCGGTCATAAAAGATTCATCGGCGTGACTGTGCGGCATACCGTTGACTCCATTATCCTGCACGGGCATTCTATTTTCATGGAAAATACTGGAAACGACATCGACAGCCGGCTCGCCACGCGGTTGCGTGCCCTGCGGGCGGATCGTGGCCTGACGATGGATGGTTTGGCCGAACGGTCGGGCGTCAGCCGCTCGATGATCTCGCTGGTCGAGCGGGGGGAGAGCAGTCCGACGGCCTCCGTGCTGGAGCGGCTTGCCGCAGGGCTCGGCGTGACGCTGGCCACGCTGTTTGCCGAAGCGGAGCGCAAGGATGCCAGCCCGGTCGTTCGCCGCGCCGACCAGATCGGCTGGACCGATCCGGCCACCGGCTACCACCGCCGCAACCTGTCGCCCCCCGGTTTCCCGTCGCCCATCGAACTGGTGGAAGTGGATCTGCCGCCGGGCGCTCGTGTCTCCTACGACAGCGGCAACCGCGCAGCCACGGTAGACCAGCAGGTCTATCTGCTGGACGGCACGATCGAGCTGACGGTGGGAGAGGTGACACATCGCCTGTCCACCGGCGACTGCCTCGCCTTGCGGCTCGACCGGCCGACAGGCTTCCACAACCCGACCGACCGGACCGCCCGCTACATCGTGGCGCTGACCACCGATGGGCGTCCCGCCTTAAACGCAGTTAAACGCTGAAAGGAGCGTCCGATGGACAGTGCCTGCCTGGACTCCCGCGGGAATACGGGAGAGAGCGCATCCGCCCCGGTAACCGTACGACTGCTGACGGGCGCCGACGCCCCTGCCGCGATTCCCGGATTGACCGACGTTCTGCTGGACTGCGTGGAAGGCGGTGCATCGGTCAGCTTCATGTCCCCGCTCGACCGCACCACCGCCGAAGGCTTCTGGCGGAGCGTGGTCGCAGGCGTGGAGCAGGGTGAGCGCATCCTGCTGGTGGCGGAGGACGGGGAGGGGGTGCTGGGCACCGTCCAGCTGGTGCTCGCCCAGCCGCCGAACCAGCCGCACCGCGCCGACCTGTCGAAGATGCTGGTCCACCGCCGTGCCCGCCGCCGTGGCGTCGGCGCCGCCCTGATGCAGGCGGCCGAAGAGGCCGGCCGCACCGCCGGCAAGACCCTGCTGGTGCTGGACACCGCATCGCCCGACGCCGAACGGCTGTACACACGCGCCGGCTGGATCAAGGTCGGCGTCATCCCGAATTTCGCCCTGTGGCCGGAGGGCGGATTCTGCGATGCGGCGTTTTTCTACAAGGCGCTGGTTTGAGGTTTGGAGTTCTCCTTCTCCCCCTGGGGAGAAGGTTGGGATGAGGGGGGTCGGCGTAGCCGAAGATGGCTTGGCATATGCGTCCCCCTGACCCTAACCCTCTCCCCAGGGGGGAGAGGGAACTCTTGGAAGGTGGACGGGAACCTATCACCTCACCACGGCAGCGAGTCATGCGCCGCCAGGGCGGCGGCGGTGACGATGTCGTTGACCGTGGCGCCCATGGTGACGATCTGCGCCGGCTTGTCCAAGCCGATCAGCAGCGGGCCGATCATCTGGCCGCCGGCCATCTTGTTCAGCAGCTTGGCCGAGATGTTGGCCGAGTGCAGGCCGGGCATGATCAGCACGTTGGCCGGGCCGGAGAGGCGGCAGAACGGGTAGACCCGCTTCATCAGCTGGTAATCCAGCGCCACGTCGGCCGACATCTCGCCATCATATTCGAAATCGACCCGGCGGCTGTCGAGGATCGACAGCGCCTCGCGCAGCGGATCGGTGTTCGGATGCGGCGTCTGGCCGAAGTTGGAGAAGGACAGCAGCGCCACCCGCGGCTCATGCCCCATCTGCCGCGCCTTGGCTGCCGCACCCATGGCGATGTCGGCCAACGTCTTGCCGTCGGGACGGACATGGACGGTGGTGTCGGCGATGAAGACGGTGCGGTTGCGGGTGATGGACAGGTGCAGGCCGAACACCGGCCCGCTCGCCTTCGGATCGATGACGCGGCGGATTTCCTCGTAGGCGACACCGAAGCTGCGGGTCAGGCCGGTCACCATGGCATGGGCATCGCCCTGCGCCACCATGCAGGCGGCGAAGACGTTGCGGTCCTGGTTGACCATCCGCTGGCAGTCGCGCAGCAGCGCGCCCTTGCGCTGAAGCCGGCGATAGAGATGGTCGGCATAGCGGCGGTTGGCGTCCGACAGGCGGGCGTTGTGGATCTCGAACTGGACATGGCCCTGGCCCATCGCCGCCAACTGTTCCTTGATCACCTCCTCGCGGCCGATCAGCACCGGCGTACCATAGCCATGGGCGCGGAAGGCCATGGCGGCACGGATCGTCCGTTCCTCCTCGCCTTCGGCGAAGACGACGCGGCGCGGGTTGGTCCGCACCTTCTCCAGGATCAGTTCCAAGCTGTCGGCCGTCGGGTCCAGGCGGGTGCGCAGGCTGTGCTTGTAGCTGGTCAGGTCGAGGATCGGCTTGCGCGCCACGCCGCTTTCCATCGCCGCCTGGGCGACGGCGGCCGGCACGGTGACGATCAGGCGCGGGTCGAAGGGCACCGGGATGATGTAGTCCGGGCCATAGCGCAGCCGGCGCCCGGAATAGGCGGCATCGACCTCGTCCGGCACATCCTCGCGCGCCAGCGCCGCCAGCGCCTTGGCGGCGGCGATCTTCATCGCCTCGTTGATGGTGGTGGCGCGGACGTCGAGCGCGCCGCGGAACAGGTAGGGGAAGCCCAGGACGTTGTTGACCTGGTTCGGATAGTCCGACCGGCCGGTCGCCACGATGGCGTCGCTGCGCACCGCCTTGACCTCTTCCGGGGTAATCTCCGGATCGGGGTTGGCCAACGCGAAGATGATCGGCTTGGCCGCCATCGACTTGACCATCTCCGGC
>NZ_BADK01000091.1 GCF_000333595.1 Azospirillum sp. B506
GCGCCGGATGACCCGGCATCGCTGCCGCTGGGCGGGCCGGCACCATCGGTGGCGGTCATCCAGGCCTCGTCCGGGATGGCGACTCCGGTGGCCTGGAGAAGCGCCAGCTGGCCGGCGACGCGGCTGCGGGTGAGTGGGTCGGCGCCGCGCAGCACCTCGTCCAGCCAGGCGGTCAGGGCGCGCGGGTCCCCGCCACCCGGACTGCCGCCCGGGCCGGTCGCCACCACACCCAACGGCCAAAGCCAGGCGGTGTCGGCGCTCCGCCCGCTGCGCAGGGCCAGATCGTGCCAGCGCCGCGCCTGATCGAGTCGCCCTTGCGCGTAATAGAGCCGCGCCGCCGCCGGGGCCAGCGCCGCGGCATCGCCGGTTGGCGACACGCCGTCGAGCAGTCCGGCCGCCGCCCCGCCCACCGGTCCGGCGCGCAGGCGCGGATCGACCAGCTCCACCGCCAGGGCGGCCAGCGCGACCCGGCGCCGCCCGTCCATCGCCGCCGCCATCGCCTGATGGACCAGCGCGCGGGTGCAGACACCGCGGTCGCGCCGGGCGATGTCGCGAACCCGCAGCAGTTCGTCCCCCACCGCCGGCACCTGGGCGTAGAGGTCCTGCACCTGGCGGGTGTCGAGGAACAGCGAGGCGGCCGCCCGTTCGCCGGCAGCGGCGCGGGTGGTGGGATCGGTGGCGGGGTTGGTGGCGATGGCGGCCAGGGCGGGAGGATTGTCCAGCGGCAGCCGGTCGGGCGGCACGCCGACCCGCGCCGTCCGCATGGCGGCGAGCAGCAGGGCCAGCCCGTCGGCATCCTCCTGCAGGGACAGCGCGCGGGCGGGCGGCGGGGCGGCGCCGGCCAGCGCCTCGGCCACCAGCAGGAAGGAGTCGGACCGGCGGCCGCTGCCGCGCAGGCCTGCCAGCGCCTCGTCGGTGCCGGCACGGTCGCCGGCGCGGGCACGGCAGAACAGGGCCAGCTTCGACCAGTAGGCGGAGGTGAAGCTCTTGCCGCGCGCCAGCGCGCGCGGACAGTCCAGGCCGCCGCGCACCAGTTCGGCATCGGTCAGCGCCCTGGCCGCCGGCTCGTCCGCTGCGAGCGCCGACGGCAGCAGCGCCGCCAGCTCCGCCGCGCCGACGGGATCGCCGAGCCGCGCCAGCGTCGCGATGCGCAGGGCGCCGAACCGGCGGGTCGGCGGCGCCTCCCCGGTCGCGACGGCGGGAGAGCCGGCGCTCAGCAGCAGCCGGCGCTCCAGCGCCTTGACGGTGGGGGACGGGGTGTCCGACCGGCAGGGCGGCGATCAGGGGCAGAAGCTCCGCCCGGCCAATGCCGCGCCAGGGATCGCTGCCCAGCCCCTGCAGCCCGGTGAGGCGGCCGGCGCCGTCCGGATCGGGGGCGCCCAACGGCTCGCGCGCGACGGGTGCCGGCCGCGCCACCACCGGGGAGACGGCGGGCGGCCGGGCGACCACGGGCGGGTAGGCCGGCACGACGGCCGGAGCGGGTGCGGAGGGCCGGGACTGGACGGGAGGAGGCACCGCGGCGTCGGGCGTCAGCCGGACCGGCGGACCGACGATCTGCGCGGCGGCAGCCATCGACCAGCCGGCCGCCAGCAAGCCGGCCAGCAACGGAACGGTTCCCTGTCGGAGACCCCCGGGGCGGGCGCCCCTGGCCGATGGTCGGGGTTCAGCGCGGGAAGCGCTCATCCGGCAGGACCTTCTCCACCGTTTTCGACGGAGCCGGCAGGTCCCACGAAGCGAGGAACACCATGCCACCGGCGATCACCAGCAACAGCAGGACGAAGAGGATCGAGAGAAACCGGCTCATGGCACCAGGGACATGTTGTGTCGGAAAAAAAGCGGAGCGGAGCGGAGCTACCACGCCCTGCATCCGCAGGGCTTGGGACAAGCAACGGCTTTTCTGCTAAAGCATCCGCGCCCCGGCCGCGGCGTCGGGCGGCGGCGCAGTGTAGCCACAGGTTGGACCGCCGCGCAACCCGTCCACCGGGCCATTCACCGGCTCTCCAACGGGAGGCGGGCCGGGGAATGCCGGGCAGAACCGGGGCGCTTGTGCCGGCCAGCTTTCGGCGGGTATGAGTGTTGTCTGTTGCAGCGGTGTGACGGCCGGCGGGCCGGCGGCGGCGAAGGGTACGGGTGGCGGATCGGATGGAAGTGATGGGACTGCGCAAGGCGATGACGGCCCAAGGTCCGGGCACCGGGGCGGGCACGGGAGCGGCGGAGGATGCCGCGCCGCTGCTGCCGCGCACCGTGGTGCTGGTCGGGCTGATGGGGGCCGGCAAGAGCGCCATCGGGCGCCGGCTGGCGACGCGCCTGCACCTGCCCTTCCGCGACGCAGACACCGAGATCGAAGCCGCGGCCGGCTGCACCATCGCCGAGATCTTCGCCCGCGACGGCGAGCCGGTCTTCCGCTCCGTCGAACGGCGCATCATCACCCGTCTGGTGAAGGACGAGCCGGTGCATATCCTGGCGACCGGCGGCGGCGCCTTCATGGACCCGGAGACCCGCGCCGCCGTCCGCGACCATGGCGTGTCGATCTGGCTGCGCGCCGAGCTGGACGTGCTGGTCGCCCGCACCGCCCGGCGCACCCACCGCCCCATCCTGAACCAGGGCGATCCTCGCACCATTCTGGGCCGGCTGATGGAACAGCGCTATCCCGTCTATGCCGAGGCCGACCTGACCGTGGTCAGCGACGAACGTCCGCCCGACGTGACGGTGGAGCTGGTGATCGATGCGCTGGAGGCGCATTTCGGCGTCCAGCTTCCCCACCGCCAGGGCCAAAGCCAGGGCCACAGCCAACCCCAGCGCGGCGGACGGCCCGGCAAGACCGACGCCTCCAAAACCGATGCGTCCTGACCCTTCCCGCCCCGTCTCCTGAACCACCAGCTTCGCGGACTGCCCCGATGACCTCCGTCACCGCCACCACCCCGGCCGCACCCGACACCGTCCGCCTGGAGTTGGGCGCCCGCAGCTACGACATCCTGGTCGGCGACGGCGTGCTGGCCGATGCCGGCGAGCGCATCGCCGCCGTCACCCGCGGCCGTGCGCCCATCGTGGTGACCGACGCCAATGTGGCGCCGCTGCACCTGGACACGCTGAACGCCGCGATGCTGGGGTCGGGGATCGCCCCGCAGCCGGCCATCGTTCTGCCGGCCGGCGAAAAGACCAAGGACTTCGGCCATTTCCAGCAGCTGATGGACGACATCCTCGGCCGTGGGATCGAGCGCTCCACCGTTCTGCTGGCGCTGGGCGGCGGGGTGATCGGCGACATCACCGGCTTCGCCGCGGCCTCCGCCCTGCGCGGCATCGACTTCATCCAGGTGCCGACCACGCTGCTGTCCCAGGTCGACAGCTCGGTCGGCGGCAAGACCGGCATCAACAGCCGCCACGGCAAGAACCTGATCGGCGCCTTCCACCAGCCGCGTCTGGTCATCGCCGACACCGCCACGCTGGACACCCTGCCCCGCCGCGAGGTGCTGGCCGGCTATGCCGAGGTGGTCAAGTACGGTCTGATCCGCAAACCCGACTTCTTCGCCTGGCTGGAGCGGAACGGCCGGCGCGTGGTCGATGGCGACAGCGACGCCCGCCGCCATGCGGTGACGGTCAGCTGCCGCGCCAAGGCCGACATCGTCGGCGTCGACGAGCGCGAGAGCGGCGACCGCGCCCTGCTGAACCTGGGCCACACCTTCGGCCATGCGCTGGAGGCGGCGACCGGCTTCGGCCAGACGCTGCTGCATGGCGAAGGGGTGTCCATCGGCGTGGTGCTGGCCTTCGACCTGTCGGTGCGGCTGGGGCTGTGTCCGGCCGAGGACGCCCGCCGCGCCCGCGCCCATCTGGCCGAGGTCGGCCTGCCGGTGCGCCCGACCGACATTCCCGGCGTCGTCTGGGATGTGGACGGGCTGGTGCGGTCGATGGCCAAGGACAAGAAGGTGCAGGACGGCCGCATCACCTTCATCCTGGCCGACCGCATCGGCAACGCCTTCACCCGCCGCGACGTCGATGCCGCCGCCGTCCGCGCCGTTCTGGAAGAGTCGATCCAGCCTACCTGACATCCTGCCCGCCCCGCTCGCCACGGATAATCAGTCTTTCGCACAATAGCGGCAGCGACGTTTGCCCGCCCATACTTCCCCCACAAGACTGCGGCCATCCCGCCGCGGCATGATCTGGGGGAGGATGGGCGATGAAGACGATGCTTGGCATGTCAGCCATGGGAGCGGCGATGCTGCTGGCGGCGTCCCCGGCGATGGCGCTTGAGGTTCGCGAACAGGCGACGATCAAGGCGCCGATCGAGCAGGTGTGGAAGCAGATCGGTCCCTTCTGCGCCATCAGCGACTGGCACCCGGCGGTCGAGGGCTGCACCCTGCGCAAGACCGGCGACAAACAGGAGCGCGACATCGCGCTGAAGGGCGGCGGCGCCATCCAGGAGCGGCTGACCGGCCTGTCCGCCGCCAAGCACCGGCTGCGCTACACGCTGGTGAGCGGGCCGCTGCCGGTGAAGAACTACACCTCCACCATCCGGCTGAGCGCGGTGGACGCCCGCACCACCCGCATCACCTGGTCCTCGCGCTTCGAGGCCAACGGCGCCGCCGACGCGGACGCCCGCAAGGCGATCGCCGGCATCTACACCAGCGGCTTCGACGGGCTGCGCAAGCGGTTGGAATCCGGCCAGTAACGGCAGCGGCGGCGGCAAGGACCCGGCGCATACGCGAAGTTCCATACAATCAGTTCTATTGACGATCTGTGTGCAAAGCTGACAGGATCGTGTATGCCGCGCTGCGAAATCGCGGTCGAGTGCATCGTTCGTCCACAAAACCTGCAATCATGAGGGAGATGGGACACATGCCGACACGCCGACTGATGCCCGACGTCATCAAGAACCAGGAACTCACCTGCCTGCCGCCGGGCGCCACCGTGCGCGATGCCGCCACGCTGATGGCCCAGAAGCGCATCGCAGCCGTGCTGATCACCGAAGGACGGACGTTGAAGGGCATCGTCACCGAACGCGACATGACCACCCGCGTGGTCGCGGCCGGACTCGATCCCGACACCACCCCGCTCTCGTCGGTGATGACCGCCGATCCCGACACGCTGGAACCCTCGGCCACCGCGCTCGCGGCGCTCGATCTGATGGAGCGGCACCATTACCGCCACCTTCCCATCGCCGTGAACGGCGAGGCGGTCGGCATGGTGTCGATCCGCGACCTGTTCGGCGTGGTGCGCGCCCATCTGGAGGACGAGCTGCGCAGCCGCGAGGCCTACATGTTCGGCAGCGGCTATTCGGCGGAGGCCACGCTGGGCTGACCGCAAGGTTGACCCATAGGTAACGCTGCGTTGCGGCGGGGTCGGGTTGACCGGGCGCCCGGCCCCACCGATAGTCGAGGGTGAGCCATCCTCCCTGCTGAACTGGAACGCCCGATGTCCGCGCCCTCGCTGTCCGCCCCCGCCGCGCGCGAGCCGATCCACACCCGCCGCGTCACCTGCCAGGGCTTCCGGCGTACAGATGGGCTGTGGGACATCGAAGGCCACCTGACCGACGTCAAGAGCTACGGCTTCCACACCGAAGAACGCGGGCACATGGAGCCGGGAACGCCGATCCACCAGATGTGGATGCGCCTGACGGTCGACGACACGCTGACCGTCCAGGCGGTGGAGGCGGTGACCCAGCACAGCCCCTACAACGCCTGCGGCAGCATCACGCCACGGTTCCAGCAGTTGGTGGGCCTGCGCATCGGGCCGGGCTGGACCCGGGCGGTGAAGGACCGGCTCGGCGGGCCGAAGGGCTGCACCCATCTGGTGGAGCTGCTGGGACCGCTGGCGACCACCGCCTTCCAGACCGTCTACCCGATTCTGACCCGCGAGGCGGCGGAGCGCGCAAAGTCGTCCGGCAAAGCGGCACAGGACAACGGCAAGCGGCCGGTTCTGCTGAACATGTGCCACATCTTCGACAGCAATGGCGAAGTGGTGCGCAAACACTGGCCGGCGCACTACACCGGCGAAAGAAGCGAAGAGGCCGCCCGCGAAGAGGCGGCCGAGTAGGCTTTGTTTCCTGGACATCCTTGCCCGGCGATGGCCGAGCACGCGCAGGATGTCCAACCGGATCGGCGCCGCTGGGGCTGGCGCGGATCAGGCCTCCAGTCGGGTTGGCGCCGGACCGGCGAGGGTTGGACCGGGCGCCGGGAAATCGCCACCCGCGGCGACCGCCGACTTGACGCCATCGGTCTCGTCCACCGACGCCAGTTCGAAGGGCGTGCCGATGAACGGGTCGCTGCCGCCATGGCCGGCACGCTGATGACCGTCCTCCGTGCAGGCACGGCGGAAATATGACGCAATGAAGACGCGCACCGCGGACGTCAGGGTGACATCCGCGTCCTCCGGCTTGATGCCCTTGCGACGCGCCTGTTCTTCAATCCGTTCCTTTATCTGGGTACAGAGGCGATTGACGGTCAGATCCTCCCGACGGCCGATTTCCTCCAGAGCATCCCACATCGACGGTTCCAGCCGCATGCTCGTGCGGTGCCCGCCGATCATGATGTTCTGGCTCCTCAGCGGTTCCACCCCCCCTTGGGGAGCGTTCACGCGCTTCTTCTTCGGCCCACGCTTCGCCATCCGCAGCCCCTTCCACGAAGCCGCCGGCGGACATGCGAAGTTTTTGCCCGCCACGGCGCGATAAATGGTTGCATATATCGCACTTTACTAAACGCAGCGGGAATTGCAACCACACTAGCGCCTCTCAATCTTACAAGCTTTTCGGAAATCCCCTTTTGGTTGCATTCATATGTATGTATTTTTAGCCGCTCAACCGCTCGTTATTTATAGCGTATGCGAACGATCAGTCTCGAACTCTGCAAGAAGGAGGCGGCTGACGGTTCAGGCGCCCGCTTCGCCGGGCGCATGGGTGGTCAGGCCCAGCGCATGCACCCGCTCGCGCAGTTCGTCGGCGAGCAGCGCATAGACCATCCGCTGGCGCTCCACCCGCGACTTTCCGGCGAAGGCCGCCGAGACGACGGTGACGTGGAAATGGGTTTCCCCGGCGGCGTCCGCCCCGGCATGACCGGCGTGGCGGGCGCTGTCGTCGACGACGTCGAGCCGGTCCGGCGCCAGTCCGGCGGTCAGCTTTTCGCGGATGCGGGTGGCATATTCCATGGCGGGATCCTGATGTCTCGGCGCTGGCCGCGCTGGGTTGGAGGGGCGGCGACAGGGATCCATGTCCCATTGGCCGCACCCGCAATCAGGAAAGGGGGCGATCCGTGCCCTGTCAAGCATCTGTCAAGCCTGGGGCCCCGCGGATTGCGGATGACGGAAGCCCGTTTCGGCGTGCTTGCCAGAGGCTTCGGCTCTTCCCATACTTGGCCGATGACCAGGAACCGCACCCGCTCCAGTTACGACAGCTACGCCGCCCCGCGCGCGGCCACCCGTGTGTGCGACCATCCCGATTGCGTCGCCGCCGGCGAATACCGCGCGCCGAAAAGCCGCAACAGCCTCAACGAGTACTGGTGGTTCTGCCTGGACCATGTGCGGGAGTACAACCGGGCCTGGGACTATTACGCCGGCATGTCGACCGACCAGATCGAGGCGGAGGTCCGGCGCGACACCACCTGGCAACGGCCGAGCTGGCCGCTGGGCAAATGGGCAACTCAGGAGCGCTTCATCCGCGACCGGGTCGTCAACGGCTTCAGCTTCGAATTCGGCCAGGACACCGGCAAGACGACGGACGAGGAAAAGACGCACCGTCGCCACCATGCCCGCACAGACGAGGAAAAAGCACTGGCGGTCCTGGACCTGACGCCGCCGGTGGACTTCACACGCATCAAGGCACGCTATCGGGAGCTTGCGAAAAAGCATCATCCCGATGCCAACGGCGGCGACAAGGCTGCGGAAGAACGCCTGAAAGAAATCAATCAGGCCTACAATACGCTGAAAGCCTGTTATGCTGCCTGAAACCCCGTTGGCGGGCCGGGTCAATCCCGCGGCCGCCGGACAACCGACACTCGCTGGAACGTAAGAAACCACCCATGGCTTCCCAAGGAGCGACCCAGGCCAGCTCGGCCCTGTTCGACCACAAGCCCGACACGACGGTCTCGGTGCGTGAGGTCTTCGGCATCGACAGCGACATGCAGGTGCCGGCCTTCAGCCAGCGCACGGAGCATGTGCCCGACCTCGACAGCGCCTACCGCTTCGACCGGGACACGACGCTGGCCATCCTCGCCGGCTTCGCCTACAACCGCCGCGTCATGGTCCAGGGCTATCACGGCACCGGCAAGTCGACCCACATCGAGCAGGTGGCGGCCCGGCTGAACTGGCCCTGCATCCGCGTCAACCTGGACAGCCACATCAGCCGCATCGACCTGATGGGCAAGGACGCCATCGTGCTCCGCGACGGCGTGCAGGTCACCGAATACCGCGAGGGCATCCTGCCCTGGGCCCTGCAGCATGCCTGCGCCCTGGTGTTCGACGAGTATGACGCCGGCCGCCCCGACGTGATGTTCGTGATCCAGCGCGTGCTGGAGGTCGAAGGCAAGCTGACGCTGCTCGACCAGAACCGCGTCATCCGCCCGCATCCGGCCTTCCGCCTGTTCGCCACTGCGAACACCGTCGGCCTCGGCGACACCACCGGCCTCTATCACGGCACCCAGCAGATCAACCAGGGCCAGATGGACCGCTGGAACATCGTGGCGACCCTGAACTATCTGCCGGTCGATGCCGAGGTGAAGATCGTCCAGGCCAAGGTCGCGTCCTATGACGACGCCAGGGGCCGCGACACGGTGGCCTCGATGGTCCGTCTGGCCGACCTGACCCGCGCCGGCTTCATCAACGGCGACATCTCCACCGTGATGAGCCCGCGCACGGTCATCACCTGGGCCGAGAACGCGAAGATCTTCAACGACGTCGCCTTCGCCTTCCGCATCACCTTCCTGAACAAGTGCGACGAGGTGGAGCGGCCGACGGTGGCCGAATACTACCAGCGCTGCTTCGGCGTCGAGCTGCCGGAGACGGGGGTCCAGGCGAACCTCGTGTGATGTGTCCTGCGCCCTTGCTTCCGCTTAAGCCGGGGCGCAGCACACAAGGACTCACACAGACCGGGGCGGACGGCATCACCGGGCAAGAGCTAACATCAGCGGTTCACGTCCCGGCATGTCCGTGGGAGCCATGCCCCGCTCCGCGTCAGTCCTGCCCACCGCGCCTTAACTGTCCCAAGAACAAAGACGCCCGCGATGACCACCCAGAACGACACCCCCGTCGAAGCCTTCAAGCGGTCCACCACCGCCACGGTGCGCGCCATGTCACGGCGGGCGGAGGTGCAGGTCGGCTTCTCGTCCGATCCACCGGGGCTGTCGGGCCAGCGGGTGCGGGTGCCGCTGCCGGCGCGCGACCTCAATCCGGTCGAGGTCGCCAAGCTGCGCGGAGCGGCCGATGCCGTGGCGCTGCGGCTGCGCTACCACGACGCCACGGTTCATGCCCACCGCATGCCGCTGGGCGATGCCGCGCGCCAGGCCTATGACGCGATGGAACAGGCACGCTGTGAGGCGCTGGGCAGCCGCGACATGGCCGGCGTCGCCCACAATCTGGAAGCGGCGCTGGACGATCGCTACACCCGCCAGGGCTTCGACCGGTTCGAGGATCGCGGGCAGGTGCCCCTGTCCGAAGCGCTGCGGCTGATGGCGCGCGAGGCGATGACCGGCGCGCCGCCGCCGCCCGCCGCCGCCCATGCCGTCGATCTCTGGCGCCCCTGGATCGAGGAGCGGCTGGGCAAGGACATGAAGGGGCTGGCCAATTACGCCGGCGACCAGGAGGCCTACGCCAAGGCCGTCCGCCGCCTGCTGGCCGACCTCGACCTGGAAGTCGGGCAGGAAGCCGACCAGGAGGAGGAGGAGGACCAGCAGACCCAATCCTCCGAGGACGAGGAGTCGCCCCAGCACGGCCAGACCCGCGGCCAGGACGAGGACCAGTCCGACTCCGAATCCATGGCCTCGTCGGAGATGCAGGACTCGTCGGAGGCCGGCGAGAGCGCCGAGGAGGGCGCCGGCGAGGAAGGCGACATGGAGATGGGCGAGGGCGAGGGGGCGGAAGAGCCCGCCGGTCCCGGCCAGCCCTGGCGCAACGACGCCAACCGCCGCAACGAGCCCGATCCCAACGCCTACAAGGCCTACACCACCCAGTATGACGAGGTGGTCGATGCCGCCGACCTCTGCGACCCGGCCGAGCTGGAACGGCTGCGCCATTTGCTGGACCAGCAGCTGCTGCATCTGCAGGGCGTGATCTCCAAGCTGGCGAACCGGCTGCAGCGCCGGCTGATGGCCAAACAGCAGCGCTCCTGGAACTTCGACCTGGAGGAGGGCATCCTCGACGCCGCCCGGCTGGCCCGCGTCGTCGCCAACCCGGTCCTGCCGCTCTCCTTCAAGGCGGAGAAGGAGATGGACTTCCGCGACACCGTGGTGTCGCTGCTGATCGACAATTCCGGCTCGATGCGCGGCCGGCCGATCTCCATCGCCGCGATGAGCGCCGACATCCTCGCCCGCACGCTGGAACGCTGCGCGGTGAAGGTGGAGGTGCTGGGCTTCACCACCCGCGCCTGGAAGGGCGGACAGGCGCGCGAGGCCTGGGTGGCCGGCGGCAAGCCGCCGCATCCCGGCCGGCTGAACGACCTGCGCCACATCGTCTACAAGGCCGCCGACATGCCATGGCGCCGCGCCCGCAAGAATCTCGGCCTGATGCTGCGCGAAGGCATCCTGAAGGAGAACATCGACGGCGAGGCGCTGCAATGGGCGCACAACCGCCTGCTCGGCCGGCCGGAACAGCGCCGCATCCTGATGGTGATCTCCGACGGCGCCCCGGTCGACGACTCGACCCTGTCGGTGAATGCCGGCAATTATCTGGAACGCCATCTGCGCCAGACCATCGAGCAGATCGAGACGCGCTCGCCCGTCGAGCTGGTGGCGATCGGCATCGGCCACGACGTGACCCGCTACTACCGCCGTGCCGTGACCATCGTCGATGCCGAACAGCTGGGCGGCACGATGATGAACAAGCTGGCGGAACTGTTCGACGAGGATGACCGCCGCGGCGGTCGTCGCGGCTGGCGCTGAGGTAAGGAAGCGATCAAGGGAACTTCCAGCTTTATCAGCTGCTTAGCTGAAAAGCGCCCGTCCGGATCAAGGGGTATCCTTACCTGCAAGTGCCGGTTTCACACCGTCTCCCGCATCGGGAGGGGAAGGCAGCGAGAGAGTGGGGGCTGCCTTCTCCCCGGCCGGCGGCGCGGCCTTCTTCTCCTCCTCCAGCACCAGGCGCCAGAGTTCGGTCATGCCGGTGCGGCCGCGCAGAGACCGGCCGCCCTGGCGGACCAGCGGGACGGCGTCCTTGCCCTTGGCGGCGGTGACGCCGCTGGTCAGCACGATCACCTCGGACTCGCCCTGCAGGGCGGCCGACAGCTCCTCGATGCGGGCGGCGACGTTCACGGTATCGCCGACGATGGTGTAGTTGATCCGGCTGTCGGAGCCGATGTTGCCGACCACCACCGGACCGCTGTGCAGCCCGACGCGGACATGGATCGGCGCCCGGCCCTCGGCGACGCGGCGGCGGTTGTCGGCGCGAATGGCATGATGGATCGCCAGCGCGGCGCGCAGACCACGGACGGCATGGTCCTCCTGCGCCTCCGGCGCCCCCCAGAAGGCCATCAGCGAATCGCCGATGAACTTGTCCACCGTGCCGCCCTCCGCCTCGATGCAGGCGGCGAGCAGCGTGAAATGCTCGTTCAGCAAAGCGGCGGTGTCGGCGGCGGCCATATGCTCGGCCATGCGGGAGAAGCCGCGGATGTCGGTGAACATCACCGTCACCTCCCGCTGCACCGAATCGAGTCCGCCCTCGGTCTCGCGCTGGCGCATCAGGCGCAGGACCAGCGCCTTCGGCACATAGGTCTCGAACCAGCGCAGGCCGGCGACCATGGCATTGAAGGCAGTGGCGGCGCGCGCCATCTCGCGCAGCCGGGAGTCCGGCAGGTCGGGGATGGCGCGGAACTCGAAGGCGCGGACGCGGTCGGCGGCCTCGGCCAGCCGCGCCACCTGCCGGCTGATCCGCCGCCCGACCAGCAGCGCCACCCCGACCGACACCAGCAGGATGGCGAAACCGACGGCACCGGTGATGTAGAGGCGTCGGACCTCGACATTCAGCTCGCCGTCGCGATAGCCGATGCCGATGATCCAATCCTGCTGGCCATACCCCGCCATCTTGCGGGTCAGGAAGATGTAGTCGCTGCCGAGCACGCGCACGCTGCGCGCCTCCACCCGCTTCTTCAGCGACTGCACCGGAACGCCGCTGGACCACAGCGCCGCCAACGCCGGATCATCGACCTGATCGATGCGCGGCAGCGGCGGCCCGTCCAGCTTGCCGGAAAAGTCGAAGCTGCGGCCGACCAGCGCCGGATGGGCCAGCACATGGTTGTGGTCGTACAGAACGAAGGCATTCAGCCCCTGCTCCACGAACAGAACCTGGAGGAATCGCGACAGGTCGCCCAGCGACACGCCAACCGCCACCTGCCCCAGATAACGGCCGTCGCGCCGCACCGGCTGGTAGAGGGTGACGAAGCTGTTCTGCGCCTCCTTCAGCCAGCGCGGGTCGGCCCAGCTGGCGGCGCTGCGATTGGGACCGTCCAGAACCTCCGGCGGGATGTCGCTGTCGCCCTGCATGTCGAAGGGATCGGCGACCAGGCCGCCATTCAGCCGGCCGACACGGACCCCGGTCAGATCCGGGCGGATGAAGGCGAGGCCGGTGACGTCCGGGGCGCCGGCCAGCGCACCGCGCAACGTGTCGGTCATCGCCGTGCTGTCGTCGGCGCGCAGGTCGCCGCGTTCGATCAGCCCGCCGACGAAGCGCGCCATCTCCCGCGCGGGGTCGAGCTGGTGGCGGACCCGCACCTCCACCCCGGCCAGCGCCAGATCGGCCTTGTCGTTCAACAGGGCGAAGGTGTTGGTGCTGGCGCTGACCAGCCCCAGAACCAGGACGCTGGCGACAGCCGCCAGCATCAGCGAGCCGAACCCCGCCACCAGCACAGCGGCGATGGGCAGCCGCAGCCGCCGGTGGCCACCGGTCTTCAGCCCAGACTTCCGTCCAGCAGGCTTCGCCGCCGTCCTGCCGGCCGGCGTCACGGCGGTCGCCGGAAGGGCCGGGGCAGTGGGGGGGCGCGCTGACGGGGTATCGGGCATGCGCGGCAGCCTACCCGCCCATCCGTCCGGCGGCAACCCACGGGGCTGTATCCTTACGCGGATTTCATACCGTTCCGCTCATGCCTGAGGGCGGAGGCTATTCCCCGACGATCACCTTCACCCGCTGGCCGGGCGACAGAGGCGTTCCGGGAGGAAGGTCGTTGATGATCCGGAACAATTCTTCGGCATAGGGTTCCTGCGGCATGCGGCGGACGAGGCCGGCAACGCTGTCGCCCGGCTGCACCGCCATCACCTGGACACGGCGGGGGCGGAAGCGGGCGGCCTCCTCAGCGGTCATGCGGTGAAAGCTGTTGGCCGCGGCCTGGAAATCGGCATCGAAACGAGCCAGCGATCCGGCCGGCGCCAGGAAGGTGAAGCGGTACATCCTCCCATCCGGCGCGCGGATCGCCACCAGCCGGATGTCGGCGCTGCTGCCGTCTGTTTCACCGCGCGTGGTGGCGGTCGCCGCCGGCATGCCGCCGATGGCGAGGCGCTGGACATTGGACAAAGTCGCAGTCTTGGCCCAGACACCGGTCAGGAAGGCGGCGGGGTCGGAAACACCGGCGGCTGCACCGCCATCGAAGGCCATGGCGGTGCCGTTCTGGCCCTTGGCCACCACCTGATCGGCGCCGTTCAGCAGCGCATAGCCCTGCGGCACGGTGAAGGCGATGCCCAGCTGCGGGTGGGCGAAGGTCCGGCCGCGGACATAGCCGTTCTCCGGGCTGTCGCCGTAGATCATGCCGTCGACCGCCGCCAGGTAAGGATCGCGCGGACGGGCGCCGCCCGGCGGCAGGACGCGGGCCAAGTCGGCGGCGCGGCGCACGCGCTCCTCGGTCGCCGGGTGGCTGGCGAGGAAGTCGAAGCCGCCCTCGCCCTTGTTGCCGGCACGCAGCCCCTCATACTGGCTGTCGCGGCGCAGCGTCTCCAGGAAGGTCGCCATGGCGAAGGGGTCGTAGCCGGCCCGCCGCAAGGTCTCGACGCCGAGCTGGTCGGCCTCCAGCTCCTGCTCGCGGGAATAGCTGGCGACCACGGCGGTGCCGCCCAACCCGGCCAGCTGCGCCAGCGTGTCGTTGCCGAACACCAGCCCGACCCCGGCGGCGAGCAGCCCGGCGATGGTCTGCCGGGTCTGGCGCTGTGCCGAATGGTGGGCGGTGACATGGCCGATCTCGTGCGACAGCACGCCGGCCACTTCGGCCTCGTCCTTCGCCAGCGCCAGCAGGCCGCGGGTGACGTAGACATAGCCGCCGGGCAGGGCGAAGGCGTTGACCACGTCGCTGTCCAGCACGGTGAAGGTCCAGGGCTCGCGCGCCAGAGCGGTGGTGGAGGCGAGCTTGCGGCCGAGCCGGTCGATATAGCCCTGCAACCGGGCATCCTTCACCGCCCCGCCGAACTGGGCCAGGATCTTCGGGTGCTCCTGCGCCCCCAGCGCCGCCTCGTCACCGCCGGACAGGACATTGTCCAGCAGCCCGGCCTTGGCCGGCCCGGGAGCGACCAGGGCGGGAGTGGCCGCTGCCAGCATGAGGACGGCCAATGCGGAACGGAACGGCTTGCGGAAGGGGGCATGGATCGGCATACCGGTCAGAACCCCGCCCGGCGGCGGATGTTCCGCGAGGACCGCGCTCCCCATGCGACTTGTCACGCTCCCGCTTGTGCGCCTGCCGGTCTTGCTGCTGGCCGGGCTTATGCTGGCCGGTGCCGCGTCGGCGGACGGGCTGAGGGTCTCCGCCGTTCTGGACGGCGACACGCTGGAGCTGGAGGACGGCCGCCAGGTCCGGCTGGCGGGGATCGAGGCGGCCAAGCCGCCGCGAAACGCCAACCCGGCCGATGGCCGCCTCTGGCCGATGGCGGAGGCAGCGACGTCGGCACTGGCCGATCTGGCGCTGGGCCGCCGCGTCGTGTTGCACGGGCCGGCGCCGGTGGACCGCCATGGCCGGCTGCTCGCCCATCTGGTGCGGGAGGATGGGCTGTGGCTGCAATCGGCGCTGCTGGTGCGCGGGCAGGCGCGGGTCCACACCCGGCCGGATGCCCGCGCCTATGCGGCGGAGCTGCTGGCTGGCGAGGAGGCCGCGCGCACCGCCGGGCGCGGGCTGTGGCGCAGCCGGGTCTATGCGGTGCGCGACGCCGCCGACCTGGACGGGCTTTTCCACGACCGCGACAGCTTCCAGCTGGTCGAAGGGGTGGTGCTGGCGGTGTCGAAGGGCGGTGGCGAGAGCTGGCTCGATTTCGGCACCGACTGGCGCAGCGACGTCACCGTCCATATCGGCCGCGCCGCGATGCGCGAGGTCACCCGCGCCGGCATCGATCCGCTGTCCTACGAGGGGCGGCGGGTGCGCGTGCGGGGCTGGATCACGCTGCGCAATGGACCGATGATCGAGATCACCCATCCCGAACAGATCGAACGGCTGGAGCAGGAGGCGGCCTCCGCCGCCCCGCAGCGCGCCGGCGCCAACGCCGACGATAACGATGACGACCCATGGGATGACGACGAAGGGGAGGACGAACCGGAATGAGGAAGCCGTCTATCGCGCGCAGGGCGGGGCGCCTGCTTGCCGCCCTGTCCCTGCTGCTGATCGCCTTGCCGGCGCATAGGACGCTGGCGGGTGGGCCGGCGCTGATCATCGCCGTCGCCGGGGCCGAGCGGGTGTTCGACCGCGACGCCCTTCTGGCCCGGCCGGACGCGGTGAGCGTCGACATTGCCGCCGACGTGTCCTATGGCCGGCCGATGAGCTACCGTGCCGTGCCGCTCGCCAGCCTGCTGGGCACTGCAGACTTCCCGCCCGGCACCGTGCTGGAAGGCGTGGCGTCGGACGGCTTCACCGCACAGCTGCCGCCGGAGCTGTGCCTGCGCAGCGGTCCCGACGGCGCTGTCGCCTTCCTGGCGGTGGAGCCGGCCGACCGGCCCTGGCCCAATCTCCCGGGCAAGGAAGTGTCCGCCGGCCCCTTCTATCTGGTGTGGGTGCGGCCGGAGGCGTCGGGGGTCCGCAGCGAGCAATGGCCCTATCAGCTGGCCCGCGTCGTCGCCTCGGACGATCCATTGCGCCGCTGGCCACAGCTGGCGGTCGATCAGGGTCTGCCGCCCGATTCACCCATCCGCGCCGGGCAGGCGGTGTTCATGACCCAGTGCATGGCCTGCCACACGCTGAACGGCGCCGGCAGCGCCACGATGGGACCGGACCTGAACCGGCCGATGAACCCGACAGACTATCTCACGCCCACCGGGCTGAAGAGGCTGGTCCGGGATCCGCGCTCCGTCCGGACATGGCCCAACCAGCAAATGCCCGGCTTCGACCCGGCGATGCTGAGCGATGCCGACCTCGACCGCGTCGTCGCCTATCTCGGGCACATGGCGGGACGGAAGGCCCCGTAGGAGAAGGTGGTGGGAGAGGGGCTTTCGTCCCCTCCCACCGGTCAGGCGTCATAGGGTGGCGTTGAAGTCGTCCAGCAGGGTGGCGATGCGGCCGCTGTCGCTCTGGTCCATGATGACGCGGGCGCGCTTGCTCGCCTCCATCAGGTCGAGCGAGCGGATGCGCTTCTTCACCGCCGGAACCGACAGCGGCGCCATCGACAGCTCGCGCACACCCAATCCCAGCAGCAGCGCCGAATAGCGCGGGTCGCCGGCAATCTCGCCGCAGACCGACACCGGGATGCGGGCACGCAGGGCGGCCTCCACGGTGAACTGGATCAGACGCAGCACGGCCGGATGCAGCGGGTCGTAGAGGGTGGCAACCTGTTCGTCGGCGCGGTCGATGGCCAGCGTGTACTGGGTCAGGTCGTTGGTGCCGATGGAGAAGAAATCGGCGGCATAGGCCAGCGCGTCGGCGGCCAGCGCCGCACCCGGCACCTCCACCATCACACCCACCGGCGGCAGCGGGTCGGCGATGGCGACGCCGCGGCGGCGCAGGCGGCGGGCGACCTGCCCCATCATCTCCCGCACCTTCTGCACCTCGACCACCGAGGCGATCATCGGCAGCAGGATGCGCAGCGGGCCGTGAACGCCGGCGCGCAGCATGGCGGCAAGCTGCGTCTCCAGCAGCTTCGGCTCGCGCAGGCCGAGGCGGATGGCGCGCAGGCCGAGCGCCGGGTTGGCGGGTTCGCCATAGCGCCCGGCCATCCAGCCCGCCAACTTCTCGCCGCCCAGATCCATGGTGCGGGCGGTGACGGTGCGGCCACCCATGCCCTCGATCATGGTGCGCAGCACGCCATACTGCTCATCCTCGTCGGGAAGATGGTCGCGGTTCATGAACATGAACTCGGTCCGCAGCAGGCCGATGCCCTGAGCGCCATGCTCCAGCGCGTGGTCGAGGTCGCGCGGCAGCTCCAGGTTCGCCATCAGCGTGATCGCAGTACCGTCGCGGGTGACGGCGGGCAGCTTGCGCAGGCTCTTCAACCCCTGGCGCTCGCGTTCGCGGGCGGCGCGGCGTTCGCTGTAGTCGGCCAGCACCTCGGCCGGCGGGTCGATCAGCACACGGCCCTGCAGCCCGTCGACGACCACCGTCACCCCATTGCGCACGCCCGCCAGCAGACCGGGCGCGCCCAGCACCGCCGGCAGGCCGAGCGAGCGGGCAAGGATGGCCGTGTGCCCCTCCGCCCCGCCCAGCACGGTGGCGAAGCCGCCGACCACGGTGGGGTCGAGCAGGGCGGTGTCGGCGGGGGTCAGCTCCTCCGCCAGGATGATGCTGCCGGGAGCCAGGCTGCTGAAGGCGCGGTATTCCTGCTTCATCAGGTTGCGGGTCAACCGCCGCCCGACCTCGCGGATGTCGTCGATGCGCCCGGCGAGATAGGCGTCGTCCATGCCGGCGAAGGTGGCGGCGATGGCGGCGATCTCCGCCTGGATGGCGGCCTCGGCGTTGACGCGATCCTGCTTGATGCGCTGTTCAACCCCGCGGGTCAGGCGCGAGTTGGTGACCATCGACAGGTGGGCGTCGAGCAGGAAGCCGATCTCCTCCGACGCCGAGTCGGGCAGGACCAGCGCCTTGCTCTTCAGCTTCTTGATCTGGCGGCGCGCCTTGGCCGCCGCCTCGTTGAAGCGGGCGACCTCCGCCTCGACCGCGTCGGGCGCGATGACATATTCGGGGATAGCGACGGCGCCGCTTTCCACCACATGGGCCGGGCCGATGGCGATGCCGGGCGACACGCCCAGGCCGCGCAGGGCGCGCCCTGGGCCGCTGGCCGAACCGCTGGCCGGGTCGAAGGACGGCGCACCGCCGGAACCGCCGCGGTCGGGGCCGGATACCGGGCCGCCGGTCGGGCCGCCTGCCGGGGCGGCGGGGGGAAAATCACTCTTCATCGAACTTGCGGTTGATCAGGTCCAGGAGGGCGTCCATCGCAGCATCGGCCTGGGCACCGCTGGCGCGCAGTTCAACCGTGGTGCCCGGGCCGGCGGCCAGCATCATCAGCCCCATGATCGATTCGCCAGACACGACCGACTCGCCGCGGCGCACCGAGATCTCGGCATTGAAGGTGGCGACCAGCTTGACGAACTTGGCCGAGGCGCGCGCGTGCAGGCCGCGCTGGTTGGTGATGGTGGCGGTGCGGCGGATTTCGCCGTCGGCGGATGCCGTGTCGTCGGGAGGGCTCATCGCGGGCGGTCAGTCCGACAGGAGGGTGGAGGCGACGTTGATGTATTTCTGCCCGGCGTCGCGGGCGGCGATCACCGATTTGTCCAGCGGCTCGGTCTTGCGCACGCTGGCGAGCTTGATCAGCATCGGCAGGTTGACGCCGGCGATCACCTCCACCTTCGCCTTGTCCATGATGGAGATGGCGAGGTTGGACGGCGTGCCGCCGAACATGTCGGTCAACACCACGACGCCCGATCCGTCGTCGACCTCCGCCACCGAGTTGAGGATGTCCTGGCGGCGCTGTTCCATGTCGTCGTCGGGGCCGATGCACACGGCACGCACCTGCTGCTGTTCGCCCACCACATGGAACAGCGCGGCGATGAATTCCTCGGCCAGACGCCCGTGGGTGACAAGAACCATACCGATCATGGGACATCCTTCAAGGTTGGGTCCTCCCCGGAGACCTGCGCAAGGGCCGCCGCCGCGGGGCAGCTGCCCTCATCGCAACTGGATCGTTGGTTGGACGCATGGTCGTCAAGGCGCAATTTGCATCATCCCTGATGGTTGGCCTGATGGTTGGCCTGATGGTTGGCCTGCTGGCCGTTGCCGGAACCGGCGTTGCGCAGCCCCAGCCGGTCCAGCTCACGGTGGCTCAGGCTGACCCGCAGCTTCTGCTCCTTCAACCAGGCGGCCAGCCGTTCGGCGATGAAGACCGACCGGTGCTTGCCGCCGGTGCAGCCGATGGCGATGGTCAGGTAGCTCTTGCCTTCCTGGTTGTAGCGCGGCAGCAGCGGGCGCAGCAGTTCGGTCAGGTTCCGGAAGAAGGTGGGAAAATCGGGATCGCTCTCCACCCGCGCGGCGACGGCCGGGTTCAGGCCGGTCAGCGGCCGAAGCTCCGGATCGTAATGCGGGTTGGTCAGGAACCGCACGTCGAAGACCAGATCAGCTTCGCGCGGAAGACCCTGGCGGAAGGAAAAGGAGGTCACGAACACCTGCAGGGCTGCCTGGGCGTCACGCCGGAAATGCCCGGACAGGATGCGCCGCAAATCGTGAATGGACAGTTGCGTTGTGTCGATGGTGACGTCGGCTTCCTCCTTCAGCGGGAACAGCAGGGCGCGTTCGCGCTGGATGCCGTCCGGCACCGTGCGGTCCTCCGCCAGCGGATGGCGCCGCCGCGTCTCGGTGAATCGGCGTTGCAGCACCTCGTCGCCGCACTCCAGGAAGACCAGGCTGACGTCGAGGTCGCCGTCGCGGCGCAATGCCTCCAGCTCGTCCAGGAAGTTCTGCGCGGAAAAGTCGCGGGTGCGGCTGTCGATCACCAGGGCAAGCGGCCGGCGTTTCGGATCGGCCTGCCGGATCAGGGCGGGGACCAGCGACAGGCGCAGATTGTCCACCGCCTCGTATCCCAGATCCTCCAGCGCCTTCAGCGCCACCGACATGCCGGCTCCCGACAGGCCGGTGACCAGCACGATGCGTCCGCGGTGGACAGCGGTGCCGGCGGGGTCGGACGGGCCTTCGGAAGACAGGGAGTCGGGAGATGTCATGATGCGACCGGGCTCGGCTTTGCCAAATTCGCTGGAGCCATCAGGCTGGCGGGCACCCGGTCCAGCCGGCCGCCGCGCAGGCTGGCGGCGGCAAGGCGGATCTTGGCGGGAGTGGAGGCGTCGAAGGCGTGCAGGCCCAGGCGGGGCAGGGCGACGCCCATCAGCGTATCGGTCTCCGGCTCCGGCAGGCGCTCCACCGAGGGGCGCGCGAGCAGGTCGACAACGAGGCCCAGGGGCGCGGAGTCCACGGACGGAACGGGAAGAATCCCGACGCCCCGCACCTCCAGCAGCCCGGCCAGGGAGGGCGGGGGAGAAGCGGTCAGGCGGCCGGACTCGCAATGCAGCGCCACCCGGTCATCCGCGACCAGCAGAGCGCCGCCGTCGATCAGTCGCAAGGCCAAATCCGATTTTCCCCGTCCGGACTCCCCACGCAGCAGCACGCCGATTCCGGAGAGCAAGACGCAGGTGCCGTGAATCGTCACCATAGTCTGGCGAAGGTGAGACGTGGCGCCGATTCTGTCAATGGAAACGGAACGGTTTTCCACAGGGTCAGGCGGGGAAACCTGTCCGGGATCCCCCATCCGCTTCCAACGGTTCTTTCGGTGCGGACCATTGGCCGGTGTAAACAATCGGCTGGTGCGAATAAGGGAAGAAGCCTGCAGGCAATCAGGCGCCGGCGGTGCCGCGGGGGCTGCACCGGATCGCCTCCAGCTCCAGGGCGAGGGCATCGCGGCGCCGGATCATCTCGTCCAGGTCCCCCAGCTCCGCCGCTTCCTGGCAGGCGTCGCGGAAGTCCTTCTCCCGCTTCAGCCGGCCCAGCAGAACCTTGTAGTTGTCGGCGATGCTGGCGAGGTGGCGCTGCGCACCTTGCAGGGCTTCCGCCAGTTGGGTCCGCTCCTGCGCGGAATCCCGCATCATCCTCGCCAGTTCCCCCTGCTGCCGGCCAGCGTCGCGGATCAGGCGGGCCAGACGGTACCGGCGCAGGTCGACCACCTCCGAAGACCGGGGGCCGACCGCGGCGGACTGGCGGCGGTTCGCCGACAGCGTATGCACGGAAGATTTGGGCGGAACGGACTCAGGCATGGCAACCCCACATCTGTGTTCAGGGGTATGGCCACCCTCCCGTTGCCGAATGACGCCAGAGACAAACAACCGGACGGGTAAAATCCGTCACCTCCAGCAGCCGACAAGCGAGAACGACCAAGTCCATGATCGATGCTTATACAGGGCTTGTCTAGCCGATAGTGACAAGGATGTATGAAATTCCGCAGTGGCACTCACAGCAAAGGCAGTATCACCACGAAGTCCGCACCTTCGATAGTCCCATCCGATACCTGACGATTTTTCGCAAATACAGAACCATTGTGTGCGCTGACTATTTGCTTCGCGATCGATAGCCCGAGACCGGAGTGGGTTCCGAACTTTTCCCCCGCCGGACGTTCGGTGTAGAAGCGGTCGAAGATGGCTTCCTCCTTGCCCTCGGGGATGCCCGGCCCCCGGTCGGACACGACGACCCTGACGCTGCCGCCGCTGCGCCGGGCGGTCAGCCGCACCGTGCCGCCGGGCGGCGAGAAGGACAGGGCATTGTCGATCAGGTTCTGGAACACCTGGGTCAGGCGTCCTTCCAGCCCCGGCACCATCAGCCGCTCGCCCGCCGGCACGTCCACCACGACGCGCGGCACCTCGGCCGTGGCTTTGCCGCCGCCGGCCGGGACAGGCTCGTCCACGGTTTCGGCAACCGTCTGGCGCAGGTCCGCCAGCATGGTGAGCAGCAGGCCGATGTCCACCGGTTCCGGCTCCGCCCGCGACAGCTCGGCATCCAGGCGCGAGGCGTTGGAAATGTCGCTGATCAGGCGGTCCAGCCGCTGCACGTCGTCGGCGATGATCGCCATCAGCCGGTCGCGGTGGCGCGGGTCGCTGACACGGGCCACGGTCTCCACCGCGCTGCGCAGCGAGGTCAGCGGATTCTTGATCTCGTGCGCGACGTCGGCGGCGAACCGTTCGATGGCATCCATCCGCGTCCACAGCGCGTCGGTCATCTCGCGCAGCACGCCGGACAGCTCGCCGATCTCGTCGCCGCGGCGGGTCAGATCGGGGATCCCGGCGTGGCGCCCGTGGCTGGTGCGCAGCCGGTCAGCGGCCTGGGCCAGCCGACGGATCGGCCGGGCGATGGTGCCGGCCAGATAGAAGGACAGCCCCACCGTCACCAGCAGCGCCACGCCGAACACCCGCAGGATGTCGAAGCGGACGGAGCGGATCGCCCGGTCGATCTCGCCGCCGCTGCGGGTCAGCAGCACCGCCCCCAGCACCTCGCGGTAGCGCTGGACCGGCACCGCCACGGTCAGCAGCAGTTCCGGGTCGCCGCCGGGACCGTCAACGCGCCAGACGGTGGCCGCCGTCTCGCCGCTGAGGGCGCGTTCGACGTCGGGGTTGGGCTGGCCCGGTCGCTCGCGATAGACCGGCAGCCCCTCGCGGCTCGGCACCACGTCGATCAGGCGGGTGTAGAGGTCGTTGATCGCGCGCGACACCGCGTCGCCGGCCGGCGGGGTCGGCAGCTCGCGGATTTCGATGCGGCCCTGCGATCCAACCAGCACCCGGCTGTCGGACAGCATGTGCGCGTCGATGTCGTACAGGCGCGTGCGGGTCGCCGTCGCCTCCGCCAGCCGGCGGATCATCGGCCGCGCCAGTTCGGGCGCCAGCTCGAAGCGCTCGCCGCTCTCGTCGCCGGTGGGGGAGGGGGCGGTCAGGATGCGGTTCACCGCCCCTTCGCCCAGCGCCGAGGCGAAGATCCGCGCCTCGGTCGCCAGCGCCTCCGTCTCGGCCTGGATCAGCCGGTCCTGGTAGCGGCCGAGATAGAGCAGGCCGGCCAGCAGCACCAGCAGCGCCAACACATTCACCGCGAGAATGCGCAGGGTCAGCGGCGACACGCCCCACAGCCGCCTGGGCCGCTTCGCCCCCCCTCCCAGCGTCGACACCGCGCTATTCCTTGTACCGGTAGCCGACGCCATAGAGGGTTTCGATCTGCGAGAAGTCGGGGTCGACAGCCTTGAACTTCTTGCGCAGGCGCTTGATGTGGCTGTCGATGGTGCGGTCGTCGACATAGACATGCTCGCCATAGGCCGCGTCCATCAGCTGGTCGCGGTTCTTCACATGGCCCGGCCGCTGCGCCAGCGCGCGGACCAGCAGGAATTCTGTCACCGTCAGGTCGATCGGCTGGCCCTTCCAGCTGCAGGCATGGCGGGCGCCGTCCAGCAGCAGCGGGCCGCGGGTGACGATCTGGCCAGGGTCGGCGTCGACGGTCTCGCCGCGCAGGGCCTCGCGCCGCAGCAGCGCCCGGATGCGCTCGATCAGCAGGCGCTGCGAGAAGGGCTTCTTGATGTAGTCGTCCGCGCCCATGCGCAGGCCCATCAGCTCGTCCAGCTCGTCGTCCTTGCTGGTCAGGAAGATGACGGGCATCTGGCTGGTCTGACGCAGACGTTGCAGCAACTCCATGCCGTCCATGCGCGGCATCTTGATGTCGAGCACGGCGAGGTCGGGCGGGCGCTGGCTGAGGCCGCGCAGCGCCTCGGCGCCGTCGGTGTAGGTGCGCACGTCGAAGCCCTCGGCCTCCAGCGCAATGGAGACCGAAGCCAGGATGTTGCGGTCGTCATCCACCAGGGCGACGGTGTGGGCCATGGTCGTAACAGATCCTATCGCAGCAGGGAGCGGGGTGAGGCCGGCCAAGTCGGCCGGACTGGGGGAGGCCCTGAAATGTTAGCGGAAACATCAGCCATAGTACGAGTGGTCATTCCAATACTTTATGTCAGTGTGCAGGCGACGCCGGCAGTTTTCTCTTTTCCCGCAGCATTTGTATGGTCCAATATGGCGGCAATGCGGCGCCGAACAACGGTGCCGCGCGGGAGAACGCACTCGTTTTGGAATGAGTTTTTCGAACGCCATTCCCGCGTCCTCTCCGGCCGGTGCCACTCCGGACGGAAAGGGGGGCGCGATGCCGCCGGGCAGCGACCGGAACGGCTCGGCTGCGGCCATCCAGGCTCCGGCCTTGCGCGCCCGGCGCCTGATGCGCGCCTGCGACCGCGCGGCGCTGGCCACCGCGCAACGCCCGGCTGACGACCGCGCCGGCACGGACTCCGATGCGGCCGGCTGGCCCTATCCCTCGCTGGTGCTGGTGGCGTTCGACCATGACGGCAGCCCGCTGCTTCTGCTCTCCACGCTGGCCGACCACACGCGCAACCTGCTGGTCGACGGCCGGGTCGGGCTGCTGTTCGACGGCACCGCCGGGCTGGCGCAGCCGCTGACCGGCGCCCGCCTGTCGGTTCTCGGCCGGGCGGAGCGGTCGGACGATCCGGTGCATCGCGCGCGTTACCTGCGCCGCCATCCCGACGCCGCCTTCTATGCCGGCTTCGGCGACTTCGCGATCTACCGGGTGGCTGTCGAACGCGCCCATCTGGTCGCCGGCTTCGGCCGCATCCATTGGCTGTCCGCCGCGGAGCTGGATCTTCCCGCCGCCGCTCCCGCCCTGGCGACGGCGGAGGAAGCGCTGCTCGACCGCCTGAACGGCGAGGGATACGGCTCCAAGCTGGCGCCCGCCACCGATGCGGAGCGCATCGTCACCAGCGACGGCGAAAGCTGGAGCCTGACCGGACTCGACCCGGAGGGATGCGACCTGCGACGCGGGGGGTACGTCGCCCGCGTCGATTTTGAACAGAGAATCCATGACCCCGAATCGGCTAAACTGACGCTGGACAGGCTGGTCCGGCCGCCGGAGGGGTCCGGACAACCCGGAGGATCGACATCCGGGACTGCAACGGCCGGAACCGGAACGGACGGCGACGGAGGCACCTGACGGCCCCCGTCGCCGGCCCGAAAAAAGATGCAAGAACAAGAAGAAGACAAAAAGAAGAACAATAATAACGGTCATTAAAGAACAATGACGAGAGAGACGAGAAGCCAACCGTCAGCCTGAACGACCAGCCGAGAGGTCGCTTCGACACCACCGGGCGCCGCAGCAAAAACAAGAACGCGGCGCACGGGCACGCGCAACCAGGAGAACACTTCAGTGGATCATAACGGATCGACCCGTTTCCCGTCCGGGCCATTGGCCCTCAGACCTGTCGCCTCAGGACCGCCTTTTGCCCCGTATCGTCGCCGCACCCTGCCGGTGCTGCGCATCGCGTCGGGTCTCCAGCCCGGCCGCCCGTTCGGACCGGCACGCCGCTGATGCGGCGGGCGCCATCCATCTGACACGACAACGGACGAAAGAACGGCCGGACCGGCCGCGGCGCCCCTGCGGGGGACATGCCCGATGCGGCGGGTACCGGCCCAGCCTTCGAGAGGGACGATATGACTGGTAACACACGGACGCGGAACAAGAAGCTCCTGGCCTGGGTCGAGGAGATCGCGCTGAAATGCAAGCCGGAGCGCGTTCACTGGTGCGACGGGTCGCAAGAGGAATATGACCGTCTCTGCAACGAGATGGTCGAGGCCGGCACCTTCATCCGCCTGAACGAGGCCAAGCGCCGCAACTCCTTCCTCTGCCGCTCCGATCCGGGCGACGTCGCCCGTGTCGAGGACAGCACCTACATCTGCTCGAAGACGCGCGAGGAAGCCGGTCCGACCAACAACTGGATGGACCCGGCCGAGATGAAGGCCAAGCTGGACGGCCTGTTCGAGGGCTGCATGCGCGGCCGCACAATGTATGTGGTGCCGTTCAGCATGGGTCCGCTCGGATCCGACATCGCGCACATCGGCGTGCAGATCTCCGACAGCCCCTATGTGGCGGTCAACATGCGGCTGATGACCCGCATGGGCCAGAAGGTGCTGGACATCCTGGGCGACGGCGACTTCGTGCCCTGCCTGCACTCCATCGGCGCCCCGCTGGAGCCCGGCCAGCAGGACGTGGCCTGGCCCTGCAACGCCGACAACAAATACATCGTCCATTTCCCGGAGGAGCACCGCATCGTCTCCTACGGCTCCGGCTATGGCGGCAACGCTCTGCTGGGCAAGAAGTGCTTCGCGCTGCGCATCGCCTCGGCGATGGGCCGCGAGCAGGGCTGGCTGGCCGAGCATATGCTGATCCTTGGCGTGGAAAGCCCGGCCGGCGAGAAGACCTATGTCGGCGCCGCCTTCCCGTCGGCCTGCGGCAAGACCAACTTCGCCATGCTGGTCCCGCCGAAGGAGTTCGAGGGCTGGAAGGTCCGCACCATCGGTGACGACATCGCCTGGATCAAGCCCCAGCCCGACGGCACGCTGCGCGCCATCAACCCGGAGGCCGGCTTCTTCGGCGTCGCCCCCGGCACCAGTGTGAAGTCGAACCCGAACGCGCTGAAGACGCTGGACCACAACGTCATCTTCACCAACGTCGCGCTGACCGACGACGGCGACGTGTGGTGGGAAGGGCTGACCGACGAGGTCCCGGCGCACCTGATCGACTGGCAGGGCAAGGACTGGACCCCGGGCTGCGGCCGCGTCGCCGCCCACCCGAACAGCCGTTTCACCGCTCCGGCGGCCCAGTGCCCGTCGATCGACCCGGCTTGGGAGGATCCGGCCGGTGTTCCGATCAGCGCCTTCATCTTCGGCGGCCGCCTGTCGAAGACCTTCCCGCTGGTGTTCGAGGCCTACAACTGGCGCGAAGGCGTCTATTGGGCCGCGACCATGGGCTCGGAGGCTACCGCCGCCGCCGTCGGCCAGGCCGCCATCCGCCGCGATCCGTTCGCCATGCTGCCCTTCTGCGGCTACAACATGGCCGATTACTGGAACCACTGGCTGTCGATGGAAGGCAAGATCGAGAGCCTGCCGCGCATCTACCGTGTCAACTGGTTCCGCAAGGACGAGAACGGCAAGTTCGTCTGGCCGGGCTTCGGCGACAACATGCGCGTGCTGAAGTGGATCGTCGACCGCGTCCGCGGCCGCGCCACCGACGTGGCGGAATCGCCCTTCGGCTACTCTCCGCGCTACCAGGATCTGAACTGGTCCGGCCTGAATTTCCCGGCCGACAAGTTCGCCAAGATCATGGACATCGACCGCAAGGAAGCCGAGGCCGAGGCCAAGGACCAGGAGGAGCTGTTCAACCGCTTCGGCGACCGCCTGCCCGAGGAGATCGAGCAGCAGCGCGTCGCCGTGCTGAAGCGGCTGGAGAACAGCCCGGATGTCTGGCGCATCGGCTGACCGGCCCGAACACGGTTCGCAGGTAAGAAGGATAGGGGCTGCCGCAAGGCGGCCCCTTTTCCGTTCAGCGCTGTCCCTTCGACGCGAGGATGAACCGGATTTCATCCGGATTTTCACCATCGGCAGCCGACGCAAGGGGTGCCGCGGGTCATTTCCAGACTTTACAAGGCGACCGGTCCCTGACCTGCGGCCTTCGCCTTTCGATGATTTAACCGGATTGTCAAAACAATCAGGCATAAAGTCGCCCGCGCCGGAGTGTGCATGCAGGGAGGGCGACATCATGAGCGATCATCAAATTCCACCGCAGGACGGTGACGAGTCCGCGGAGCCGACCTCCCCATCAGCCGAACAGGATGCTGCCGATCACGAGGATGCTGGCGGGCCGCTGGCGTCCAAGCGTCAACCCTGCGCCATCAGCGGCAAGCGCCGGCCGAAGCGCGACCTGATCGCACTGGACGCATTGCGCCCCAGCCTGGCCGACCGCATCCGCCACGACCACCCGCATCTGGAGCCGGACGCGCAGATCAGCCGGCAGGAACTGGCGCGCTACCGCTCGCTCTATGTCGCCGAGCTGCTGAAGGAGGAGCATGGCGAACTCAGCGAGCTGGACCGCGAGGTCGCCGAAAGCCTCGCCCGGCACGAGACGCTGGCCGAGAACCCGGAGGAGGAATATGACGACCACCGCACACTGGGCGAACGGCTGTCGGACGGGCTGGCCAGCTTCGGCGGCAGTTGGGCCTTCCTGATCTCCTTCGCTTTCTTCCTCGGCGTGTGGATGCTCATCAACATCATCGAAGGCGATGCCAGGGCCTTCGATCCCTATCCCTTCATCCTGCTGAACCTGCTGCTGTCCTGCCTGGCCGCCATCCAGGCGCCGGTCATCATGATGAGCCAGAAGCGGCAGGAGGCGAAGGACCGGCTGCGCTCGGAAAACGACTATCGCGTCAACCTGAAGGCCGAACTGGAAATCCGGCACCTGCACGAGAAGATGGACTATCTCATCCAGCGCCAGTGGCAGCGGCTGACCGAGATTCAACAGCTGCAGCTGGAAATCATGCAGGAAAAGCGCCTGCGCAGATAGCCAGGACCAGGAGAAACGGCCGCCGCGTCAGCGCTTGCGGCGGCCATCCAGCTCAAGCATGCCGCGCAGTGCGGCAATGGTCTTGCTGAGCGGCGTCGGCTCGCCGGCGGGCTTGCCGGGCTGGGCCTTCTCCGATGGAACATCCGGCGGCAGCACACCGGCCGGCTGCGCATTTTGCGGCCGCCCGGCGTCTGGCGCGGCCGATCCGCTGCGGGCCGGGCGCGGCTTGCCGGTACGGGGTTTCGGTTGGGACGGCAAGGGCGGGGACGGCGGCGGGTCCGGCTTCACCTCGTCCTCGATCAGCCCACGCAGGGCCTTCATCGCCTCTTCGATTTCGCGCTCCTGGGCGGAGCGGCGGCCGGCCGGCGCCGGTTCGGGATCCGGTTCAGCCGCTCTGGAAACGGCCGGCTCCGGCAACGGCTCGGGATCGTCCCAACCGCCGGTCGGATCCTCATCCTTACGGTGAGCGGATTTGTCGGCCGGCTGGCCGGCGTTGCCCAATCCCTCGCGCGGTGGCGCGTCCTCCTCCTCCGGGTCGGTCGCCGCATCCTCGATCATCGAGCGCAGGGCAGCGAGGGTCCGGTCGAATCCCTCCTCGTCCTCCGGCGGCGTCGGGCGCTGGGCACGGCGTTCAGCGCGGTGCTGGTCGAAATCGAGCGGCTCGGCAGCCGGTGGCGGGACAGGAGTGGCCGTGCGGGAGACGGATCCCCGCTTTTCCGGGTCGCGGATGGCGAAGGACAGGATCTCCTCCTCCGACGGTTCCTCGCCGTCGGACTCGCCGGCATCGACGTCATCCTCCTGCCCTCCGGTCTCCGCCACCCAGCCGTCGTCCTCCTCGTCCGCCCAGTCGTCCTCGAAATCCCTGCGCACCAGAACCTTGTGCGAGAAGACAGGCGGTTCGTTCCGGCCCGGCTCTTCGCCAGCAGGTTCATCGACGGATGGATGTTCGGCAAAGCTCGTGGTGTTGCGGGCATGGAAAGCCGGCGGACCTCCGTCGCGACCCTCTTCCCGTTCGTCGTCCGGATCGTCATCCGAGCCGTAGGCCTGCGCCAGCAGCTGGCGCATCGCCGTCAGCGTTTCGTCGCCATCGTCAGGGGCACCATCGTCCGGATCGCCGCCGTCCGGATCGCCCTCTTCGGGACCGCCATCTTCGGGACCGCCGATGCCACGGCTGTGCTCTCGGGTGGTGTCCGGTCGCCCATCGTTGGCGGGAGTCCTGGCATCGCTTGCAGGGGGCTCGTCATCCCACTCGTCATCCGGCGCGCCGCGACCGAGACGGGCCGCCATGTCGGCGAGCGAGACCGGCTCCCACAGCGGAGCGACCCCTTCATCCCCCGGACCATCGGCCACAAGGTCGGAGAGCGGAAGGTCCGACAGGGGCCTTGCGCGAACAGGAGCGGGGGAAGGGGGAGGGGGAGGTGCAGCGGCAGGCTCCCTGTCGGCCATCCTGTCCGGGGCACCATCTCCTCGCAGCGAGGCCAGCAGTCCGTTCAGCGCCGCCAGCGGCGCATCGAAGGAAGGCCCGTCATCGCTGGCGGCCGGGCCGGCGACCTGCGGAACCTCCAGGATCGGACGGCTTTCGATGTCGCGGGAGTCACAGCGCGAACAGCGGTAATGCGGCGCGATCGAGAGAACCGGGTAGTTGGGACCGAAGCGCCGCTCCAGCACGGCACGGGGCAACACGCCGCCATGCCCGCAGGCGCGGCAGCGCAGTTGCACATCGGCGTCGATGTCGCGGAGGAACAGCATACGGGCCATGCCGCACAGTATAGCGGCGGTGGCGCGGCTTTCCCATTCGTTTCAAGCCGCAATCCGTCGCCGCAGGCGGCGTACCGCAGCAATGACAGGATTGCCAGCCGGATCGGCGGACAGGATAAGGGCGGCGGATGCCCGGTCGACCGGTGTCGAACCGGGCGTCGCCTGGGGGACGGTCACACCGCGCGGGTGACGGTCAGGCCCTGTTCGGACAGGCTGTCGAAGATGTCCTTGAACTTCCGCAGGTAACGGGTGCGGTAGGCGTCGAAATCGGCAGCGATGGCCGCCTCGGCATTCTGGGACTTCTTGAATTCGGACACGCGATGGGCATTTTCGGCGCGATACAGGGCGAAAGCGCCCTTCGTCACCAGATCGCTGCCGACCGGGTCTGCGTTGTTCGGTTTGTCGCTGTTCATCAATCCATGTCCAGATGGCCATGTCCAGGTGGAGTGGACATCCGGCCATCGGAGCCGGATGACCAACTGACGCTGCGATACAACCCCATGGCCATATCAGGTCGTTGCAGCCACTGGAAAAAGCCTACGCCCGCTTTTCCACAGCTGCAATGTTGCGACGCACCATCAAGCCACCACCCCACGCAGGGCCGCCATGCGATCACGGTCGACCCGGATGCGGTCCAGATGCTGCGCGATCACCGCGGTGATGGGCAGGGGAAGCTCCTTCGCCATCGCTTCGTCATAGCGGCGCAGGCATTCGCTTTCGCCGCGCTCGACCTCGGTGATGATGGCGGCGCGGTCATGGCCGAGCACGGCGGACTTCAGTTCCAGGAAGAAGCGGTGGGCTCCCCCCAGCATGGTGCCGCCCATGTCGGGCGCCCCTCCCTGTTCGGCGACCAGCCGCTGGATCTCGCGCACGATGGCCCCGCGCTGGGCGGCGAGATCGTTGAACAGAGCCTTCAGATCCTCGTCTTCGGCGGATTCGGCAGCCTGCCGGTAGCCTTCGTGGCTGTCCTCGACGATGCGGATCAGCTCGTTCAGCGTATCGACGATCTCGTCCTTTTCCATGGCGGCAGGTCCTCCCATGCGTCCCCTACGCTGCCACAACCCGGCCGCAGGACCGAATGTTCCCACCAGCCACCAGGAGCACTCCGGGAGCGACAGGGCGGGCGTTTGGAGCAGGAGATGTTATGCCGCCACCCCGGACGCCGCCTGCGGAAGAAACGGACGGCTGCGCCCCGTCCCGGCCCGCCACAGGCTGGTAATCGGCGAAAGACCAAAGGAATGATCTGTAAAGGTCGGAAGATAATCGAGCAGAAATGCCGTCATGGAACGCCTTCGCACGAAGAACATGCTGCAGTGCAGCGAAGGCGGCGGACGCTAGTCCCGGTCGGTTAACCAGATATGAACACCGATGTGACCGGAAGCAGACCAAAAGACGACAAGCGGATGTCCTCCGACAGTTTGGCAACGCAATCATGTGAAGCGCACCACGGTATCCGGTGATTATTGTGTGTCCACCGCCTACCGGACCTGTGATCGAAATGGTTTTGAAGATTTGGACCGGCAGAAGCCCGGCGATTTCGGGTTGGAACCTGTCCATCCTTGCCGTTGGCATTGGCGGCCGTAGACGGCATTCTCGCCCCGTTATGTCGGCATCGTTATCGAATGCATCGGTATCGAGGCGGGCTGGACCGGGATCGGGGGATCATCGGCGATCTGGGCAAATGCGAACTGGGGGAACCACCATGGCGCTGTATGGACGGCATCCCGCCTCATTGGGCTGGGAACCGAAGCCGAAGTCGAACAAGACCGGCGCAACGCGCGCGCAAGGTGGCCGCGCCACCCGCCACGGCCCGCTCTGCTGTTCCTGCGGACGGCCGATCCGCGCCGGTGACCCGCATTGGGCCGGTCATGGCGACCGGAACCCTTGGCATTATGGCTGTGCCGAGCGCGCCGGCCTTACATGGTCATGGGCGGGCCGTCCGGCCGCACCGCCGCTTCCGGCGGCGGAGATGGACTGAGCGCACCGGCAGCGATCCTGGCCTGCGCCTCTTCGCGCCCGCGCCGGTAGGCCTCACGTTCAGCCTCCAGAATGGCGTCGGCCAAGCGCCGTTCAAACTCACGCTCCACGAGGGCGGAGAACAGGTCGATGCGGAAGCGGGCCTGCAGGGAGCGGCTCAGCCTGCGGGCTCTTTCGATCGGCGGCATGGAGTTCCCCTTCTCGCTGACGGACAATGCCGTCCAGCTTCGAGGATCGCAGCCCATCACCGCAATTGCCCCATCGGAGAAGCGCCAACGCAAAAGAGAGCGCCCGTCCGCATCCATCGCTGCGAACCGCTCATCTTCGGACGTTAAAATTTCAAGTGGGACAGCGGCGCGAAGCCGAATGCCATGCACCAGCCATGGCGTTTGGAGCGGGTGAAGGGAATCGAACCCTCGTCGTAAGCTTGGGAAGCTTCTGCTCTACCATTGAGCTACACCCGCGCGCCCGCTGTTTATAGGCGACTGCCGTGGCGGATACAAGAGCGGAATCAAGCACTCCCGGGAGCGGCCCCGGGAGTGGCATCGACGACCGTCTGCGCGGGCTTGGCGGCAACGGCAACAGGAGCAGCCGCAACCTCGGCAGCCATCGCGGGCGCAGCGGGGCGGCCGGAAATGGCACGGGCGACACCGTCGGTGATCACGCGCTTACAATGCTCGGCCAGCGCCTTGCGGCTGCTGAAGCCGTCGATGGTCACCGGTGGATGGAACTCGACCTCCACCGTCATTCCGCCAAGGCGGAAGACCTGCCACAGGTGCGGGGCCAGGTCCATGTCGCCGTACCAGGCATAGAAGGGGCGGAAGGCGAACCCCATCGGGATACCGTCCAGCCGGGTGGCAGCGACGCTGACCGGCTGGACCGTCAGCGGACGGCCGTCGATGCGGCGGGCGGCGACGGCGAACAGGGCGGTCTTGAAGGGCAGGGTGCGGTTGCCGTCGCTGGAGGTGCCCTCCGGAAACAGGATCAGGCTGTCGCCGGCATCGAGGCGGCTGCCGATGTCGTCGCGCTGCTTGTCGACCGACGTGCGCGCCTTTCGCTCCACGAACACCGTGCGCTGGAGCCGGGCCAGCAGGCCGAAGAAGGGCCAGCTCCCGACCTCCGACTTGGCGACGAAGGAGCCGGGGATCTTCGAGCCCAGGACGATGATGTCCAGGTAGGAGGAATGGTTGGACACGAATAGCACCGGGCCGTCCGGCACCCGCTGGCCGCGCACCACCACATCCAGACCTATCAGCCGGGCACAGACCCGGTGATAGAAGGCCGGCAAGCTGCGGCACAGCCGCCAGTCGCGGGCGACCGCCAGGGCCTGCAGCGGGATCAGCAGCAGGGTCCACAGCAGATAGATCGTCAGGCGCAGGGCGCCGCGGCCGGATGAGCCCAGGGCGCGGGCGGTGCGGGTCATGATCGCCTCAGCCGGCTTGGCTGTCGCGGCTGCGACGTTCGTAATGCTTGGCGTACTTGTCGGTGATCAGATCGGACTTCACCACGATGCAGACATCGGTGGTGTTGAACTGGTGGTCAATCACGGCGCCATCGCCGATGAAACCGCCCAGCCGCAGATAGCCCTTGATCAGCGGCGGCAGGATGTTCAGCGCCCGCCGCGGATCGATGCGGTCCTTCGGCATGCGGTCCAGCGACACGAAACGCTCCGGCAGCGCCGTCGCCCGCAGATCCGGCGGGGCCAGATGATGATGGTAGAGGTAGGACAGCGGCTCCGCCAACGCATCCGGGTCGGTGCCGGGCAGGCTGGCACAGCCGAACATCAGGGCGATGTCATGCTGGAACACATAGGCGGCAATGCCCTGCCACAGCAGCTGCATGCTGCCGCGCGACCGATAGCCGGCATCTACGCAGGACCGCCCCAGCTCCAGCACCTCGCCCGGATAGCTGGCGAGACGGCTGATGTCGTATTCGTCGCTGGAATAGAAGCGGCCGACCTTCTCGGCGGCGGGACGGCGGATCAGGCGGTAGGTTCCCACCACCATGTCCGGACCGTTGCCGCGAGCATGGTCGATGACCAGCAGATGGTCGGCAACACCGTCGTAATCGTCGAAATCGCGGCCCTGGGCCTGCATTTCGGGGGAGGGAACCGCCGCCATCTCCTCATAGAAGACGCGGTAGCGCAGAGCCTGCGCCCAATCGATCTCCGCCGCGGACCGGGCAAGCCGAACCTCAAGGGTGCCCAGGCGAATGCCGTCCGTCAACTTTTCACCACCGATACCAAGTGCGTCAGGTGCGGACGCCTCGCGCCGCTCCGGGCTCGTCCGGGTCATGCCCGGCTGGTCCAAGCTTGCATCAGCCATGTCGACGGTCCGCTGCGATGGTTCGGGACTATGCGCCGCGCCCACCTGCCGCCGCCAGGCCACGGCGGCCAGGTCGGGACGACAGAGTCGCACGCACCACAAGGCATAACACGACCCGCCGGTTGCCGGTCAACCGACATCGTAGGCGGCATGGTGCACGCCGTCAGCCGCCACCCTCCCCGTGCCAGCGCAAGGATGCCGACCACAGCGAAGGCGGAATGGACTGGGAGGGAAGGGGGAGAGATGGAAAGGGAACAAAGCAGGCAAGGGCGGAGGCGCCGTTACGACGCCGATCCGCCCTGCGGGAAACCCATTCCTCAGGCGCCGCGGCGGGCGCGGGTGCCGAGACCGATCTGCTTGGCAAGCGAGCTGCGCTGACGGGCGTAGTTCGGGGCGACCATCGGGTAGTCGGCCGGCAGGCTCCAGCGGTCACGGTATTCTTCTGGAGTCATATTGTACGCCGTCTTGAGATGGCGCTTCAGCATCTTCAGCTTCTTACCGTCTTCCAGGCAGACAATATAGTCCGGGGTGACCGACTTCTTGATCGGCACGGCAGGCTGGGGCCGCTCCTCCGCCACCACCGGTTCGGTGCCGACGTTGGCCAGCGACTTGTAGACCTGCTCGATCAGGGTCGGAAGATCGGTCAGTGCGACTGTATTGTTGGAGACATGCGCCGCCACGATCTCCGTGGTCAGAGACAACAGCGCGTTGGAAGGGGACCCGTTGCTCATGTAAGCTTGCTCCGCGGCATTCGTACCTCACCATATAAAGAGGTTTTCTGCGTCGTGCAATATCCATCCTTTGGAACAAAGAGGAATCGGTGACCGAAAAAATCTCCGCAGACTTGTTTCTCGACATCACCTCGCAGGTTTGTCCGTTAACCTTCGTCAAGACCAAGTTGATGGTGGAGCGGATGGACGCGGGGCAGACCCTCGAAGTCCGGCTGAATGCCGGCGAACCCTTGGAAAATGTTCCGCGATCCTTGATCGAGTTGGGTCACAGCATTCTGTCTGTGCACCCCGAACGAATGGAGGAGCCTGGTGGAGTCCACCGCCTGATCGTGCAGAAAAATTAACCCCTATGCCCCGTCAAGATTGCGGCGCAGAACAAGCGCCGCGACCCGTCCGTCCGGTCGTTTGTAGTATCCGGGCCGGCGCCCGACGGAAAAAAAGCCGCTTGCCTTGTATAGACTCGAAGCTGCTGGATTATCCTCGGCGACCTCAAGAAACAGCGCAGTCGCTCCCAGGTTCTGTGACACAGTGACGGCGGCTTCGACCAGCAAGCGGCCGATGCCGCCGCGACGCACCCGCGGCAGCACGCCAATGGCGAGGATCTCCGCATCCTCCGCCGCGACGCGGGCCATGACGAAGCCGAGCGGCTGGTCCTGCGCGTCGAGGGCGATGACGGCAAAACCGGCCGGCGGGGTGGTCAGGGTGGCAACCGACGCCTCGTCCCAGGGATCCTCGGGAAAACAGGCCTGCTGCAGGGCCGCGACCACCCCGGCCTCCAGCGGACCGGCGGGGTGGAGGCGGGCGGCGGCGGTCATGCGCCGGCTCCAGGCCCAGTTCCCGGACCGGCAGCCGGCTTGGCGCCGGCGGTCTTCGGCAGGGTGACGTCGGGTGGGCGCAGATAGAAGGGGTCGGCCGGCAGGCCGGTGGGACGGGCGGCCCCCAACGCGGCCACCACGGCGGCATCCGGCAACCCGTCGCCGGACGCCACGGCCAGATCGGCACGCCCGGCCAGCAGCGGGGCCAGCGCCGCCGCCGCGTCGCCGGCCAGCAGCAGCGGCCCGGCCGGGTACAGCGCGCCGAGCCAGCCGGGAATGGCCGACGGGTCGGGCATCGCCGGTTCGCCGACCGGGACCAGCGCCGCATCGTAAAGCTGAAGGAACGGCTCGGCCCGCCGGCTGTCGACGACGACCAACAGGAAGCGGCCGGCACGCTCGCCGGCCGGCACGCCATGGGCGATGGCGTCGAAGCTGGTGATGCCGACCACCGGCAGTCCCCGGGCCACCGCGATGCCGCGCGCGGCGGCCAGGGCGATGCGCAGGCCGGTGAAGGCGCCCGGTCCGACGGTGACGGCGATGCGGTCGAGATCGGCGAAACCGACACCGGCAGCGGCCAGCGCCTCCTGGGCCAGCGGCACCAGGACTTCGGCCTGGCCCCGCGCCATCGGCGGGCTGCGCCGGACGGTCACACGCGCGCTATCAGGTCCGTCGGCCCGATCGGCCGCTCCCTCCCACACCGCCGCCGAACAGCCGGACGTCGCCGTATCCAGACCCAGAACCTTCATCACTCCACCTTCCTTGCCGCGACCTTCCGCCTACGGCCGATTGGTAATACGCAGGCCCGCCGTCCCTGGATTACCGGGCCGGCGCCCTTTTTCGGCGGCCGGTCCGGCCAGCGCCGGCATGGCAGATCCGCGACCATGGCAGATGACGCGGCGGCCATGCTAGAGGTCGTTTGTCTTCCTCATACGCCGACGGTTGCCCATTTCATGCTGACCGAGATCGCGCCTCCGGCCTTCGACATCGAGCTGGAGCTTCTTTACGCCACCGCCGACAATCTGTCGGGCGTTCCGATCTACCGCTCGGCGGTGTGCCTGCTTCATCCCGACGCGGCCCGCCGGCTTGGCGACGCCATCAGGCTGGCCCGCGGCATCGGCTGCCGGCTGCGGGTGTACGATGCCTTCCGCCCGGCCGAGGCGCAATGGAGGCTTTGGCACGCCTTTTCCGATCCGACCTACATCGCCGACCCGCGGCTTGGGTCCAACCACACCCGCGGCGTGGCGATCGACCTGACGCTGGTGGATGCCGCCGGCTTGGCCCTGGACATGGGCACCGGGTTCGACGCGATGACCGAGCGGTCGCACCACGGCCGCAGCGACCTGACCGCTGAACAGCAGCGCAACCGCGCCCTGCTGTTGGGCGTGATGGTCGGCGCCGGCTGGGAGCATTACCCGTCGGAATGGTGGCACTACCAGTTGCCGGATGCCGAACGCTACCCGCTGCTGACCGACGCGGCGGCCGGCGGCCGGCTGATGTGATGTAAGGAGGCCAGCGGCGACCGGCCGATGTTTAGGATGCCGGCCACGGCCGGCCGATGTTTAGGATGCCGGCCACGGCCGGCATGGGCCTCCATTGGGGCTTTTACCCTGTCCGCAGCGCTCCATTGTTGCACGCGCGCACCGCATCGCTGCCCTCCGCAGGAAAGCGGCGGACGGTGCTTGTTCGCACGCCGGAGATTGTGGCACACCATTTGCGTTGGGGCGGAGGTCGCCCCGATCAGCCTTTTCCCTAAGGGCGCCATGCCGTTCCGTCGTGCCGTCACGGTACTCGCCGCCGCTGCGCTGTCCGCCTGGACCGCGATCGTGCCGGTATCCCGGCCCGCCGCCGCCGAAGCCGCCTCTCCACCGGGTGCGAGTGCGGTGGTGTTCGCCTATGACCGCTTCGGCGAGGACCAGAATCCCTCGATCAGCATCCGCATCGACCAGTTCGAAGCCCATTTGGACGAGCTGACCGACGGCGACTACAACGTCCTGCCGTTGCCTAAAATCCTGGATGCCCTGCGTACCGGCAAGCCGCTGCCCGACCGCACGGTGGCGATCACCATCGACGAGGCCAGCCGCTCCGCCTTCACCGAAGCCTGGCCGCGCCTGAAGGCGGCCAATCTGCCCTTCACCCTGTTCGTCGCCACCGACCCGGTGGACCGCGGGTCTCCCGCCCACATGACCTGGGGCGAAATCCGCCAGCTGGCGGCTGCCGGCGTCACCATCGGGGCGCTCGGCACCTCGACCCAGTCGATGCTGGCGCGCAGCCCGGATCAGGTGGCTGCCGATCTGCGCCGGATGTCCGACCGCTTCCAGGCGGAGCTGGGGCGACGCCCGCAAATCCTCGCCTACCCCCAGGGTGAGTATTCGCTGGCGGTGCGGCAGCTGGTGATCGACCAGGGCTTCACCGCCGCCTTCGGCCAGCAGTCGGGAGTCCTGCACCCGCAGGCAGACCCCTGGAGCCTGCCGCGCTTCGTCATGAACGAGACCTACGGCAGCGCTGACCGGTTCGAGCTGGCGGCCAACGCGCTGCCGCTGCCGGTATCGGACCTGACCCCCGACGATCCGCTGGTCACCGTCAATCCGCCGCCGCTGGGCTTCACCATCGGCGACGGGGTGGGTGACAGTTCCAAGCTGGCCTGCTTCGCCACCGGCCAGGGCCGCACCGCGCTGGAGCGCATCGCCGAGGACCGGGTGGAGGTCCGCATCCGCGACCCGTTCCCGCCGGGCCGCGCCCGCGTCAACTGTACCTTGCCGGCCGCCGACGGCCGTTGGCGCTGGCTGGGCGTGCAGTTCCTGATCCCGGAATAGATCCGGAGCCGCCTGGCGGTGGCCGCGGTATTGCCGACCGCTTCAATCGGACATTGTCGGAACGACGGGCAACGCCTTATGGTGCCGGTCATTGCATGTCGATGGGCATGTCGATGGGCATGTGAAGGGGCATGCCAGTGCGAGGCGCGCGGCGATTTTCGGGAGCGGGCGATGGCCGACGAAACCTATTCAGCGAACGCACAGGGATCCGACATCGGCTGGGCCGATACGGTGCGCTTCAGGCTTCCGGCCGGTTGGGCGGTCGATGTGGAAGACCATGAGGGCCAGCCGGTGGGCACCTTCCGACCGCCGCCGCCGGCCGCCGGCGTCCTGCGGCTGGTGACCGACCGGGTGACGCCCCGGCCGGAGTCCGGCGGCACCGCCGCCACGCTGCAGGAGATGGCGTTGCGCTTCGTCCGGCCGCAGGATCAGCGGGCGGGCGACCGGACCGTGGAGAGCCGGTCAGACGGTGCCGTGATCGCGCAGGCAATGATGCGGACGCAAGAGGACGGCCGGGCCGAGACCCATTATCTGTGGCTTGTCGGCGCCGAGAGGCTGGATGGCGCCGGTGGTGCTGCCGGGCCGGTTGCCGCAGTCGCGATGTTCAGCTTCGCGCTGCCCGACCTGATGGATGGCGACGATTCCTGTGCCGAAATGTTGGGCCGGATCGACGACGCCATCCGCAACGCGGTGATCCTGTAAGGCAGAACGGCGTCCGCCTTCACACGTCGGAACACAATTTCCGGGACTTGCCGGTCAGCAGTGGCCGGCACCGGTGGCCATCATCGCCTTCAGCCGGACAGCCTGCGGATCATGGGCGACGGCCGCTTCTTCGGCGGCGAGGGAGGCGAGGCTGATGAAGCGCGCCAGATCGTCCAGATCGCACCGCGTCGCGTCGCTCATCAAGCTGTCCAGGCAGGACTTGATGGCCAGGGCCACATCGCGTCGTTCGTCCATCATCGCGCTTCCCTTTCACACCTGTGTGACCAGCATCGCCCGGGAACCGCATGCTCCGGTGGCGGCAACGGCCGTTTCGCCGGCCTGTCCCCCTTGCGGTCATCCCTGATGGACAAATCAGATAGCATATTCCTTTTGCGCTTTCACTAATTGATTCGCCGGACCATGAATAATGGCGTCAACCGCGAATTGATTGACCAGCTCTTTGCACGCCGATGCTTGTTAATGAAAGGTTAACTTCCTTCGCTAGTTCATGGCTGTTCGATTAATCACTTGTAACACCTGTGACGATTTGAATCATAGCCGCTGAATATCGGGATACTCGTCCTTTCCACCTTGAATACACGGGTATTCTATTTTGGGGAGCAGCGGGATTGCCGCCATGCGACAAAGGACGCCGCGGCATCGATTTTTCCCCCCTTTTGCGGGTCGAAAGCTTCGCCACCCTGTTGCAGGCCGAAACGGCTCCGCCTATATCTCCGCCAGCACGGGCCGGACCCGGGGGCATCGCTCTCAAGGCATCGCTCCTCCGCGGACCAGACCCCCAAGCGCTCCACCGACGTTTCACCGACCCAATGGGGATCGCGGCGGTGCCGGACCAGACGGGCCGCCACGCATCTGCCGAACGAAAGAGGCTGAACATGAGCAAAGTGATTGGTATCGACCTCGGCACCACGAACTCGTGCGTCGCCGTGATGGAAGGCGGCAGCGCCAAGGTGATCGAGAACGCCGAGGGCGCGCGGACGACGCCGTCCATGGTCGCCTTCAGCCAGGGCGGCGAGCGGCTGATCGGCCAGCCCGCCAAGCGCCAGGCGGTCACCAATCCGGAAAACACCCTCTTCGCCATCAAGCGTCTGATCGGCCGCCGCTTCGACGATCCGCTGACGAAGAAGGACCAGGGTCTGGTTCCCTACCGCATCATCTCCGGCGACAACGGCGACGCCTGGGTCGAGGCGCACTCCAAGAAGTACAGCCCCAGCCAGATCAGCGCCTTCATCCTCACCAAGATGAAGGAGACGGCCGAGAATTATCTGGGCGAGAAGGTCACGCAGGCGGTCATCACCGTCCCGGCCTACTTCAACGACAGCCAGCGCCAGGCCACCAAGGACGCCGGCAAGATCGCCGGGCTGGAAGTCCTGCGCATCATCAACGAGCCGACGGCCGCGGCGCTGGCCTACGGCATGGAGAAGAAGGGCTCCGGCACCGTCGCGGTCTATGACCTGGGCGGCGGCACCTTCGACATCTCCGTGCTGGAGATCGGCGACGGCGTGTTCGAGGTGAAGTCGACCAACGGCGACACCTTCCTGGGCGGCGAGGACTTCGACAGCCGGATCATCGAGTATCTCGCGGACGAGTTCAACAAGGAGCAGGGCATCGACCTGCGCAAGGACAAGCTCGCGCTGCAGCGCCTGAAGGAAGCTGCGGAGAAGGCGAAGATCGAGCTGTCGTCCACCACGCAGACCGAAGTCAACCTGCCCTTCATCACCGCCGACCAGACCGGTCCGAAGCACCTGAACATCAAGCTGACCCGCGCCAAGCTGGAAGCCCTGGTGGACGATCTGGTGCAGCGCACGATCGAGCCCTGCAAGGCGGCCCTGAAGGATGCCGGCCTGAAGGCCAGCGAGATCGACGAGGTGATCCTGGTCGGCGGCATGACCCGCATGCCCAAGGTCATCGACGCGGTGAAGCAGTTCTTCGGCCGTGAGCCGCACCGCGGCGTCAACCCGGACGAGGTGGTCGCCATCGGCGCCGCCATCCAGGGCGGCGTGCTGAAGGGCGAGGTCAAGGACGTCCTGCTGCTCGACGTCACCCCGCTGTCGCTGGGCATCGAGACGCTGGGCGGTGTCTTCACCCGTCTGATCGACCGCAACACCACGGTCCCGACGAAGAAGAGCCAGACCTTCTCGACCGCCGAGGACAACCAGAGCGCCGTCACCATCCGCGTCTTCCAGGGCGAGCGCGAGATGGCCGCCGACAACAAGATGCTGGGCCAGTTCGATCTGGTCGGCATCCCGTCGGCCCCGCGCGGCGTGCCGCAGATCGAGGTGACCTTCGACATCGACGCCAACGGCATCGTCAGCGTCACGGCGAAGGACAAGGCGACCGGCAAGGAGCAGCAGATCCGCATCCAGGCCTCGGGCGGCCTGTCGGACGCCGACATCCAGAAGATGGTGAAGGACGCGGAGGCCCATGCCGACGCCGACAAGAAGCGCCGTGAGCTGGTCGACGCCCGCAACCATGCCGACGCCCTGATCCACACCACCGAGCGGACCATCAAGGAGAACGGCGACAAGATCCCGGCCTCCGACAAGACCGCCGCGGAGGCTGCAGTCACCGAGCTGAAGTCGGTGCTGGACAGCGAGGATCTGGAGGGCATCAAGGCGAAGACCGAGGCCCTGGCCCAAGTGTCGATGAAGCTGGGCGAGGCGATGTACAAGGCCGGCCAGGGCGAGGCCCCGGCTGCGGGCGGCGAGGCGCCGGGCGCCCAGCCGAACGAGTCGGGCGTCGTCGACGCCGAATTCGAGGAGGTCCAGGACGACAAGAAGAAGTCGGCCTGAACCTCGTCTCCCAGGCCAGCTTCTTTTTGATACGGACCTGACGCGAGCATCGATGGCCCGCCGCCTTTCCCCGGCGGCGGGCCTTCGGTATGCTGGGGTCAGGCTCCGACGCGACGCGGACAGTTTGGACCAGAACGACTCAAAGGCGGTCGGCCCCCATGGCGAAACAGGATTATTACGAGCTGCTCGGTGTGGCGAAGAACGCCAGCGCGGATGAGCTGAAAAAGGCTTATCGCAAGATGGCGATGCAGTACCACCCGGACCGCAACCAGGGTGACAAGGACGCCGAGCAGAAGTTCAAGGAAATCAGCGAGGCGTATGACGTCCTGAAGGACGATCAGAAGCGCGCGGCCTACGACCGGTTCGGCCACGCCGCCTTCGAGGGTGGCCGTGGTCCGGGACCGGGTGCCGGGGCCGGCGGCTTCAATTTCGACTTCGGCGGCGGCGGCGGCTTCGCCGACATCTTCGACGAGATGTTCGGGGAGTTCATGGGCGGGCGCCGCGGCGGCGGCGGCGCGTCCGGCCGTGGCCAGGATCTCCGCTACAATCTGGAGATCGGGCTGGAGGACGCCTTCAAGGGCACCCAGACCACCATCCGCGTGCCGACCACCGTGCAGTGCGACAGCTGCAACGGCTCCGGCGCCGCGGCGGGGACCCAACCGATCACCTGCCCGACCTGCCAGGGTCACGGCAAGGTGCGGGCGCAGCAGGGCTTCTTCACCATCGAGCGGACCTGCCCCGGCTGCCACGGCGCCGGCAAGGTCATCAAGGACGCCTGCAAGAACTGCGGCGGCTCCGGCCGGCTGCGCAAGGAAAAGACCCTGCAGGTCAACATTCCCGCCGGTGTCGAGGACGGAACCCGCATCCGTCTGGCCGGCGAGGGCGAGGCCGGGCTGCGCGGGGCGCCGGCGGGCGACCTCTACATCTTCCTGGCCATCGGCCCGCACCCGATCTTCCAGCGCGAAGGCGCCAACATCCACTGCCGGGTACCGATCCCGATGACCACGGCGGCGCTGGGCGGTTCGGTGGAGGTGCCGACCATCGACGGCAGCCGCACCAAGGTGACGGTCCCCCCCGGCACCCAGTCGGGCCATCAGTTCCGCATCAAGGGCAAGGGCATGTCGGTGCTGCGCAGCGCCCAGCGCGGCGACATGTACATCCAGGCGGTGGTCGAGACGCCGGTGAACCTGACCAAGCGCCAGCAGGAACTTCTGCGCGAGTTCGAAGGTGCGGCCAAGGAGGGGTCGAATCCGCAGTCGGAGGGCTTCTTCGCCAAGGTGAAGGAGCTTTGGGAAGACCTGAAGGACTGAAGACTTTATTTTCGGGCGGCAATCGGCGGTCTGTCGAACGGGCGATGTGTTTGTGACGCATCGCCCGTTACTTTTTGTCGCACGCTGGGATCTTTCTGTGTTTTTCGGTGGGTCATAGGCCATTTCCACGCGAAAGCCATTGATAGGGCGTTCATGCGCGTGTAATCACCCTCCATGGCTAATCCATTGGCGACATGTCCGGCCGGTGCCGGGGGCGGGCTGCCGGATGCGGGTTGAGAGGCTCCTCACCGCGCTTTTCGACGCCTTCGTCCGTGGCGACGAACTGCCCGACCTGATCCTGCCGGCGTCCCACACGCCGATCCTGCAGCGTCGCCGCGCCGCAATGATCCAGTCGCGCGTGCGCATGGTGGCTCTGGTCTTCGGCATCCTGACGCCGCTGTGGATCGCCATCGACGTCACCGTGTTCGACTGGTCGCTGGCGGTCTGGCTGATCCTGCTGCGCCTGACCGCCAGCGCCGCTTTCCTGGCGCTCGCCTTCGACCGCCGGTCCTGCGAAGACATGGCCTGCGCCTGGGGGCGGCTGGCCGCGCTGCTGGCCGTACCGACGCTGTTCTTCGCCATCTCGCACCCGCTGCTCTACAACAGGGGGTCGACGACTTGCGCATCGCCGTCAGCGCCGGCTACGGCTATCTGCCCTTTGGGAAGGTGGCCGGAATCAGCGTCTTTCCGCTGACCGCGCTGGAAAGGGGCTCTTTTCGCCCCCCCGATGCTGGGCGCCCATCTGCCGCCGGGTTCTACGGGTCGCTGGTGATGCCCTTCCCCTCCTACATCAGCGCGCTGTGGCTGCTGGCGCTGATCGCGGTGGTGGCGACGCTGGCGGCGATCAGCCAGCTGCATTTCATGATCGCGCTGCTGGAACAGGCCGCGCACGACGCGCTGACCGGCGCCTTTTCCCGCCGGATCGGCGAGGAGCTGCTGAAGCTCCAGGTCGCCCATGCCGAACGCACGGGCCAGCCCCTGTCGGCAATCTTCGTCGACCTGGACGATTTCAAGGCCGTCAACGACCGCTTCGGGCATGAGGAGGGCGACCGGGTCATTCGCCATGCCGCCAACACCATCCGCAGCCTGCTGCGCCAGTCCGACGCGCTGGTCCGCTGGGGTGGGGAGGAGTTCCTGGTCGTCATGCCCGACACCGCGATGGACGGTGCGATGATCGCGGTGGAGCGGATGCGCCGGGCCGGCTTCGGCAAGCGGCCGGACGGCAGCCTGCAGACCGCCAGCATCGGCATCGCCGAACAGACGGCGGACCGTCCCGCCGATTGGGAATCTCTGGTGGAACTGGCCGACCAGCGCATGTACCGCGCCAAGCAGGACGGCAAGAACCGGGTGGTCACCAACGACAGCGTGGTCGACGAAACCGGCATCGGCGCCCGTCCGGACACCGGGGATGAGCCTTTGGACAGCATTGTCGCATGACGGCCGCTGAGGCCGCATCCCCGTGTGGCCAAGCCCGTTTCCGTTCCACCGCGATCCTCTCGCCGATCACAAGGCACCGCAATTCCGTCATGACCTTTTGGGAACAGGCTCCCGGACGCAGCGAGATTGCCTGAACCCCCGGTAATGCAGCTTAACGTCATGACCGGAAGGGCGTAATCTGCCTGCCAACGGACGATAGACGGGAGCAGCAGACAGAGCATGCACCCGCAGAAAGAACAGGACGATGTAACGCTCCAACGAGCCTACTATGCGCAAACGGCATCGCACTATGACTCGCTCCATGTCGACCTGCACGACGTTCACCATTTGGGGCTGTCGATCCTGAGCGGTTTAATCGATCAGACCGAAGCCATGAGCGTGCTGGACGAGGGGAGCGGCACGGGCCGGGCGTTGCGCTATCTTAAAATGCGTCACCCAGGGGTATCCGTTGTCGGCTTGGAGCCGGTGGCCGAAATGCGAGCCATTGGGCATCAGAACGGCCTGAGCCAGGACGAACTGAGGGAAGGGGACGCCACGGCCATCAGGGCGATGGATGCTTCATACGACATCGTCGCGGAGTTCGGAGCGCTGCATCATATCAGGAACAGCGAGAAAGCCGTTCAGGAAATGGTCCGCGTGGCGCGCCACGGTGTGTTCCTGTCCGACAGCAACAACTTCGGGCAAGGGAGGCCCGTGACACGGTTTGCGAAACAGGTGTTGAACGCGCTCAGACTTTGGCCGCTTGCCGATTACATCAAGACACGCGGAAAAGGATACACCCTGTCCGAAGATGACGGCCTTGCGTACAGCTACTCGGTTTTCAACAGCGTCGCCATCCTGCGGCAGAAATTCCCGCATGTCATGTTCTTTGGGCTTTCCGCATCCTCTGGAAATCTCTACCGGACTGCGTCGCATGTCGGCGTTTTCGCTCACCGCTAATCGGATCTCATCGTGTTTCAGATCCATGGGACAACGTCGGATCGTTCCGATGGCGGCAAGGCACTTGGCTCAGCGGCTCCCTTTTCACCGTATCACAGGGAACAGCAAATCCCTTACAGCCTTCCAGAACACAGCCCCGGCACTTATGGCTCCGTCAGCGGATACTCCCCCAACGCCTCATACACCGCCCCGCCGTTGCCGGGATGGCTGCGGTAGAGCGTGACGTGATCGACCGACATCGGCCCGGCCCGGAAGAGGCCGCGGTCGGACAGGAAGCGGCCGATGCGGTCGGTCGGCGCGTCCTTCAGACGGGCGAGCGTGATGTGGGGGGAGAATTTCCGCTCCTCCGCCGGCAGGCCGCAGCGGACGATTGCGGACTCGACCTTGGCCTGGAGATGGGCCAGCGCCTCGTTGCGCTCCACTCCCGCCCACAGCACCCGCGCCTTGCGGCCGGCGCCGAACACGCCGACGCCATCGAGGGTGAGCGGGAAGGCCGGCGCCCGCAGTTCCGCCAGCGCGGCGTCGATGTCCATCGCCTGATCCTCCGGCACCTCGCCGATGAAACGCAGGGTCAGGTGCATGGCGTCAGGGTCGGTCCAGCGCGCGCCGGGCACCCCGCCCGCCAGTCCGGCCAACCTCTGGCGAACCTCCTCGCTCAGGTCGAGGGCGACGAACAGGCGGAGCATGGGGCACCTCCGGGGTTGCTGCAACGCCCCGCCCCCTTTCGGAAAAGGGGGCTGGCAATGCGACAGCTTACGGGCACGGGTCCGGCATGCGGTTGTGCACGGCGTCGATCTCCGCCATCACCTCCGGCGACAGGGTCAGGGAGAGGGAGTCGATGTTGGAGATCAGCGTCTCCATCGTCGTCGCCCCGATCAGCGACGAGGTGACGAAGGGTTGCTGCAGCGTGAAGGCGATGGCCATCTGGTTGGGCGCCAGCCCGTGGCGGCGGGCGATGTCCAAATAGGCTTCGGTCGCGGCATCGGCATTGACGGTGGCGTAGCGCGACGGCCGGTGGTCGAGCGCGCGGCGGCTGCCCGGCGGAATGGCGCCGTTCAGATACTTGCCGGTCAGCGTTCCGGCACCCAGCGGCGAGTAGGCGAGCAGCCCGACATCCTCGCGCAGGGCCACTTCCGACAGCCCGTTCTCGAAGGTCCGGTTGAGCAGGTTGTAGGCGTTCTGGATCGAGGCGACGCGCGGCAGGCCGGCGGTTTCGGCGGCGCGCAGCCAGCGCATCCGCCCGCAGGGGCTTTGGTTCGACAGGCCGACATGGCCGATCTTGCCGGCCTGCACCAGTTCGGCCGGCGCCGACGGCGTCTCCTCGATCGGCACGGCGTCCTGCTCCGGCTTGTGCTGGTAGGTGCGGACGCCGAAACGGTTGGTGACACGGTCGGGCCAATGGATCTGGTAGAGGTCGATGTAGTCGGTCTTCAGCCGCGACAGGCTGGCCTCGACCGCCGCGAAGAGGTTGGCGCGGTCCAGCCGCGACTTGCCCTCGCGCACCCAGCCGAAACCGCCGGCCGGCAGGCCGATGATCTTGCTGGCGAGGATGACCTTGTCGCGCTTGCCGCGCGACTGGAACCAGCTGCCGATCACCTCCTCGGTCTTGCCATAGGTGTCGGCGGTGGGCGGGATGGCGTACATCTCCGCCGTGTCCCAGAAAGTGATGCCGCGGTCGAGCGCCGCGTCCATCTGGGCATGGCCTTCGGCCTCGGTGTTCTGGCGGCCCCAGGTCATGGTGCCCAGGCCGATGGCGCTGACCGACAGGCCGGTACGGCCGAGCGGACGATATTGCATCCGGAACATTCCTTATTCGAAGAGGCTATCAGAGGAAGAGCGTCAGCACGCCGGTGTAACCGTAGAGCCGGTTGTGCGACACCTCGCCCGAGGCGAAGAAGCCGGTCAGCGGGATGTCGCCGAAGGTCTCGCGGATCATCGACAGCTCGGCATCGGCGGCACCGAACAGGCTGGGACCGCGGGCGATGCAGCTGACATACACCGCCCCCTTCGGCGTTGCCTTCACCCGTTTCTTGAGGCTGTCCAGCATCCGGCGCATGTCGGCGGCTGCGGTTTCGGAATCGCGGCGGGTGAACATCACCGGCTGGCCGGTGGTCACCCGTTCGGCAATGGAAATCCAGCCGGCGCGCGGGTCGATGGCGATCAGGTCGCGGACCAGATAATCCTGGGTGTCGGACCCGACGATGGGCAGCCCGGCGCAGATCACCCCGGCCACCTGCCGCAGGTCGGCGGCAAGCTCCGGCCCGATGTCCTCCTTGAACACGTCCAGCGCCGGGCGGCCGTCGATCTCCAGGATGACGTTGTCGTCGCTGGCGGTGACGGTGCGGGTCGGCCCGATGGGGCGGCAGCCCTGGGTCAGGGCGGTGGCGACCGGCAGCTGCGGCGCGAACAGCACGCCGGACACGCCGCCATCGGTGACCGGGGCGGCATCCTCCGCCCCGGCGGCGATCTGCGGGAACTCCCCGCGCGAGGCGGTCAGGCCGCCGACCAGGAAGACGCCGGTCTCCTCCGACAGACGGGCGACCAGCCCGGCCATGTCGGCATGGTGCGGGTCGACATGGACCAGCGCCAGCGCCGCGCCATGCTTGTCGAGCCAGCCGCCGGCACTGCCGCGCAGCGGCTCCAGCCCATCGGTCAGGGTGGGGAACAGGCGGAAGCCGTCCTCCGGCAGGCGGGCGGCCATGATCGCCAGACCCGGCTCGTCGAACAGGACCGCTCCGTTCGCCATCACGCCGATGCCGGCGGTACCGACCCAATGGCGGATGCCGGTGACGCCGCGCAGCAGGGTGACGATGCTGGTGGCATGCTCCGCCAGCCCATCGGTCAGATAGAGGAAGCCCAGGTTGCAGCCGGCGACCGGCCCCAGCCGGTCGAGGCAGGCCTTGACCGTCTGTCCCCACTCCGCCCCGGCGGCACAGGCGGCGGCAAAGCGGATGTCGCTATCCAGGGTCGCGGTCATGATGGCTCAGCCTCCGGTCTTTTCTGTAGTCTTCCGGATTTGCGGCAGGCTGTCGAGCAGGGCGGTGACGGACGGCAGGATGCGCTCCACGATCACCGCCACGCCCTGGGCATTGGGGTGCAGCCCGTCCGGCTGGATCAGCGTCTGCTGCAACGCCACCCCGTCGAGGAAGAAGGGATAGAGCGGCACATCGTAGGTCTTCGCCAGGTCCGGATAGATGGCGTTGAAGCTGTCGGTGTAGGGCTTGCCCAGGCTGGGCGAGGCGAACATGCCGGCCAGCAGGGTCGGGATTTTGCGCTCCGTCAGCGTCTTCAGGATGGCGTCGATGTTGGCCTTGGCCTGACCGGGGTCGAGCCCGCGCAGCATGTCGTTGGCGCCGAGTTCGACGATGGCGGCGTCCGGCCCGTCGGCCAGCGCCCAGTCCAGCCGCGCCCGCCCGCCGGCGGTGGTGTCGCCCGACACGCCGGCATTGATGACGGTGACGCTGTAGCCCTTGGCGGCCAGCGCCTTTTCAAGTTGCCGGGTGAAGCCCTGCGGTTCCGGCAAGCCGTAGCCGGCGGTCAGGCTGTCGCCCAACGCCAGCAGCTTCACCGGCTGTGCCGCGTCGGTACGGGTCGGAACGGTCATCGATATCCCTGCGGCGAAAAGAAAGGCCAGAGCCACCCCAAGGGCGCCCATGTTGAAAGCCCGGCGGGTCGTGCCATATGGCGATGGTCCATTCCGCTTGTGCGAGTGTCGCATGTCCAAGGCTCAGTCCCCTGCAACGTCGTCAAACTCCATCGCCCGGTCTTCCAACGAAACCATCGTTGAACTCGACGACGTCCATCTGAAATTGGACAGCGGGGCCGGACCCGTCAACATCCTGCGCGGCGTGAATCTTCAGGTGGCGGCCGGGGAGCGGGTCGGCGTCGTCGGCCCCAGCGGCTCCGGCAAGTCCACCATGATGATGGTGATGGCCGGGCTGGAACGCCCCAGCGGCGGCATCGTCCGCGTCGCCGGGCAGGATCTCGGGCGGCTGGACGAGGATGGCCTGGCGCGTTTCCGCCGGCAGCATGTCGGCATCGTTTTCCAGGCCTTCCATCTGGTGCCGACCATGACGGCGCTGGAGAATGTCGCCATCCCGCTGGAATTCGCTCGCGTCGCCGACGCCTTCGACCGCGCCCGGACCGGGCTGGAACAGGTCGGGCTGGGGCACCGCATCCACCATTATCCCGGCCAGTTGTCGGGCGGCGAGCAGCAGCGCACCGCCCTGGCCCGCGCCTTCGTCACCGAGCCATCGCTTCTGCTGGCCGACGAGCCGACCGGCAACCTCGACATCGACACCGGTGCCACCATCGTCAAACTGCTGTTCGATCTGGCCGAGCGGCGGGGGACGACGCTGGTGCTGATCACCCACGACCAGAGCCTCGCCGCGCGCTGCGACCGCAAGGTGCGGCTGGCGGACGGGCGGATCGCCGACGACGGACAGGCGGAAAGGCGCGCGAAGCTCCAGGCGGCGGGGGAGTGATGACCAACCTCCGCCTCGCGCTCCGGCTTGCCCGGCGGGAGCTGCGCACCGGCCTGAAAGGCTTCTGGGTCTTTCTCGCCTGCCTTGCCCTGGGCGTCGCCGCCATCGCCGCGGTGCAGTCGGTGTCGAGCGGGCTGCTCGACGGGCTGGCGAGCGACGGGCGCTCCATCCTCGGCGGCGATGTCGCGTTGCGGCAACTCTACACCCCGCCGACCGACGAACAGATGGCCGCGCTGAAGGCCGGCGGCCGGGTCTCGACCTCCGCCGAGATGCGGGCGATGGCACGGGCCCCCAACAATGCCGACGACGATGTCCGCTCCTCGCTGGTCGAGCTGAAGGCGGTCGACGATCTCTATCCGCTCTATGGCGCCGTGACGCTGGAGGGCGGCGGCGACCTGCGCGACGCGCTGGCGCAGAAGGACGGCCACTGGGGCGCGGTGATCGAGGCCAGTCTGGTCGACCGGCTGAGCGTCAAGCCCGGCGACACCATCCATGTCGGCGAAGGCGCCTACCGCGTCGCCGCCGTGCTGGATCGCGAGCCGGACCGCGCCTCCTCCAACGCCTTTTCCCTGGGGCCGCGGCTGCTGGTGGCGCTGCCGTCGCTGGCGAACACCGGGTTGCTGCAACCCGGCAGTCTCACCTGGTGGAGCACCAAGGTGGCGCTGCCGCCGGATACCGACCTGAAGGCATGGCAGGAGGGATTGCGCACCCGCTTTCCAGACGCGCCCTGGCGGATGCGCGACTACACCAACGCCTCGCCGCAGATCGAACGCTTCATCGAGCGCATGACGCTGTTCCTGACCCTGGTCGGGCTGACGGCGCTGCTGGTCGGCGGCGTCGGAGTCGGCAACGCGGTGCGCAGCCATCTCGATTCGCGCGCCCGCACCATCGCCATGATGAAGTGCATCGGTGCGCCCGGCGCACTGGTCTTCCAGCTCTATCTGGCGCAGATCCTGGCGCTGGCCCTGCTGGGCATCGTCATCGGGCTGGCGCTGGGCGCCGTGGCGCCGCTGGCGCTCGGACGGCTGCTCGATGGCGTGCTGCCGGTGTCGGCCCATATCGGCGTCTATCCCGGCGCCCTGGCGCTCGCCGCCCTTTATGGCGTGCTGACCGCGCTGACCTTCTCGCTGTGGCCGCTCGGCCGGGCGCGCGAGGTGCCGGCCGGCGCCCTGTTCCGCGATGTGATCGCCCCGGCCGGCGGACGGCCACGTATACCCTACACGGTCGCGATGATCGTCTCCGCCCTGGCGCTCGCCGGTCTGGCGGTTCTGACCGCACACAACAAGCTGTTCGCCCTTTGGTTCGTCGGCGGCTCCATCGCCACCTTCCTCGCCTTCCGTGCCGCCGCCGCATTGGTGACATGGGGGGCGAAGCGGGTAGGGCGCGTGCGGCATCCGGGGCTGCGGCTGGCGCTTGCCAACCTGCACCGGCCGGGCAACCCGACGGCGGCGGTGGTGCTGTCGCTGGGGCTCGGCCTGACGGTGCTGGTTGCCATCGCGCTGATCCAGGGCAATTTCTCCCGCCGGGTATCGGAGACGATCCCGCAGGACGCCCCCGCCTTCTTCTTCGTCGACATCCAGCGCGACCAGTTCGATCCCCTGCGCGATCTCGTCACCGCCGTCCCCGGCACCAGCAGCTTCGAGGCGGTGCCGAGCCTGCGCGGCCGGATCGAGCGGGTGAACGGCCAGGACGCCGAACAGGCATTGGTCAACCCGGAACAGGCCTGGATCCTGGCCGGTGACCGCGGCATCACCTATTCGGCAACACTGCCGAAGCATTCCACCGTCACCGCCGGCAACTGGTGGCCGGCCGACTATGCCGGACCGCCACTGCTCTCGATCCACCAGAGCGTCGCCGAGGCCTTCGGCATCGGTCCCGGCGCCACGATGGTCGTCAACATCCTGGGCCGCAGCATCGAGGCCAAGGTCGCCAACGTGCGCTCCGCCGATTTCAGCAGCATGGCGATCAACTTCACCATGGTGTTCGCCCCCGGCACGCTGGAGGGGGCACCGCAGACCTGGGTCGCCACCGTCCGCACCCCCCCCGGTGCCGAGACGGAGGTGCAGCGCGCGGTGCTGCAACGCTTCCCCAACATCACCATGGTGCGGGTGAAGGACGCGCTCGACACGGTGGCGGAGATGCTGGGCCATATCGGCACCGCGGTGCGCATCGTCGCCGGCATCACGCTCGCCGCCGGCACGCTGGTGCTGGCGGGTGCTGTCGCCGCCGGGCATCGCCGCCGGGTCTATGATGCGGTGGTGCTGAAGGTGCTGGGAGCCACGCGCGGCGACGTGCTGCGCGCCTTCCTGCTGGAATATGGGCTGCTCGGGCTGCTGACCGCGACCATTGCCGGCATCATCGGCACGCTGACCGCCTGGGCGGTGCTGAAGTTCCTGATGCATTGGGAATGGAGCTTCCTGCCGTCGGCGGTCATCACCACCGCTTTGCTCAGCACGGCGATCACGCTGGCTTTCGGGTTCTATGGTACTTGGCGGGCTTTGGGCCAGCCTTCGGCGCCATTGCTTCGGAACGAGTGACGCCCGTGTCATGACGCCGCAGGAAAAACGAATCGTGAAAGCTTTTTCATTCAGAAAAAGCGCCGCCGATTCCTATTGAACCGGCTGACGGACTCGCCAATATGTCCTGCAACGGGATCACCCTATTCCACCGAGGAAACCAAACCATGGCAGACCCGACCTATAACCGCTTCGCGACCGTGGGCCGCGCGACAGATCGGGGATACTTCGACGAAGGCCTGCGGCAGCACATGCTGCGCGTGTACAACTACATGGGCGCCGGCCTGATCCTGACGGGTCTGGTCGCGGCACTCGTGTCATCCAGCCCGGCCATGCTGCAGGCCATCTTCGGCACGCCGCTGAAGTGGGTGGTGATGCTGGCCCCGCTGGCCTTCGTCATGGTGCTGTCCTTCGGCATCCAGCGCCTGTCCTTCGCATCGGCACAGATGATCTTCTGGGCCTATTGCGGCGCCATGGGCCTGTCGATGTCGGCCATCTTCCTGGTCTTCACCGGGGCATCGATCGCGCTGACCTTCTTCGTCACCGCAGCAACCTTCCTGGCGATGAGCCTCTACGGCTACACCACGAAGGCCGACCTGTCGAAGATGGGCTCGTTCCTGATGATGGGCGTCATCGGCCTGGTGATCGCCGGCCTGGCGAACATCTTCTTCCAGTCGCCGGCCCTGCACTTCGCGATCTCCGCCATCGGCGTGCTGATCTTCACCGGCCTGACCGCCTACGACACCCAGGCGATCAAGGAAAGCTACGCCGAAGGCTACGATCACGAGAGCACCGGCAAGCTCGCCCTGATGGGCGCCCTGACGCTGTACCTGGACTTCATCAACCTGTTCCAGTTCCTGCTGCAGTTCCTGGGCCAGCGCAACAACGACTGAACCCGAGACGCCTGATCGGACAAGCATCGGATCACGCAGCAGCCGCCCGGAAGCACCCGCTTCCGGGCGGTTTTCTTATGGACCGGCTCAGAATTCGACGGTCACCGGGTCGCCGACCGCCAGCCCCAGCACCCGGTCGGCCCGTCCGCGGTTGACGGCAATCTCCGCCAACCCATTGGAGTTCTCGTACCACAGCGGCTGCCCCGGCCCGACGGCACCGAAGGTGCGGGCACGGGTGATGCGGGTGCCGGCGGCAGTCAGCACCGCATCGGCAGGCAGGGCGGAGGCCCGCATGCCGGTCATGGCGTTGCCATAGACGTCGACATAGACGATGCGCGGCAACTCGTCCGGCCAGTCGGGACGGTCGATGGAGTCGCGGGGAAGCGGGCTGCCCGCGACGGCCCGCCCCGTCGCAAGGCTGGCAGCCACCGGGGCGAACAGGTCGCGGCCATGGAAGCTGGCGGACAGCCGATCCGGACTCCAGTCGATTGTCCAGGCGTTTAGCGACGTTGCACGGCGGGCGGGCAGGGCGAAGAGGCCATTGTCCGGGCCGACGAACCAGCGCCCGTCGGCCTCCACCATCACCGGCCGACGGTCGGTGCCGACGCCGGGATCGACGACGCAGAGAAAGACGCTACCGGCCGGGAAGGCCGGGGCGTAGGCGGCCAGCAGATAGGCGGAGAGCTGCGGGTCGAAGGCGGGAGCGTCGGCGAACAGGTCGATGACCGGGACGGTCGGCGCCTGTTGCGCCAACACCGCCTTCATCTGGCCGGTGTAGGGACCGGAAAGCCCGAAATCGGTGAAGAGCAGGATCATGGGGCAGTCTCACCAGTGCTGCGGCGGTCCTGCCCCCATCCTACCCCCCATTCACACCGACTTGGTATCCAGTGCGTAGCCGGCCGACCGCACCGTGCGGATCAGGTCCAGCTCGTCCTCCTCGTTCATCGCCTTGCGCAGGCGGCGGATGTGTACGTCGACCGTACGCGGCTCGACGTACACGTCATGGCCCCACACCAGATCGAGCAGCTGTTCGCGCGAGAACACCCGGCCGGGATGCTGCATGAAATGGCGCAGCAGGCGGAATTCGGTCGGGCCGAGGTGTACGTCCCGGCCGTTCCGGCGAACGCGGTGGGCGGCCAGATCCATGGTCACGTCGGCGAAGGTCAGTACCTCGTCCGTCATGCCGGGGGAGGCGCGGCGCAGCACGGCGCGCATGCGGGCGACCAGCTCGGTCGGCGAGAAGGGCTTGGTGATGTAGTCGTCGGCACCGGAATTCAGGCCGCGCACCCGGTCGCCTTCCTCGCCGCGGGCGGTCAGCATGATGATCGGGATGTCGCGGGTCTTGGCGTTGCGCCGCAGCTGGCGGCAGACCTCCAGACCGCTCATCAGCGGCAGCATCCAGTCGAGCAGCACGATGTGCGGCGTCTGTTCGCCGGCGGCCAGCAGGGCCTCCTCACCGTCGCTGGCGGTGGCGACGCGGAAGCCTTCCTTTTCCAGGTTGTACTTCAGCAGCGTCAGGATGTCGGCCTCGTCCTCGACGATCAGGACGAGCGGCTTCAGGGCCGCGTTCATGGTGGCTCCGTTCACGGCGCGCGTCTCGACGTTAACCGGCATGGCACAGCCTTTTCAACAAAGGAGGGAGGGGGGAACAGGCATGGGACAGGGTTCAGCCGTAGCGGCCGGTGATGTAGCCCTGGGTGCGCTCGTCGCGCGGGTTGGTGAAGATTTCCTCGGTGTCGTCGCACTCCACCATCTCGCCGAGATGGAAGAAGGCGGTGCGCTGCGACACGCGGGCGGCCTGCTGCATGTTGTGGGTGACGATGACAATGGTGTAGTTGGCCCGCAGCTCGTCGATCAGCTCCTCGATATGGGCGGTCGCGATGGGGTCGAGCGCCGAGCAGGGCTCGTCCATCAGGATCACCTCGGGGCTGACGGCGATGGCACGGGCGATGCACAGCCGCTGCTGCTGGCCACCGGACAGGCTGGTGCCGGGTTCGCGCAGGCGGTCCTTGACCTCGCCCCACAACCCGGCGCGCTTCAGCGAGGTCTGCACCACCTCGTCCAGCTCATCCCGTCCGGAGGCGAGGCCATGGATGCGCGGGCCGTAGGCCACATTGTCGTAGATCGACTTCGGGAAGGGATTCGGCTTCTGGAACACCATGCCGACGCGGGCGCGCAGCTGCACCGCATCGACCGCCTTGCCATAGACGTCCTCGCCGTCGAGCGCGATCCGCCCCTCGACCCTACAGCCCTCGACAGTGTCGTTCATCCGGTTCAGACAGCGCAGGAAGGTCGACTTGCCGCAACCGGATGGACCGATCAGCGCCAGCACCCGGTTTTCCTGGATGTCGAGGTTGATGCCGCGCAGCGCCTGCTTGGCGCCATAGAACACCGTCACTCCATGGGCGGTCATCTTGTTGGGCAGCGCAGCGGCGGTACGCTGGCCCGGACGGTCGTCGGCGCGGGGCCGCAGCTTCAGCTGGTTCTGAATGCTCATGACGCTCACCACCGTCTCTCGAAAATCTTGCGCAGGATCACGGCCGCCCCATTCAGCAGGATCAGGACGCCGAGCAGGATCAGGATCGCCGCCGAGGTGCGCTCGGTGAAGGCCCGCTCAGGGCTGTCGGCCCACATGTAGATCTGTACCGGAAGCACGGTGGCGCTGTCGGTCAGTCCGCGGGGGATGTCGACAATGAAGGCGACCATGCCGATCATCAGCAGCGGCGCCGTCTCGCCCAGTGCACGGGCCATGCCGATGATGGTGCCGGTCAGGATGCCGGGCATTGCCAGCGGCAGCACATGGTGCAGAACCGTCTGCAGGGGCGAGGCGCCGATGCCCAGCGCCGCCTGACGGATCGACGGCGGCACCGCCTTCAGCGCGACGCGGGCCGAGATGATGATGACCGGCAGCGTCATCAACGCCATCACCAGCCCGCCAACCAACGGCGCCGAGCGCGGCATGCCGAAGAATCCCAGGAAAACCGCCAGACCGAGCAGGCCGAAGATGATCGACGGCACCGCGGCGAGGTTGTTGATGTTCACCTCGATCAGGTCGGTCCAGCGGTTCTTCGGCGCGAACTCCTCCAGATAGACCGCGGCGGCGATCCCGACCGGCACCGAGAGGGCCATGGTCACCAGAAGCGTCAGGAGCGAGCCGATGATGGCGCCGCCGATGCCGGCCTGTTCCGGTTCGCGGCTGTCGCCGGCGGTGAACAGCGTGGTGTTGAAGCTCTGCGCCAGCGCACCGGAGGCCAGAAGCGCGTCGGCAGCGGCGACCTTGGCGTCGCTGAGCCCGCGCTCGGTCTCCGGCAGGTCGCGGCGGTAGGCGCCCTTCACCAGCTGGTCTATCTGGTCGTCGGCGCGGACCCAGACAGTCTGCGTCGTCCCGGCCAGCGCCGGATTCTTCGCCACCATCGCCTCCAGCTCGTACGGCGCGCCCGACGACAGCAGGTCGTTCAGCACGCGTTTGCCGGCCCGGTCCGTCACCTGCGGGAACTGGGCATAGAGCGCCCGGCGCAGCGCGGCGGTGTAGTTGCGGTCGGCGACCTCAGCCGGGTCCAGCGTCACCTCCAGCCGGATCCGCGCTTCCCAGAAGGCACTGGCGCCCTTGGCGACGATGGAGCCCAGCAGCAGAAGCAGGATCAGCGCCGCCAGCGCCACCGCGGCGGCCCCGGCCAGCCGGAAGCGGCGTTCCGCCGCGTGGCGGGCGCGCAGGCGGCGGGCGAAGGCTTCGCTGCGCAGGCGCGACTTCGGGGCGGAGGAGGGGCCAGGGGAGGAAGCAGGGGAGGGCGTCACGGCCGCCACGTCCCGCTCGACAAGGTCAGTCATATTTTTCCCGATAGGTCCGGACCACCCGCAGGGCGACCATGTTGAGGCAGAGCGTGACGAGGAACAGCACGAGGCCGAGGCCGAAGGCCGACAGCGTCTTCGGGCTGTCGAACTCCTGGTCGCCGACCAGCAGCGTGGCGATCTGGGTGGTGACGGTGGTCACCGCCTGCAACGGGTTGGCGGTCAGGTTGGCGGTCAGGCCCGACGCCATGGTGACGATCATCGTCTCGCCGATGGCCCGGCTGACCGCCAGCATCACCGCGGCGACGATGCCCGGCAGGGCGGCCGGCAGCACCACCTGCTTGATCGTCTCCGACTTGGTGGCGCCGAGGCCGTAGGAGCCGTCGCGCAAGGATTGCGGCACCGCGTTGATGACGTCGTCCGACAGCGAGCTGACGAAGGGGATGATCATCACCCCCATGACGATGCCGGCGGCCAGCGCCGATTCCGAACTGACGTCCAGCCCCAGCGCCTCGCCGACCGAGCGCACGAAGGGCGCCATGGTCAGCGCGGCGAAGAAGCCGTAGACCACGGTCGGGATGCCGGCCAGGATCTCCAAAGCCGGCTTCAGCCAGGTGCGCACGCCGCGCCCGGCATATTCGGACATGTAGATCGCCGCCATCAGCCCGACCGGCACCGCCACCAGCATGGCGACGACGGTGATGAGAAGCGTACCGGCGAACAGCGGGATCGCGCCGAAGGAGCCGCTGGAGCCGACCTGATCGGCCCGCATCGCCATCTGCGGACTCCAATGGGTGCCGAACAGGAAGTCGAGCGGCGAGACGACGCTGAAGAAGCGCAACGCCTCGAACAGCAGCGACAGCACGATACCGACCGTGGTCAGGATGGCGACCAGCGAGCAGAGGACCAGCGCCACCCGCACCACCCGCTCCACCACCGGGCGGGCGCGCAGGTCCGGGCCGATGCGGTGGCTGCCCCAGGCGAGGCCGGCGACGGCGAGGCTGGCCCCGACCGCCAGCAGGCTCCAGTCGGCGAGATCGCGGAAGGCGGTGTAACGGCGGGCCGCCTCCATCACCAGGGGATCGGGCTCGCGCCCGGTGGCGATGCCGCGGGCGAGGTTGAGGATGTCGGCCTTCAGCAAGGCGACCGACTGGCCGTCGCCGGTGGCCAGCCGCTCCGGCAACGCCGACAGCACCAGCTGCAGGACGAGCCAGCCCTCGGACGCGGTCCAGGCGACGAACAGCAGCAGCGCCGGCAGCCCGGCCCACAGCGCCACATAGACGCCGTGATAGGCGGGAACCGAATGCAGCTCCGCCACCCGCCCGCCGACCGACGACGACGCGCGCGACCGGCCGATCAGGAAGCCGATCACGGTGAGCAGGGCCAGGGTCAGGGCGAGGAGGGTCAGCTGCATGCGGGTGGCTCAGGGCGGGGGAGTTGGTCAGAACTGGAGCGGCGTCAGGTTGACCGCCTCGACACGAGCCGCGTCGCGCAGCGCCTTCGGCTCCGGGATCAGGCCCTTGTCCACCAGATAGCCGTCGTCGCCCAACGCCCGTTCGGAGGTGTATTCGCCGATGAACTCGCGGATGCCAGGAATGACGCCGGCATGGGCGTTCTTGACATAGATGTAGAGCGGACGCGCCAACTCGTACTTGCCGGCGGCCACCGTCTCCGCAGTCAGCTCCACCCCGTCCATCTTCGCGGATTGCAGCGTGTCGCGGTTCTGGTCGAGGTAGCTGTAGCCGAAGATGCCGAAGGCGTTCGGATTGGCCGCCAGCTTCTGGACGATCAGGTTGTCGTTCTCGCCGGCTTCGACATAGGCGCCATCCTCGCGGATGGTCATGCAGACGCGCTCGCGCGCCTTCTCGTCGGGAACCGCCCCGGCGACCTCGGTCAGCTTCCTGCAGCCTTCCAGCATCGCCAACTCGTTGAAGGTGTCGCGGGTACCGGAGGTGGGCGGCGGCCCCAGCACCTCGATCGCCACCTTGGGCAGCGACGGGTCGATGTCGGACCATAGCCTGTAAGGATTGGCGACCAGGGCCCCGTTCACCGGCACTTCCTTCGCCAGCGCCTTCCACAGGATGACGGTGGACAGCGACACCGGCGCCGCCTTTTTGGAGGAGGCCAGTGCGATGCCGTCATAGCCGATCTTCAGCTCGGTCATCGTGGTGACGCCATTGCCGGCGCACTGGTCGACCTCCGACTTCTTGATCCGGCGCGAGGCGTTGGCAATGTCGGGATGGCCCGGGCCGACACCGGCGCAGAACAGTTTCAGCCCGCCGCCGGTGCCCGTCGATTCGACCACCGGGGTCTTGAACTTGCCGGTCTTGCCGAAAGCCTCCGCCACCGCGGTGGTGAAGGGGAAGACGGTGGAGGAGCCGACCGCGCGGATCTGGTCGCGCGACTGGGCGACGGCAGGTGCGGCGGCGAGGCTCAGGGTAAAGGCGAAGGCGCTCGCGGCGACGGCATGCGTCCGGGTGGTCACGGGTGCCCCTCTTCGATCGAACGGAGACTGGTCCAGCGGAATGGCGCGGACCATAGACCCGGAGGGCGACCAATTGATTACGTTTTTATGACGCTTTCATGACAGCGTCACGGAAGGAACTGCCATTCTCATCCCCTGCCGAATCCCCTCTCCCCCCCGGGGAAAGTGTTAGGGTGAGGGGGGAGCGCGGCGGAAAGCTTGGGAACGACACGGAGTGTCTCCCCCTCACCCCGACCCTCTCCCTGGGGGCGAGAGGGGGAAATCGCTTCTCCCACCGCCGGCAGGTAGACGGTGAAGGCGCTGCCCACCCCGACCTCGCTTTCGATGGTCAGACGGCCACGGTGGCGGTTCAGGATGTGCTTGACGATGGCCAGCCCCAGTCCGGTGCCGCCCATGGCGCGGGAGCGCGCGGCATCGACACGGTAGAAGCGCTCGGTCAGGCGGGGCAGGTGGGTGCGGGCGATGCCGTCGCCGCGGTCACGCACCGAAACCGAGACCATGCCGCTGCCGCCGCGCCCGGTGCGCTTGTCCTTCGCCGCGGCGCCCGGCGCCGGCAGACCGGTGAAACCCACCGCCGCCCCGTCGGTCAGCGCCAC
>NZ_BADK01000090.1 GCF_000333595.1 Azospirillum sp. B506
CGGAAACCGAACCGTCCACGTCTGAAAGGCGCAGCGACCCGTCCGAAATCGTCGCATAGCGGGTGAAGCCATCCTCCACCGTCGAAAGCGACCGGATGCCCAGCGCGGCCACGTTGTCGTGGATGTTCGACGGGTGCAGCCCTGCCTCGACAGGATCAGGAACAAGGTCACGCGCCATGGCACGCTGATGCTGGAGAAGAAGTAAGGATATGTGAAGGCAATCGAAGCCTGCACATCCCCACATATCCTTACCTCCCCTACCCCTCCGACGCCTCTTCCACCTTGCGGCGCGCCAGCGGGTGGTGGTCGTGCATGACCTTCTTCAGCCGTTCCGTCACCACATGGGTGTAGATCTGCGTCGTCGCGATGTCGGCATGGCCCAGCATCTTCTGGACGGAGCGCAGGTCGGCGCCATGGTCCAGCAGATGGGTGGCGAAGGCATGGCGCAGGACGTGGGGACTGACCTTCTCCGGGTCGATGCCGGCGTCGATGGCCAATTGTTTCAGCAACTGGGCAAAGCGCTGGCGTGTCAGGTGCCCTTCGGCCGAACTGCGTGACGGGAACAGGAAGGGGCTGTGCCCGGCTTCCCCCCCTGCCCCGCCGCTCGCCGGGATGAAGTGGCCGCGGAACGGGATGTAGCCGGCCAGCGCCGCCAGCGCCGGGTCGGACAGCGGCACCATGCGCTCCTTGCCGCCCTTGCCGCGCACAAGCAGGCCGCGGCCGTCGCGCATGATCGCGGTCATCGGCAGGCCGACCAGTTCCGACACGCGCAGGCCGGTGGCGTAGAGCACCTCCAGCAGCGCCACCAGCCGCAGGCCCTCCGGCCCGCCCCGGGCCTCGGCGGTGGACAGCATGGCGCCGACCTCCGCCTCCGTCAGGATCTTGGGCAGCGGACGCCCCTGCTTGGGGCTGTCGAGCGGCGAGGCGGGATCGTCGGTGCGGCGGCCTTCCGACAGCAGGAAGCGGTAGAACTGCCGCATCGCCGACAGCCGCCGCGCCACCGTGCGGGGGGCGCCGTCCTTGCTCTGCACCGCCAGATAGGCGCGCAGATCCTCGGTCCCGGCCGCCTCCAGCGCCACGCTGCGCTGGGCGAGCCAGCGGCCGAGATCGGCAAGGTCGCGCTCATAGGCCAGCCGCGTGTTGACCGCCGCCCCACGCTCCGCCGTCAGCATGTCGAGGAAGGCGTCCAGATGCGCGGACATGGCGATCGGGCGCGGCTTGCACGGCCGGCCGCGCCGCCCGGTGCCGGTCTTGGTCCCAGCGCTTTTGCTGGCGGGGCTTCTGCTGCCGGTCATGGTGTCGGCGTCATGGTGGTGGCGGGCTCCACGGGGCGGAAGGTCATTCGGCGGTTGGATTCGGAGGCGTCGTGGCGGGGCCGATGATGGCGGCCATCGCCTCG
>NZ_BADK01000089.1 GCF_000333595.1 Azospirillum sp. B506
GGATGGTCGTCCAGAGTGACGACATCGGTGCCGATGCCACCCACCAGCGTCTCAAGCAGCGAGACAAGGATGGTCGAGCCGGTGTCGTCCAAGGTGACGACATCGGTGCCGATGCCACCCACCAGCGTCTCAAGCAGCGAAACAAGGATGGTCGAACCGGTGTCGTCCAAAGTGACGACATCGGTGCCGATGCCACCCACCAGCGTCTCAAGCAGCGCAACCTGGATGGTCGAACCGGTGTCGTCCAGAGTGACGATATCTGTACCGATGCCGCCCACCAGCGTCTCAAGCAACGAGACCAGGATGGTCGAACCGGTGTCGTCCAAGGTGACGACATCGGTGCCGATGCCACCCACCAGCGTCTCAAGCAGCGAAACCTGGATGGTCGAGCCGGTGTCGTCCAAGGTGACGACATCGGTGCCGATGCCACCCACCAGCGTCTCAAGCAGCGAAACCTGGATGGTCGAACCGGTGTCGTCCAAGGTGACGACATCGGTGCCGATGCCGCCCACCAGCGTCTCAAGCAGCGCAACTTGGATGGTCGAACCGGTGTCGTCCAGAGTGACGATATCTGTACCGATGCCGCCCACCAGCGTCTCAAGCAACGAGACCAGGATGGTCGAACCGGTGTCGTCCAGAGTGACGACATCGGTGCCGATGCCACCGGTCACCGTCTCAAGCAGCGAAGCCTGCAGAGTGTTGCCACCCTCAGCCAGTACAACGACATCCGTGCCCGCGCTGCCGATCAAAGTCTCAAGCAATGAGATCAACACGGTGTTGCCGGAAGTGCCAAACGTGACGACGTCTGTTCCGGTGCTGCCTATAATCGTGGAGTACCGATCGACCGTTTGGGTTATTCCGTTAGCACTGTTTGTACCAAGGTCAAGTATGCCGGCCACGGCGATCTCCTCTATTCAACATAGCGCGGAACAAGAATGTCAAGATTTGCACAACCAAAGATTGCATAGGCAAAGCCTACGCTTGTGCAATCTCAAGGTCGCCACTCTTCGCCCTACCAAGGGGGTAGGCCATTATCAACGAACTATTTGCTGCATTTTTTTACGAAAATGCATCACGAGGCTGAAGCATGAAGAAAAATGTGATATCAAGAACAATACGGCCATCTGAGCAATTTCGCTCATTCAGTTCTTAATGATTTTCTATCCATCAGCTTCGCGCGCACCACGCCGTACAATCAAGAAAACCACCAAAACATCAGGATTTAAGTTTTAAAACAATCAAAAGATGCGGCACAATCCCAGCCGCCTGCCATCGAGAGGCATGGGCCTGTGGGGCCTGTGGGGCCTGTGGGGCCTCAGTCGCGCGGTATGGTGAAACGCATTGCGGGACTTCCGCTAAACCCTATCGGCTAAACTCTATCGCCGGTTGTCCCGCAAGCCCACCGACCGGACTGTCATGCCGGAGGGCGCCCAGGGCTTCCTGCGTTCACAATGAAACGCAGGACGTTCAGGCCCTGTGTTCGGTGGTCGGATTCATGCTTCAACCGAGCACGGCTTTCCGCGATCCGATGGAAGGGGGACGATCCGCCCTCAATTCTCCCCGTGCAGCACGCTTCCCATCGCGTAGCCGATCTGGTGGTACAGCCCCACAACGGCGCGGATGCTCTCGCCTTCCAGCGCCTCGACATCCAGCGTGGCCAACTTGGCCAGATTCAGCATGAAATCGGCCTGGGGGACGTCCACGCCCAGACGGTCCACTGTCTTGCGGTTGGAAACACCCTGGAAGAACATGCGCCGCATAAGCCAGCGCCGGTTCAGCCGCTCGGGATGGATGCGGTGCAGCACGAAGGCGCTCGGCACGTAATAGGCTTTGGCTCCCGCCCTCCGCATATCCTGGAAGACAGTGCCTTCGTTGGACATCAGTCCCCCGCTTTTGCGCCCCATGTCGGTCGGAAATTGCCTGTCGGCCATCAGCGCCTTGCGAAAGGCGCAGTTCCCTTCGCCGAACCACTCCTGCAACTGGAGAAAGCGCGACTGGGTATCCCATCCCCACCGGCATGAGAAGAAATGCAACAGGTCGTCGCCCAGCCAGTCGGGACGGGGCTGATCGCCGAAATCCGGCTCGACCTCTCCGGCGACGATATCCACCGCATCGCCGAAGCGGAGAAATGGTTCGACCATCTGCCCCAGCCAGCCGTCGCAGGCCCTTTCGTCATCGTCGATGAAAACGATCAGCGGCGACAGGGCCTCCTCCACCCCGCGGTTCCGGGCAAAGGCGACTCCGCTGCGCTCTTCCAACAGGTAACGCAACGGGGTACGCCGCAGGGCGAAGAAGGGTTGCCAGCGCTCCACGATCGGGCGGGCTTCGCAGCGGGTTGAATTATCGACCACCAGAACTTCATGGACACCGTCCGGCAGGCGCTGCTCCAGCAGGCTGCCCAGACAGGCATCCAGCAGCTCGGGACGCCGATAGGTGCAGATGACGACGCTGGCTGCAAAAGCGGGCAGCGCCGGGCCGGCCGCCGCCGGTGACGGACCCGGTTGGGTCGATTCGGGTTCGGACAACGGATGCATCCCTCGCTTAGGCTCCCGTCAGGGCCGATGCGCCGGCCTTCGCCGTCGCGGCCCGGCGGGCGGATTGAACGGAATTGAATGACGGCCGCATCACCGGTCGGCATGCACGATCTTTACCCCCGGAAGTCCCCAGCAGGTGACCCCCATATCCTTGGCCATCGCCGCCAATCCTTCCGTCTCGATGTAACCGCGATGGCTGTAGGGCGGGAAGCACAACCCCTCCCGATGCAGGTCGGCCCGAACCAGCAGCGCCGTGCCGCCCACACCGTCCAGCGGCACGGCGCTGTCGTCCGGGAAGGAGTCGAGATAGCGGCGTCCGACGCCTCTCGGCGGCTGGAACAGGCCGTCGATCATATGATCGGGCCGCTCGCCGTCCGGTTCCAGGGCAAAGCTGTTGAGATCGAAGCTGGACCCGCTCGGCAGAACGCAATGCGGAGTGACGATGTCCCGCCCCGCCGCCAGCAGGCGCCCCAGCAAATCCGGCGGATAATGGACCAGGTCCACATCCAGCCACAACACCCAGTCCTCATCGTCGAGGGCGCCCTGGAGAAGACGGTTTCGCGACCGGGCGAGGATCTCGCGACGGGTGCGTTGGACGGCCGGCAGCCAGCGGGGTCCCTCGGGATGAAAACCGTAATCCCGGCGCAGCAGGGTCACCCGGCGGTAGCGGTCGCGCAGGGCCGGCACCCGTTCGGCCAGCCACGGATGGGTTCCGTCCACGCTGTCGCTTTCCAGGAAACCGAGAGACAGGCAGCCGGGGTCATGGTCGAGCCGGTCGAGCAGCCGCATGTAGCGGGGCAGATGGCTGCGCGCATCCTTGACCGGCGTCAATACCAGCACCTTGGCTTTCCGGAACGCCCCCGTGGAGCTTGCGGGGACCGCGGGGGCGCGGCCCGTCCGATCCGATGGAGGATGGGAATCGGAAGCCGGGCCGGGCCGGGCCATCGCCCTGCCATGGCGTCGGACGTCGTCGATCGGCAACCGCTTGGCCATTTCCCGCAGCAGCGCCTCGTAGCGGTCGCCCGTGAAGCGGCAGGCGGCGGTTTGCCAATGCTCATCGAAATGATCGGTGGCGAAGGTGTTGGCACCATGGACGACGTAGGTGTAGAGCCGGGGCATGTCCAGGCAGACCACACGCATGGTCTGCCGGAGCCGCTCCACCAGCGGGGTGTCCTCGCCACGCCGGAGATGCGGATAGCGGGGCATCGCCGCCTTCTCGCACAGCAGCGACCCCTCCCAGTATCTCTCGCGGGAAACCGCAAGCTTCTGCAGGCCAGGCCACCAGATCAACCACCGCCCCAGCAGGCAGGCATGGGCACCGGTCCGCGCAAGGACCATGTGCTGGACCTCCAGGCGCAGCGGGTCGTAGAGATCGTCATCGTCCCATTGGCAGACATAAACACCGTTTGCGCTGTCGACGGCGATGTTGCGCAACTCCCCAAGGGTCCGGCCCGGACCGGCGACCCGGACAAGGCGGATGTCCTCCCTGCCCGCGGCCCGGACCAGGGCGTCCAGCGGATCCTCCGCACCATCTCCATCGCGGACCACGGCGTCGCAGACGATGACCAGCTCCTTGTTCGGCCAACTCTGCCGCGTGAAGCTGCCGATCGCCAGGGACAGCAGATCCGTCCGTCCGCCGTCCCCGCCCTTGGTGACCATGAGGCAGGAGATGAGCGGCGGATCGCCCGTTCTTCCAGCAGCCCCGGTGGAGGCGGCCGGCAGCGCGGCGGTGTCATTCGTCACCACCGCCGTGACCCGGTCCGGCAATCTCGGGGTGCGTCCGGCATCGCCGCGGAACCAGGTGCCTTGCCAATAATGGATGGCATAGGCGTCCCGCGTCGCCTGCTCCCAGAAGACGAGGTCGAACAGCCTGCCGCTCCAGCAATCGTCCTTGGTGACCGGATAGAGCTGGCCCGGCGGCAGCACCGTCACCGCAGCCGCGCCCTCATTCCCCCCGGCATGGGAGGCCTCGTAGGACGCGAGGGCGCGCGTCAGCAGGAAAGGACCGGTCGCGTCGAGCACATCCGGGCAGTGGCGCGCCTCGACCAGCCGGTCCAGCAGATGATCCCAGAAAGGATGGCCCGGAACGGACGCGAGGAAGGAGGGGCAGAGGATGCGGGACAGCCCGCGCTCCACGGCCTTTGCCAAGCCGTCATGCTCCTCCGGCTCCAGCCCGACGAGGAAGCTCCGACGCTCCAGCAACCCGTCGATCGGGCGGAGGCATTCGAAATCGAGATCGGCGTACACACCGCCGAACCGGCGCAGAATCAGGTACCGCGCCAGATCGACGCGCGAGATCGGATCGGCATAGCCGCGGAAGACCGGCAGCAACGCCGGATGCTCGTCCTCAACGAAGCGTTCGATGTCATCGTCGGTCCAGAACCGATAGGCGAAGCCGGGATTGTGGTCGATCCAGCTTCGTTGAAATGCCTGGAATTCGCTCGGAACAGTCTGGCTTTTCCAGGTCTGATGGATCACATGCGGGATGACGGGGTCCACGTCGCTCATGTCCTTTTTGGGTGCCGCATCGAGCGATCCGGTTTCACTGGACCGCCATTGGCGCCGGTGACTCTCCGCCCGGCGGGCGCCGATCCACTGCGGCGCAGAAGGCGCAATGGCCGGGCTTCAGGCAAGCCGGCTTTCGACCTCCTTCAGCAACGCCTGCGCACCGGCATCGATCACGTCCAGCACCCGGTCAAACTGCTCCTCGTCCCCATAATAGGGATCCGGCACATCCTGTCCCTTCAGGTTCGTCGTGAAATCCAGGAAGAGCAGCACCCGGTCGCGTCTGCCCATCGGGGCCAGACGCTTCAATTGCCGGAGGTGACCGTGATCCAGGGCAAGGATCACATCGAACCGCTCGAAGTCCTCCGGAGCCACCTGCCGGGCACGCAGGCGCGAGATGTCGACGCCCCGCCGGCGTGCCGCTTCAACCGAGCGTGGATCGGGCGGTTCACCCACATGATAACCGTGGGTTCCAGCCGAATCGACGCACACACGATCGTCGATGCCGGCCCGGCGGAGGTGGGTGCGGAACAGGCCCTCCGCGGTGGGGGAACGGCAGATGTTGCCGGTGCACACGAAGAGCACGGACAGGACAGGCGCTTTCTGGGTCATGGGGCTGCCACGCAGACACGGACTGGCTCCGTTATTCCGCAACGCCCGGGGTTTTGGAAGCTCTCCATGCCGGCCCGATGCTTGGCCATCTCCGCGTTTCCCCCTTCCTTGCCATCTGCGGCTTTACTTCCAGGCGTGACGAGCGTACGCCGCAGCAGTCTTCCACATGACCGGTTTCCGAACCGTTAGAGTGCGATCGTTTCAAGCGGACCCGCCAGGCCCGTGACTCCGGTCGCCAGACATCAAGGGGATGCCATGCCCTCACCCGCGCTGACCAACCGCCTGCGTCCGACCGACCAGATCGTCATCCTGACCGGGGCGGGGATTTCCAAGGAATCGGGGCTGGACACCTTCCGCTGCGCCGGCGGCATCTGGAGCCAGGTCGATCTGGAGGATGTGGCGACGCCGGAGGGGTTCGCGCGCGATCCCAACCTTGTCCACCGCTTCTACAACGACCGCCGCCACGGCCTTGCCGACCCGGCGGTGCAGCCCAACGCGGCGCACAGGGCGCTGGCCGAACTGGAGCGGCGCTGGAAGGGCAACGTCCTGCTGGTGACGCAGAACATCGACGACCTGCACGAGCGGGGCGGATCGAAGGCGCCGCTGCACATGCATGGCGAATTGCTGAAAGCCTTCTGCCTGCATTGCCGTACGGTGGTGGAGGTGCGGGGCGATCTGTCGGTGCACGACCATTGCCTGACCTGCGGGCGCAAGGGCGGCATGCGGCCGGACGTGGTCTGGTTCGGCGAGATGCCCTATCAGATGGAGCGCATCCAGCGGGCGCTGGAGGAATGCGACCTGTTCGTCTCCATCGGCACGTCGGGCCATGTCTATCCCGCCGCCGGCTTCGTGGCGGAGGCCCGGTCGTCCGGCGCCTATACGGTCGAGCTGAACCTGGAACCGTCGGAGGGCGCCTCCTATTTCCACAGCTCGATCCACGGCCCGGCGACCCAGGTGGTGCCGGCCTTCGTCCAGGATTTGCTGACGCTTGTCTGACGAAACGGTGTCCGACGGGGTGATTGGCGGCGCTTCGGATCTCGACCGCCTGTTCGCACGGGTGCGCGCCTGCACGCTGTGTGCGGGGGTTCTGCCCCATGGCTGCCGCCCGGTGCTGCGCGGCAGCCCGACCGCCCGGCTGCTGATCGTCGGGCAGGCGCCGGGCGCGCGGGTGCATGCCAGCGGCACGCCCTGGGATGACGCCTCCGGCGACCGGCTGCGCAAGTGGCTGGCGATGGACCGTCCCGCCTTCTACGACGAAACGCGGATCGCCGTGGTGCCGATGGGGCTGTGCTATCCCGGGACCATGCCGAAGGGCGGCGATTACCCGCCGCGGCCCGAGTGCGCGCCGCTGTGGCACCCGCCGCTGCTGGCGGCATTGTCGGGCGTGCGGCTGACCCTGCTGATCGGGCAGTACGCCCAGGCGCGCTACCTGGGCGACCGCTGCAAGGCGACGATGACGGAGACGGTGGCGAACTGGCGGGAATACGGCCCGGCCTTCATGCCGCTGCCGCACCCGAGCTGGCGCAACACCGCCTGGCTGAACCGGAACCCCTGGTTCGAGGAGGAGCTGGTGCCGGCCCTGCGCCGCCGGGTGGCCGACGCGCTGGAGGGCTGACGGCGCCCTGCCCCACCTTTGCTCGCCCGCCCTACTCCATGGTCTCGATCCGCTCCATGTCCTCGTCGGAGAAGCCGAAATGATGGCCGATCTCGTGGATCAGGACGTGGCGGACGATGGCCGGCAGCTCCTCCCCCGTCTCGCACCAGTAATCCAGGATCGGACGCCGGTAGAGGAAGATCATGTCCGGCCCGCCGCGCAGGTCGGCGACGCTTTGCCGCGTCAGATCCACCCCGCGGTAGAGGCCCAGCAGGTCGAATGGGCTTTCCAGCTCCATCTCCCGCTCGGTATCCTCATCGGGAAAATCCTCGACATGGATGACGAGGTTCCCGACCGGGGCGAGCAGCTCCGCCGGGATGGTGTCGAGCGCCTCTTCGGCCATGCGCTCCAGGTCTTCGACCGTGGGCGGAACCGTATGGGGACCTGAAGGTTTCCGTATCATGCCGCAGAAGGTAGCGAACCGCCGCCCGTTCGCCAAGAAGCTGCGGGCGGCAAAAGAGTGATTGAGGAAAGGGAGGTCATCATGTCCGATCGCCTTATCGGCGCACCCCGCCAGACGGCGCTGAAGGAACTGCACGGCTGGGCGGAGGTGTTGGAGCGCGACGCCATCCGCAAGACCTACCATTTCGCCGATTTCCCGGCCGCCTGGGGATTCATGAACCAGGTCGCCCTGCTGGCCGAGAAGACCGGCCACCATCCCGAATGGTTCAACGATCTCGGCCGGGTCGAGGTGATCCTCTACACCCGCAGCGCCGACGCGGTGACCCAGGCCGACATCGACTTCGCCCACCGCCTGGACCAGATGGCGCCGCTGCACGACCGCTGAGGGACCAAACGCCCGCCACTGGCGTTACTCTTGTCCCGCCGCCGACTGGACGGCGGGACACCACGCGCAGTGCGGAGCCGCCGACGATGCCGAAACCCCTGACCCTGTCCATTCCCCACTCGCTCGGCCGGGCGGAGGCCAAGCGCCGGCTGGTCGACGGCATGGGCGAGGTGCGGGCCCGCCTGAGCGCGGTGGCCGCCAGCGTCGACGACAGCTGGACCGAGGACCGCCTGAACTTCCGCGTCGTGGCGCTGGCCCAGACCATCGCCGGCCACATCGACGTTCTGGACGACAGCGTCGAGATGGAGGTGCAACTGCCCTGGGCACTGGCCCTGCTGGCCGACAGGATCAGGAACAAGGTCACGCGCCATGGCACGCTGATGCTGGAGAAGAAGTAAGGATATGTGAAGGCAATCGAAGCCTGCACATCCCCACATATCCTTACCTCCCCTACCCCTCCGACGCCTCTTCCACCTTGCGGCGCGCCAGCGGGTGGTGGTCGTGCATGACCTTCTTCAGCCGTTCCGTCACCACATGGGTGTAGATCTGCGTCGTCGCGATGTCGGCATGGCCCAGCATCTTCTGGACGGAGCGCAGGTCGGCGCCATGGTCCAGCAGATGGGTGGCGAAGGCATGGCGCAGGACGTGGGGACTGACCTTCTCCGGGTCGATGCCGGCGTCGATGGCCAATTGTTTCAGCAACTGGGCAAAGCGCTGGCGTGTCAGGTGCCCTTCGGCCGAACTGCGTGACGGGAACAGGAAGGGGCTGTGCCCGGCTTCCCCCCCTGCCCCGCCGCTCGCCGGGATGAAGTGGCCGCGGAACGGGATGTAGCCGGCCAGCGCCGCCAGCGCCGGGTCGGACAGCGGCACCATGCGCTCCTTGCCGCCCTTGCCGCGCACAAGCAGGCCGCGGCCTCGCGCATATCGC
>NZ_BADK01000088.1 GCF_000333595.1 Azospirillum sp. B506
ATAAACGGGTGCGCCGTTGAACCGGTTCCGCATGGTCTCGAACGTTTAGGGTTTTCGGCAAAGGCGGCCACAACATAGGTTAATCGGCCGAATATTTTTCTCGAACGGCCTGTGACGCGCAGCCGACTGGAGTGTTGTTCCCTATGCAATTGGGCTTATCGGCAAGATGGCTCCGACATGAGCCGGCCCGATGGGATGGCCGAGTGGAACGATGATCCAGCGAGCGGGGGGGAGGATGACGGCGGAGGACGGGGTGGCGGGTCTGGCCGCTCTTTCGATTTGTGAATCTCTGGTGATCGCCATGGTCGAAAAGGGCCTCCTCTCGGCGGAAGAGGCCCGGGGCGTCCTGGAGGATGCGGCGGCCGCCCATTTGCGGCAGGAAACGCCGGGATTGGTCAGCGGGCGTCAGGAACTGGCGGTGCGCGCCATTGAGCGGCTGGCCCTGCAGGTGGACGCCGCCGGACAAGTCGGTCGCGGGTAACCCGAATGGCGGGCCGGCGCGATCAGCCTTGCAGAATGGCCGGGTTGCGCCGCCCGCCCGCCTGCTGTCCCGTTTGCCGGCTGCCCTCGCTGCCCGTCCGGTCCAGCAGGGCATCGCTCAACAGCTGCGCCACCTCCTTGGCGGCGATCGGCTTGTGCAGGATGCGATAGCCGCTGGCCTCGGCATCGGCGATGCGTTCCGGCGCGGTGTCGCCGGTCAGCACGACGCTGGTCGGAACCGCGAAACCGCGGTCGCGCAGGGCAGCCTCGACCGCCTGGATGGCTTGCAGGCCGGTGGCCCCGGCCTCCAGCCGGTAATCGGCGATCACCAGATCGGGGGGACGGTCCTGGTCGCGCAGCAGGCGCAGTGCATGGCCGGCGCTGTCGGCCGGCGTCGCCCGCCAGCCGAAATCCTCGATCAGCAAGGTCAGCCCTTCACGGACCAGCGGGTCGTCGTCGATGACCAGGGCGGTGCCGCGTCCGGGCTCCGGCACCTGTTCGGTCGGTGCGGGCGCGGACGGAGCCGCCACGGCGGTCAGTGCGGGGATCGGGATCTCCAGCGTGAAGCACGACCCCCTGTTCGGGCCGGGAGGCGACCTGCACGCGATAGCCCAGCAACCGAGCCAGCCGGTCGACGATGGCCAATCCCAGTCCCAGCCCCTTGCCGCGGTCGCGGGTGGGGTTGGAGACCTGATAGAATTCGTGGAAGATCCGTTCCAGATGTTCGGGCGGAATGCCGATGCCGGTGTCGTAGACCTGGATGCGCAGGACCCCGCGGGCATGGCGGCAGCCCAGCAGGATGCGGCCATGGTCGGTGTAGCGCAGGGCGTTCTCCACCAGATTGCGGATGATCCGTTCCAGCAGTGCGGCGTCGGCGTTCAGCGTCACGCCGGTGGGAACGCTGCGGAAGGCGACGCCCTTCTCGGCGGCGCGCAGGCGGTATTCGCCCTCCAGCCGGGTGAAGATGGTGCCGAGCGACACCGCCTGGACATTGGGGGACACCGTGCCGGCGTCCAGCTTGGAGATGTCGAGGATCGCGTCGAGCAAACGGCACAGCGCGTCCATCGACGCCTCGATGCTGCCGACCAGGGCCGCGGCGGGATGGTCGCCCAGCCGGATCGCCAGCGCCGAGGTCAGCAGGACAAGCGACTGCACCGGCTGGCGCAGGTCGTGGCTGGCCGCCGCCAGGAAATGCGTCTTGGCGGCGTTGGCGCGCTCCGCCACCATCAGCGCCATCACCGCCTCCTGGCGTGAGCGTTCCGCTTCGTTGCGGGCACTCTCGGCCTCGGCGCGGGCCTGTTCGGCGCGTTCGGCCAGCGTGCGCTGGATGGTGATCTCCTCCGCCGCGCGCATCTCGCGTTCGCGCTGGATGCCGGCGATGTGATCCAGCATGGCGTTGAAGCCGCGCGCCAGGGCGGAGACCTCGTCGTTGCCGCGCACCCGGGCACGCTGCCCGGTGAAGCCGTCGGTGGCGATGGCGCCGGCCAGCCGCTCCAGCTCGCGCAGGGAGCGGGTCATGTGGTTGCCGACGGCGCGGCTGCCGACATAGATCGCCAGCAGGGCGGCCAGCCCCACCATCCCATAGGCGGGCAGCATCCAGGACAGCAGCGCCGTGGCTGGCGTTTCCGGCGCCTCCAGCCGCAGGCTCAATCCCAGCGTCGCCAGCCGTTGCGGCACGGTCAGCGGCACCGTCACCGCCATCATGTCCGGCGGCACCGGCGGGGGCGGCCCGCCGGCATGGAGAAGCTCCGCCTCCGGATGCAGGACCAGGGAGTCGAGCGGCACCTTGTAGAGCAGTGCCCCTTCCGGCGACGGGGTGCGGGAGTAGATCATCATCTCCGCCGCCAGCAGGAACTGCGTTTCGCCCTGCTGCACCACCCGGGCGGCCGGCTTGCCGGTGGCGATGGCGGCGCGCAGCCACGCCATGTCGGCGGGTGCGATGGCGAGCGGGGCGGCATGGCGGCCGTTGTCGGCGATCGGCTCCCCTTCGAAATCGGTGAAGACCAGCGCCACCGGCACGCTGGCGATGTGGTTGAAGCTGCCCAGGAAGGGGATCAGGTAGGTTTCCTTGCCGGCGGAATCGACCAGACCGGTGGCGAGCATGCTGTTGTCGGCCAGTTCGCGCACCGTCGTCACCAGCGTGTTCAGCAGCCCTTCGGTCTGGCGGGCGGCAAGGATGGCGTTCGCCTCGACATTGGCATGGTGCTGGCGCGCCAGATGGCGGCTGGACACCACATAGAGGCTGGCGCCGATCAGGATGGCGATCAGCACGCCAAGCATCAGCGACACCAGCGCGAAGCGGCGGGCCAGCCGGCCGGAGGTCAACATCCGCTGGGCGGCGCGCGGGACGGTGCCGTAAGCAGACGGATCGGTGGGAGTGGGATCGGTCATCTGTTTTTCAATCCACCGGGACCAGCACGCCGTCGGCGCGGAAGCGGGCCATCAGCAGGTCGTCCGGGCCGAGCGCCTCATGCCGGCCGGGAGCGAAGGGGGGGTCGAAGTCGCGGGTCACGCCACGATAGCGACCGACCTGCTCCAGCGCATCGCGCACGGCGGCGCGGTCGGTGGTGCCGGCGCGGTCGACGGCCAGCGCCAGGATGCGGGTCAGGTCGTAGGCATGCAGGAAGCCGACCGGCGACGGGATGTCCTCCGGCCGGCGGATGCCGAACAGGCGTCCGGCGGTCTCCAGCATCGGGGTCAGCCGGTCCGGCGGGATCCGGAAGGGGCTGACCGTCTGGATCACGGTGAAATCGACCTCCTGCAGGGCAGGTCCGGCCTGTCCGACGAAACTGCCGCCGGTGACCCCCCAATGGCTGAGGATCGGCAGCCGACGTTGTGCCGGCAGGGCGGCCACCTCGCGCACCAGCACGGCGGCCTCGTCGTCGTTGGCGACCAGCAGGATCGCCTGGGCGCCGGCCTGGGCCAGCACGTCGTACTTGTCGATCAGGGAGCGGTCGCGCCAGTTGTACCAGGCGGTGCCGGCGAGGCTCGGGACCTTGCGGCCGGCGAGATAGCGGTTGGCGGCCTCCAGGTTGGAGCGGCCCCAGGCGGTGTTGGTCAGCAGCAGACCGACGCGGGGCAGACCACGGTCGGCGGCCTGCTTCAGCAGGAACGGCATCGCCAGGCTGTCGCGCAGCGACAGTCGGAAGATGTAGTTGGGCTCCATCCCGTTGTCGACGATCGAGTCCGCCGACGACCAGGGGGCGAGGAACACGCGTGCGCGTCTTTTCGAGCACCGGCAGCTACCTCGATCACCACGGGGCTGAACCGGCCGCCGAACACGGCGATCAGGTCGGGGATGCTGGCCAGTTCCCGGATGTTCTTGATGCCGCGGGCGGAGATCGACCGGTGTTCGCGCGTGATCAGCGCCAGCGGCCGGCCGCCCAGCACGCCGCCCTGGCGGTTGATGTCGTCGATGGCCGTCAGGATGCCGCGCTCGATGGCTTCGGCCGAGCTGCTGTTGGCCAGCCCGAACTCCCCATCCAGCGCCAGCACCACCGGTTCCCGTGTCGGCTCGCCATCCCGCCCGCCGGCAGCGGTGGCCGACGCCGCCCCAAGCGGAAGCGCGACGGCAAGCAGAATCAGAAGCGGTTGCAGAAGGCGAAGGGCTGCGATGACCATTGACCGTCGTTCGATTGGCTCGGCGGACGGAAGGGGGGCTCCCGCACACGCGACGCGGCACTATGGGTGGGCGGAAGCGGCGGGGTCAATCTGCCCTTTGGCAGAGCGGAGCGTGTGAAGGACACGGCCAATCGCCGCCGCGCTGTCGTCGGCGGGCGGTTCATTATCGAGGAAGATATTTATGCCGCCGCGGGAGGAGCCGCCCGACGGTGGACGGCGCCTCCCGCCGGTCGAAAATCAGAGCAGCCGGGCGGTCAGGCTGATCTCTGTGCCGGCCAGCGCCTTCGACACCGGGCAGTTGGCCTTGGCGCTCTTCGCCTGTTCCTGGAAGGTGGACTCGTCGATGCCGGGGATTTCGGCCTCGCACTCCAGCTCGATCCGGCTGATGGCGAAGCCGGCGCCGGCCTTTTCCAGATGCACCTTGGCCGTGGTGTGGACGCGCGTCGGAACATGACCGGCCTGGCTCAGTCCGGCCGACAGCGCCATGGAGAAGCAGCCGGCATGCGCCGCCGCGATCAGCTCCTCCGGATTGGTGCCCTGGCCGTTCTCGAAGCGCGACGGGAAGGAGTAGCTGCCTTCGAAGGCGCCGCTGCCCAGCCGCATCTTGCCGCTGCCCGATTTCAGGTCGCCCCGCCATTCGGCGTCCGATTGCCGCATCGCCATGATGCTGTCTCCCCTTTGAAGGTGATGGTCGGTCCGGTCCGTCGGGGGGCCGGTCGAGCCTGACCTAGGGCGGAGTGGCGCTGCGGCCAGCCGCATACCACCTTCGCCCAGTTCGCCCAGTTCGCCCAGTTCGCCCAGTTCGCCTGGGCGCAGGGGCGGGCGGTCTCACGCCTCCTGGACGGTCTCGATCTCCGACAGGTCGGACAGGCGGCGGGCCAGCCGCTCGGTGCAGCGGACCTCCAGGATCCCGAAGCCGGCGTTGGGGGCGATGGTGTGGAGGTCGCCGGCCATGCCATTTTCACTGGCCAGCCGCCGCACCCGCTCCACCATCGCGTCGCGCTCCGGCCGTCCGGGGCGCAGGCCCGGCAGCGGGCGGGTGAAGTGCAGCTTGTAGCGCTTGAAGATCGAGGGGGCCATTCTGGTCACTGAAGCCGGGTCACGGATGCGAAGTGGGGGTGGCCCTGTGGCATGAAGCCTGTGGGCGCCGTTCCCCCGGATGTCGCACAGGCCGGCGGTGCGATGCCAGCCCGAAAAGGCCGGATTCCAGCAGCCTACTTTCTGGGCTCGACATTCTCTGCGCCGGCACGGGTGCCGCCGAAGCGGTCGGCACCCTTGGCGTCGGGGGCATCCGGCTTCTTATGGTTGCCGGTGTTCTGCTCGCCGTCGGTGTGGCGGACGGTCTGCTCTGTATGGGGTTGCTTGTTCTGCTGGTCGTTCTGCTGGCCGGGCATCGGGGGGGCTCCCTTTATATAAGGTGTCCCCCATTAACCGGATCGGGGCGCTTTGGTTTCAGGTACCCTCACCGTTCCCGCGCAATCGCCTGAGCGACCGCCATCCAAAGCTCGTCCTCGTCCGCCCCCTCCTCCGTGTCGCGCAGCGCCCGCAAGGGGGGCCAGACGCCGAGCCGGCTGGAGCGGCGCAGCGTGAAGAAGCGGTCGAGTTCCTCATGGGTGGGCAGCCGGTCGGCCTTGCGCTGGTTGCAGCGGCGGTGTGCCAGCACGACATTGGCCGGATCGTCGATCCCGCCATAGGCCTGGGGGATCAAGTGGTCGAAGGTCGACTTCTCCCCCATCGGCCCGTCGCAGAAGAAGCAGCGCCCGCCCTGCTGGACGTCCATCAGTCTGGCATCGTCCGGCGTGACGGGCATGGCGCTCTCCACTCGACTATGATTACAGGTCGCGTTCGACGCTGCCCCACAAATCATACTCGTCGGCATGCTCGATGGTGACGTCGACCATGTCGCCGGGCTTCAACCCGGTCTCGCCATTCAGGAAGACGTTGCCGTCGATCTCCGGCGCGTCGGCATAGGAGCGGCCGATGGCACCGTCCTCGTCGACCTCGTCGATCAGAACGCCCAGCGTGTAGCCGACCTTCTGCTGGAGCCGCTCGGCGCTGATCTCCTTCTGCGTCTCCATGAAGCGCTCCCAACGCTCCTGCTTGACCTCCTCCGGGACGGCGCCAGGCAGGTCGTTGGCGGTCGCACCTTCCACCGGCTCGTACTTGAAGCAGCCGACGCGGTCGAGCTGGGCCTCCTTCAGCCAGTCCAGCATGAACTGGAAGTCCTCCTCCGTCTCGCCGGGGAAGCCGGTGATGAAGGTGGAGCGCAGCACCAGATGCGGGCACTCGTCGCGCCATTTGCGGATGCGGTCCAGCTGCTTTTCCTGGGCGGCCGGGCGGCGCATCGCCTTCAAGACGGAGGGCGAGGCATGCTGGAACGGGATGTCGAGATAGGGGAGGATCTTCCCCTCCGCCATCAGCGGAATGACCTCGTCCACATGCGGATAGGGGTAGACGTAATGCAGGCGGACCCACAGGTCGAAGTTCGCCAGCTCGTTGCACAGGTCGAAGAAGCGGGTGCGGACCTCGCGGTCGTACCATTTCTCCGTCTTGTACTTCACATCGACGCCGTAGGCGCTGGTGTCCTGGGAAATGACCAGCAGCTCTTTGACGCCGGCGACCGCCAGCTTCTCCGCCTCGCGCAGCACCGAATGGATCGGCCGGCTGACCAGATCGCCGCGCAGGCTGGGGATGATGCAGAAGCTGCAGCGGTTGTTGCAGCCCTCGGAAATCTTCAGATAGGCGTAGTGGCGCGGGGTCAGCCGCAGCCCTTCCGGCGGCACCAGATCGGTGAAGGGGTTGTGCGTCGGCGGCACGGCGTCATGCACCGCGCTGACCACCTGCTCGTACTGGTGCGGGCCGGTGACGGCGAGCACGTCGGGGTGGATCTGCCGGATCATGTCCGATTCCACGCCCATGCAGCCGGTGACGATGACCCGCCCGTTTTCCTTGATCGCCTCGCCGATGGCGTCCAGCGATTCCTTCTTGGCGCTGTCGAGGAAGCCGCAGGTGTTGACCAGCACGACGTCCGCGCCGTCATAGCTGGGGGAGATCTCGTACCCCTCTGCGCGCAGGCGTGTCAGGATGCGCTCTGAATCGACGAGCGCCTTCGGGCAGCCGAGGCTGACGATGCCGACCTTCGGGGCGCCCATGGTCTGGGCGGCGGCCGGCGATGCGGACTTCGGAACGGGGGATGTGGTCATCGCGCGCGTATACCGCCGAATCGAAGACCGCGCCAGTGAAACATTGCGGAGACGGGCAGCGGCATGGCCGATATGCCCGATCCGCCTGGGATTGCCGAAAGGGTGGAAATTTTCGGTCGTCTTGTGGGTCATAAAGAAATGCGGCAATTTGCAGCAAAAAGACGAAGTCAACGCGGTTCCGTTTTCTGTCCGGGCACGCTATTCTGTGTGACGATCCAATGATCGTCGTGGCTGCCGCTTTGAGACGATAGCCGACAGCTTTTTCACGCGCCCATCGTATAGCCACTATACTTTATAGAGTGGAAAAAATGGACTTCGCAAAAATGCGCGGCGTTGCTGCGGGCCGGATGTCGGTGCGGACCAATGGGGCGCTGGATCGGACCACGATCGGAGCCGGGTCCATCGGAGCCGCCATGGACGTCGTCGAACCCAACCATACCGGCGTCGCGTCGCCGCAGGCCATTGCCGACGTGATGCTGCAGATCGCCCATATCGCCGACAGCCTTGGCTATACCCATGGGCTGAAGCCGTCGCAGTGGACGGCGCTCCGTTATTTTGCCGGCGCCAACAACAGCCAGCGCACCGTGTCGGCCTTCGCCGATTTCCACGCCACCACCCGCGGGGCCGCCTCGCAGATGGTCGAGGTGCTGGTGGGAAAGGACCTGCTGGTCCGCGTGCCGGTTCCGGAGGATCGCCGCGTCACCCAGCTTCATCCGACGCCGAAGGCGCTGGAACTGCTGCGCCACGATCCGCTGAACGACTTCGCCGGAGTCATCGCCGCCCTGCCGGGCGACGAGCAGTACAAGCTGGCCGAAACGCTGACCAGCCTGCTCCGCGGCCTGCTGGACAAGCGGCAATCGGTCTGACCGGCAGGTCGCATCGGGTCCGGGGGGCTGGTCCGGGTGGTTCAGGTTTAGGCCGGCCACCGCCATCATGGCTTCTGGCAGGCCGTTGCTGCTGCCGCCAGCCCGCTTCGCTCGCGCTCGCCGAGCCGGTTGGCGACGATCCCCTCCCACATGCCGGTGCGCACCAGTTCGGACTGCACGCAGCCGCAATTGGCAGTGCAGGTCGCGCTGGACACTCCGGCGCTTTCGCAGCTCGCCACGCAGGCCGCCTTGAAATCGCGGACCGCAGCCGGTTCCCCCGGCATCAGCTGCACCGTCGCCCAGACGATCCCGAACAGCAGCGGCTGGTGCAGCAGATAGACGGCGAGGCTGTGCCGCCCGGCCAGGGCGAGGACGCGCCCGGCGCTGCCGGTGACCGCCACCCCCGCGCCCAGCCCCGGCCACAGCCGGCCCAGCCCGATCCCGGCGAGCACGCCGCCGATCCAGGGCAGCAGCGGGACGAAATCGTTGGAGTCCGGCGGCACCGTGGTCAGCCCGATCCAGCGCAGCCAGGGGCTGTCGAACAGCGGGACGGTTTGGGTCGTCCCCGCCAGCACCGCCGCTCCCGCAACCGCCAGCGTCAGGACCGCCGGCAGGCGGACGAAGGCGAGGCCGATGACGCTCGCCACCGCGATGTGGTGCAGCACGCCGAAGAAGATCGGACTGCTGGGGAACAGGGCATAGGAGGCCGCGGACACCAGCGCGGCGCCGGCCGCCACCCGCCCCAGCCGGCGCAGGAAGCGGTCGCGGTCGAACCCGTCGCGGGTCGCCAGCACCAGACCGATGCCGGCCAGCAGCAGGAAGCTCGACAGGATCGCGGTGCGGGCGGCCAGCCACAGCGGGTCGTTCAGCAGGTCGAAGTGGGCGAGGCCGAAATAGGTCGCATCCCAGCTGCCGTGATAGGCGGCCATCGCGACCAGCGCCAGCCCGCGCGCCACGTCGATCGCCGGGCGGCGCGTGCCCTGCACAGGCTCCTGTGCCGTCGTAACGCCGATTGCGGTCATGATCCGGTCATCCCCACCCCGAAAATCCAGCCTTCCTGCCGCCGCGCGGTGTCGTCCAATCCCGGTGGCGCCCAGGCCCGTACCCAGGTCTGCGGCGTAGCGGCCAGCCAGCGCAGGCCGGCGGCCGACACCAGCGCGTCGCTGTCATGGTCGCTGACCATACCGGCCCGCTCCAGCGGATGCGAGCCCAACCGGCGCAGCGCCTCATCCATCTCGCCGCCGTCCCGGATCTTGCGCTGGCCGAAGCCGGTATGCTGCAGGAACAGGCGCGGGTAGATCTCCACCATCACGCTTTGCCCCGGCGCCGGGTCCTCGAAAGGCCAGACCGCCAGCCGGCCGGGCAGGGCGGCACGCAGGGCGCGCAGCACCCGCATGCCGGCGAGTCCCGCCTTTCCGACCTGCTTTGGCCCGATCAGCTTGTAGGGGCTTTGCGGGTGGCCCAGCCCGTCGGCGCGACAGGCCCATTCGGTGGCGCGGTGCGGGTCCTGGTACCAGTCCGGCTGCGGCCCGCCATGCCAGAATCCTGCTCCGTGCAGCGGATGGTTCAGGAACGATCGTCCTCCGAAGTCGGACTCCGTTGCACAGACCTCCTCCACTGCGTCCCATAGGTCGAAGACGCTGGCCTGCCGGCCGGGAAAGCCGAGCGCCGCTACGGTAAAGGGTAGGGAAAAGGCGCAGTCGATGCCAACCAGGGTCGGCCCACATGCCAGTTCGCCGCGCAGCCAGTCGAACACCGCCGTCCGTGACCATCGCTTGCCAGGACTTTTCACCAGCCGGGGGGCGGCGTCGCCTGCGGCGCATTCCGCAACAGCAATGCCGGCATAGCCCTTGCTGACTGAGCCGGACCAGTCGATGGCGATGAAGCGGCCGAAGACGGGCGCCGCCGATGAGATCACAGCTCGGCCACCTCCACCACGCCCGGCACCGCCTTCAGGGCGGAGCGGCTCTGGGCGGTGATGGTGTAGCTGCCGGGCAGCTCGATCTCGATCTCCTTCAGCGGATCGACCTCGACCAGCACGTTGATGCGGCTCTTGCCGCGCGACAGCCGGTCCAGCGTGGCGCGCAGATGCTCGATCGGGCCGGGGTCGCGCAGGACGACGCGCAGGCCGGCGCTGACCGAGGCGACGGCCTCTTCCAGCGGCTTGATCTCCTGGCAGGTGAGCCGGACCTCTTCGCCGTTCAGCTGGGCGTCCACCGTCATCAGCACCGGCCGGCCGGGTTCCAGCAGGTCGCGGTTGACGGCCAGCACCTCGGAGAACAGCGTCACCTCGTAGCCGCCGGTGGCGTCCGACAGCTCGACGAAGGCGAAGCGGTTGCCGGACTTGGCGGTCTTCTCCTTCTTCGACACGACGATGCCCGCCATCTTGTAGCGGGTGGAGCCGCCCTTGGCGATGGCGGTCTGGAGTTCGGCCGAACGCACCACCTTCATGCGGCCGAGCGGGCCGGAATAGGCGTCCAGCGGGTGGGCCGACAGGTAGAAGCCGATGGCGCCGAACTCGTGCTTCAGCTTCTCCAGCGGTTCCCAGTCCTTGACCTTGGGCAGCTCCGGTTCCGGCAGGCCGCCGCCCCCGCCGCCAAAGAGGTTGCCGATGCCGCTGTCGCGCTCCGCCGCCTCCGCCTGGGCGTAGCGGATGATGGTCTCCAGCGCGGCATGGACCTGGGCGCGGTTGGGGTTCAGCCCGTCGAAGGCGCCGGCGCAGGCGAGATTCTCAAGCTGGCGCTTGTTGATGGTCTTCAGGTCGAGCCGGCGGGCGAAGTCGAACAGGCTCTTGAACGGGCCGTTCTTCCGCCGCTCCTCCACCACCGCCCGCATGGCGGGCTGGCCGACGCCCTTGACGGCGGCCAGCGCATAGCGCACCGCCTTGGTCCCGTCGGCCAGCTGCTCCACCCCGAAGATCGAGTCGGATTTGTTGATGTCGGGCGTCAGCAGTTTGATGCGCAGCCGCGCCAGCTCCTGGCGGAAGACGTTCAGCTTGTCGGTGTTGCCGAGGTCGAGCGTCATCGACGCCGCCATGAACTCCACCGGATGGTTCGCCTTCAGATACGCCGTGTGGTAGGCGACCAGGGCATAGGCGGCGGCGTGGCTCTTGTTGAAGCCGTAGCCGGCGAACTTCATCACCTGATCGAAGATCATGCTGGCCAGATCGGCCTTGACGCCGCGGGCCTCGGCACCGTCGCAGAAGATCTTGCGCTGGTTGTCCATCTCCTCCTTGATCTTCTTGCCCATGGCGCGGCGCAGAAGATCGGCGCCGCCCAGCGAATAGCCGGACAGCACCTGGGCGATCTGCATGACCTGTTCCTGGTAGATCATGATCCCGAAGGTCTCCTTCAGGATGCCTTCCAGGCTGTCATGCATGTAGTCGGCTTTTTCCTCGCCGTTCTTCACCCGGATATATTTCGGGATGTTGTCCATCGGGCCGGGACGGTAGAGCGACACCAGCGCGATGATGTCCTCCAGCCGGTTCGGCTTCAGCCGGCGCAGCACGTCGCGCATGCCCGAGCTTTCCAACTGGAACACGCCGGTCGCCTCGGCGCGGCTGAGCAGCTGGTAGCTCTTCTCGTCGTCCAGCGGGACGGTGGTCAGGTCCGGCTTCTCGGGGATCAGGTCGACCGCCGTCTTCAGCACGGTCAGCGTCTTCAGTCCCAGGAAGTCGAACTTCACCAGACCGGCCTGCTCGACATACTTCATGTTGAACTGGGTGACCGGCATGTCCGAGCGCGGGTCGCGGTAGAGCGGCACCAGCTCCTGCAGGGGCCGGTCGCCGATCACCACGCCGGCGGCATGGGTCGAGGCGTGGCGGTAGAGACCCTCCAGCTTCAGCGCGATGTCGATCAGGTGGCGGACGGTGTCGTCGCCGTCGCGCGCCTGCCGCAGCATCTCCTCGCTGTCCAGCGCCTGCTGGAGCGTCACCGGGTTGGCCGGGTTGTTCGGCACCATCTTGCAGATCTTGTCGACCTGCCCGTAGGGCATCTGCAGCACGCGGCCGACGTCGCGCAGCACGGCGCGCGCCTGCAGTTTACCGAAGGTGATGATCTGGGCGACGCGGTCGTAGCCGTATTTCTTCTGGACGTAGCGGATGACCTCCTCGCGGCGGTCCTGGCAGAAGTCGATGTCGAAGTCGGGCATCGACACGCGCTCGGGGTTCAGGAAGCGCTCGAACAGCAGGCCGAAGCGCAGCGGGTCGAGGTCGGTGATGGTCAGCGCCCAGGCGACGACCGAGCCGGCGCCCGAACCGCGGCCCGGACCGACGGGAATGTCCTGGTTCTTCGCCCATTTGATGAAGTCCGACACGATCAGGAAATAGCCGGGGAACTTCATCTTGACGATGACGTCCAGCTCGAACTCCAGCCGCTCGAAATAGGCTTTGCGGGTCTCCTCGCGCTGTTCCGGCGTCATGTCGGGCGTGAAGACGACCTTCTCCAGCCGCATCTCCAGGCCGGCGCGCGACTGGGCGCGCAGCTCGTCATCCTCGGTGCGGCCGCCTTCGCAGGCGAAGGGCGGCAGGATCGGCTTGATCGGCTTCAGCAGGAAGGAGCAGCGCCGGGCGATGGCGACCGTATTGTCCACCGCTTCCGGCAGATCGGCGAACAGCCGCCGCATCTCGTCGGCCGACTTGAAGCGGTGGTCGGGGGTCAGGTGGCGGCGGTCCTCCTGGCTGAGATAGGCGCCCTCGGCGATGCAGAGCAGCGCGTCATGCGCCTCGTACATGTCCTCGGTGGCGAAATAGCAGTCGTTGGTGGCGACCAGAGGCAGGCCGTGGGCATAGGCAACGTCGATCAGTGCCGGCTCGACGGCGTTCTCCACCGCGGCGAACTGGCCGCGCCCACCCTCGTGGCGCTGCAGTTCGACATAGAGACGGCCGGGGAACAGGCGTTTCAGCCGTTCCAGAACGTCGAGCGCCAGATCCTTCTGTCCCTCGTGCAGCAGCCGGCCGACCGAACCGCCGGGGCCGCCGGTCAGCGCGATCAGCCCGGCGGAGCGTCCCTCCAGCGCGTCGAGCGTCACCTGCGGGCCGGCCAGCGGGTCCGACTCCAGGAAGGCCTTGGACACCAGCGCGGTCAGGTTGCGGTAGCCCTCCTCGTTCTGGCAGAGCAGGACGAGCTGGTCGGGGATGGCCGCCGCCTTGCCGGGCAGGCCCGGTTTCGTCTGGGCGGGGCCGACGCGGGTGATGCCCAGCACGGTGCCGATGATCGGCTGCACGCCGGCGTCCGATGCCGCCAACGCGAATTCCAGCGCGCCGAACAGGTTGCCGGTGTCGGTGACCGCGACGGCCGGCATCTGCTGTTTCAGGCAGAGCTTGACCAGCTCCTTCACCTTGATCGCACCTTCCGACAGCGAATAGGCGGAATGGACGCGCAGATGGATGAAGTCGGCGTGGGGCATGGCAACCGGGGGCTTGCTTGCTGCAGGGCCCCTGGTTCTAGCACAGCCGGAACCGTTCCCGCGACGGTCGCGCGGGGGCATGCGAACGTGGTATGGAAGTCGCCGCATCACGTTCAGGGATGGGGAGGACGCCGCGATGGATCGGCAGCACCTTGCACCCGTCGCCCGACTGCGGCCGGTCCTGCGGGGCCGCCGTTCCGTCCGGGCGGCGACGCCTTCGGCCCTGCTGACCGGGGCCCTGCTGACCGGTTTGGCGCTGGCGCTGTCCGCCTGCGAGACAGTGCAGCCGCCGCCGGCAGCGGCCCCACCCGCGGCCGGGCTGCCGGACGGGCCCTCCAAACCCTTCAGCTCCGGCAAGGGCTGGACCGTCACCATCCACACTCCCCCCGGTGGCAAACCCTTCTGCGTTGCGGAGCGCGGCATCCCGGTCGGCCAGAACGCCGCCCCGCGCCTGACCTTCCGCACCGCCGCGGCCGAATCGGGCTTCATCCTGTCAAGCTTCACCCCGTCGGACAGCGGGGCGGCGGTTGTTCCCGGCGAGCGCTATGACCTGACCGTCACGGCGGATCTGGGACCGCGCCTGTCTTTGAGCGCCCGCGGTCTTCCCAACGGCAGCCTCTATGTCGCCGTGCCGACCAAGAGCTTCCTGGAGGAGATGGAACCGCTGGCCCGTGCCCACCGCGTCAGCTTCCGCAGCAGCGGCCTGGGGGATATCGGCACGATGCTGCTGTCGGGATCGTCCTGGGCGATCAACGCCTCGGACGAATGCCGGATCCTGCATGCGGAGTCGTGAGACCGCCTCCGCCCGCGATGGCGGGGCGCAGATCAGCCACGCGGCCGGCGCGCCCCGGCGCCGATTGACCGGCCCGGCGGCGCCCGTCTAGCCTTCCGACCATGCGCGCTTCCCACATCCTGCTTGCCGTGGCGGTCGCCGCCGTCTGGGGTTTCAATTTCGTCGCGATCAAGGTCGGATTGCGCGATTTCCCGCCGCTGCTCTTCTCCTGCCTGCGCTTCGCGCTGGCGGCGCTGCCGGTGGTGGTGCTGGGCTGGGGCAAGGGGCCGCCGGTTCCCTGGCGCTTCGTGATCGGCATCGGCGTGATGCTGGGCGTGGTGAAGTTCCCGCTGCTGTTCCTCGGCATCGATGTCGGCATGCCGGCGGGGCTGGCCTCGCTGGTGCTGCAGGCGCAGGCCTTCTTCACCGCCATCTTCGCCGCCTTCGCGCTGGGCGACCGGCCGGGGCCGCGGCAGCTCGGCGGCATGGCCGTCGCCTTTGCCGGCGTCGGGCTGATCGCGCTGGAGATGCCGGCCGGCGATTCGCTGCTCGGCCTCGGCCTGACGATGGCGGCGGCGGCGGCCTGGGGCGTGTCGAACATCCTGATGAAGCAGGCCAAGGCGCCCGACCTGTTCAGCCTGATGGTCTGGGTCAGCCTGATCCCGCCGCTGCCCCTGCTGGCCCTGTCGCTGGCGCTGGAGGGACCGGACCGCATCCTCCATGCCTTCACCACCCTGACGCTGGTCGGAGTCGGCTCGCTGATCTACATCGCGGCGGCGGCCACGCTGTTCGGCTTTGCCGCCTGGGGCTTCCTGATGCGGCATTACCCGGCGAGCCTCGTCGCCCCCTTCTCGCTGCTCGTCCCCATTTTCGGGATGAGTTCCAGCGCCTTGCTGCTGGGCGAGACCTTCACCGCGGCGAAGCTGGCCGGCGGGCTGCTGGTGTTCGCCGGGCTTGCCCTGTCGGTGCTGAAACTGCCGGCGCGGGTGCGGGCGCAGGCCTGATCTCCCCTGCGCTTGGCAAGGTCCTATTAACCTTGACAAGCTTGACGCGGCGCTATGACGCTCGGATCATGCCGGTCGATTGTTGCGTCACTAAACCATAGGCTGGCTTTGATCTCTCCCGAAAGGACCGCGCAGCCGGCCGGTGGCCCTGCTGGCGGCATGCTGCCGCCGGGCCGGCATTGGCTGGCGAATCTGCGCGCCAGCCGGCCCTTGCGCGTCCTGTTGCTGATCGGCGGGCTGTCGGTCGCCGTGCTGCTGGCGGCGACGCTCCATTACATCGACAGCATGCGCGAGCGCGAACTGGAAGGGGCGGAGCGCGAGCTGTCCACCCTGAACCTGTCGCTGGCGGAGCAGACCGCCAGCGCGACGCAGAGCGTCGATCTGGTGCTGACCACCATCATCGATCAGCTGAAGTCGGACGGAATCGACACGCCCGAGGAGTATGTCCGCCGGATGGGCGGGCGCGACACCTACCAGATGCTGCGGGCGCGGATCACCGGCCTGCCGCAGCTGGACGCGGTGACGATGATCGCGGCCGACGGACACCTGATCAACTTCTCGCGCTATTACCCGATCCCGCCGGTCAATGTGTCCGACCGGGATTACTTCGCCTACCTGCGCGACCACGACACGGCGGACCCCTTCATCAGCGAGCCGGTGCAGAATCGCGGCAACGGCAGCTGGACCGTCTATCTGGCCCGCCGGATCAGCGGGCAGGACGGCAGCTTCGTCGGTCTGGTGCTGGGCGCCATCGAACTGAGCTATTTCCAGAGGATTTACAAGTCGCTGCAACCCGACGGCGACGGCAGCATCAGCCTGTGGCGGCGGGACGGCATCCTGCTGGCCCGCCATCCGGGGCTGCCGGACATCGGCCGGCCGCTGGGCCAGCGGCAGTTCCTGAAGGTGCTGGAGCGCGCGAGGTCGGGCGTCTTCCTCTCCGCCGGCGGGCTGAACGACGGCGTCCGTCTGGTGGCGACGCGGGCGCTGGCCGACTATCCGCTGGTCGTCAATGTGACGCGCAAGCTGGACGCGGTGTTGAACGACTGGCGCATCCAGGCCTGGACCGTTGGAGCCGCAGGCACCGTCGGCATCGCCGCGCTGCTGCTGTCGCTGTGGGCGCTGGCCCGGCAGTTCAGCGCCTACGAGGCGGCGACCCGGGCGATGGATGCTGCCCGGCAGGCTGTGGAGGGGCGGGAGCAGGCCGAACAGGCGCTGCGCCAGAGCCAGAAGATGGAGGCGATCGGCCAGCTGACCGGCGGCGTCGCCCATGACTTCAACAACCTGCTCCAGGCCATCGGCATCAACCTCCACGTCATCGACAGCCGCAGCGACGACGAGCGTATCTCCGGTCCGGCGCGGCTGGCCCTGCAGGCGGTGGAGCGGGGAGCGACGCTGACCCAGCATCTGCTGGCCTTTTCACGCCGGCAGCAGCTTCGTCCGGTTCCTGTCGATGTCGCGACGCTGGTGGAGCGCATCAGCCGCCTTCTCGGACGCACGCTGGGCCAGTCGGTGCGGATCGAGACGGAGGTGTCGCCCGGCCTGTGGCCGGCGATGATCGACCCGACCCAGCTGGAAATGGCCGTGCTGAACCTGGCGCTGAATGCCCGCGACGCCATGCCCGGCGGCGGCACGCTGTGGATCCTGGCCGGCAACCGGACCGTGGGAAACCAGATGGCTGGCACAAGCCCGCTGCCGGTGCAGGTGGAGGGGCTGGAACCCGGCGACTATGTGGTTCTGCGGGTGCGCGACACCGGCACCGGCATGGCGGCCGATGTGGCCGCCCGCGCCTTCGAGCCCTTCTTCACCACCAAGGAGGTCGGGCGCGGCACCGGTCTCGGCCTCAGCATGGTGCATGGGCTGGCGACCCAGTCGGGCGGCGGGGTGGAACTGGACAGCCGGCTGGGCCTCGGCACCACGGTGACGCTCTATCTGCCGCGCGCCCGTCAGGCGGCGGATGCGCCGGCCGCCCAGTCCACTCCGCCGCCTTCTCCGCCGCCCTCTCCGCCGCGGCCGAAGGGAAGGGAGGGGACGGCGGCCGGCGGGATGGGATCCGGCTGCGCCGTCCTGCTGGTCGATGACGAGGAGCTGGTGCGCGCGGCCACCGCCGGCTATCTGGCGCAGGCCGGCTTCTCGGTCCGCGAGGCGGCCGACGCGGCGGCGGCGCTGGCCCTGCTCGATGACGGCTACCGGCCGGACGTGATCGTCACCGACCATATGATGCCGGGGATGACCGGACTCGACATGGCCCGCCTCCTGCGCGCCCGGCAGGACGGGACGCCGATCCTGATGGTTACCGGCTATGCCGAGGATCTCACCTCGACGGCTGCGGCGCAGGACGTTGCGCTGACCGTGCTGTCCAAGCCGGTCGAACCGTCGCGGCTGGTCCGCTCCATCCGCGACATGGCGTCGGTGGAAAACTGACCGCAAGGGAACCCGCCACAGGAACCCGTCAAGGGAACTTGGGCCGGTATCGCAGCGTTGGAAGGACGATCCCAGTCCATTGCAACATCCGGAGCAGCCATGAACGCCCAATCCACGATCCGCAACGCCTATGACAGCGTCTTTGAAGGCCACACCAACCTGGGCATGGGCGAGCGCATCGTCTCGACCGGCCTCGGGCTTGCCGTTGCGGCCGGCGGTCTGCGCAAGGGCGCCAGCCTTCCAGGCGCCATCATGGGGCTGGTCGGCGCCGCCCTGGTCGCCCGCGGCATGAGCGGCCATTGTCCGGTCAAGGAGCGTCTGGCCGGCGTCCGCCAGGATCGGCTGGACCATGGCGGTTCCTATGGCGAGTCGCAGGCCGTCGACCATTCCCGGATGGCGGAAACCTACTGATCCGCAGCGCGCCATCATCCATCCGTTCATCGGCTGCCGCAATCCATTCATGAGAAGGCGCGATGCCATTAACCCTGATGGTGAATGGTTGAGCGGACCAGCGACGGGATGAAGACCGGAGGCCGCGGGTGTGACATCCTGCGGCCCCCGGGCTGCAGCCCCGACCTGTCGTCCCGCTCAGGAGATTCACGGCATGTGGTTCCCCGCTTTCCGATCCCGTTCCACCGCCGCGGCGGTGGCGGCGCTCTGCGTCGGCTCGGCCCTCGTGCTGCCGGCCGCGCTGCCGGCCGTTTTGCCGCTGCCGGCACTCGCCCAGGCTGCCGCCGCCACCGCACCGGTCCCGTACGACATCGGCTACGACATCTTCAATCCCGTCCGCAGCCAGAACGGGATGGTGGCCTCCGAACACCGGCTGGCGACCGAGATCGGCGTCGACGTCCTGAAGCGCGGCGGCAACGCGGTCGATGCGGCGGTTGCCGTCGGATTCGCCCTGGCGGTGGTGCTGCCGAATGCCGGCAACATCGGCGGCGGCGGCTTCATGGTCGTCCATGACGCCAGGAGCGGCAGGGACGTCGCGATCGACTTCCGCGAGATGGCCCCGGCCAGGGCCTTCCGCGACATGTATCTGGACCAGCAGGGCAAGGTCGTTCCCGACCGCTCGCTCTACACCCATCTGGCGGTCGGCATCCCCGGCACCGTCGCCGGGCTGGCCCATGCGCTGGAAAAATACGGCACGATGACGCTGGCCGACGTGCTGGCCCCGGCGATCAAGCTGGCGCGCGAGGGCTACGCCGTCACCCCGCAGCTGGCCGGCCTGCTGGAGGTCGAGCGCAACCATCTGGCCGCCTGGGACGCCACCCGTGCCATCTTCTTCAAGGATGGCCGCCCGCTGACCGCCGGTGAGACGCTGGCCAATCCCGACCTCGCCAATTCGCTGGAGGCGATCGCCCAGCAGGGGCCGAAGGCCTTCTATGAAGGCACCATCGCCGACAGGATCGCGGCGGAGATGGCCAGGCACGGCGGCTACATCACCAAGGACGACCTGAAGGCCTACAAGGTGGTGGAGCGCGAGCCGGTCAGCGGCAGCTATCGCGGCTATACGGTCAAATCGATGCCGCCGCCAAGCTCCGGCGGGACGCACATCATCCAGATGCTGAACATCCTGGAGCGCTGGCCGCTGAAGGACTACGGCCCCGACAGCGCCCGGTCGATCCACCTGATGGCGGAGGCGATGAAGCTGGCCTATGCCGACCGCTCCGAATATCTGGGCGACCCCGACTTCACCAAGGTGCCGGTGAAGGGCCTGACCTCGCGCAAATACGCCGACGAGCTGGCGGCGAGGATCGACCCGGAGAAGGCGACCCCGGCCAGCAGCATCAAGCCCGGCAGGCCGGCCCCTTACGAAAGCGACCAGACCACCCATTTCTCGGTGGCCGACAGCCAGGGCAACGTCGTCAGCACCACCTACACGCTGAACCTCAATTTCGGCAGCGGCATCGTCGCCGACGGGACCGGCATCCTGCTGAACAACGAGATGGACGATTTCTCGGCCAAGCCCGGCGTGCCCAACGCCTTCGGACTGGTCGGCGGCGACGCCAACGCCGTCCAGCCCTTCAAGCGGCCGCTCAGCTCGATGTCGCCGACCATCGTGCTGAAGGACGGCAAGCCCTGGCTGGTCACCGGCAGCCCCGGCGGCAGCCGCATCATCACCACCACCATGGAAACGGTGATCGATCACATCGACTTCGGCATGAACCCGGCCGAGGCCGCCGCCCTGCCGCGCGTCCATCATCAGTGGACCCCCGACGAGCTGCGGGTGGAGAAGGGCCTGAACCCCGACACCGTCCGCCTGCTGGAGCAGATGGGCCACAAGGTCGCGGTGAAGCCGACGATGGGACGCACCCAGACCATCCAGCTGCGCGAGGACGGGCTGTACGGCTATTCCGACCCGCGCAACCCCGACGGCATGACGCTTGGGTATTGAGGCCGGCGGCCGAGGAGGCGGCGGACGCTTCCACAGGCCGGACGGCATGGTCCGGAAGCGGGAATGGGCGTGCGGCGCAGGCCGGACGTCATATTTCCCGTATACAAAGAAAAAGCGGCGTGCTTTGGTAACCTTTGATCCGCCTTGCCGGGCGGCGCAGGGCCCAAGGGCTCGTGCCTGTTCGGGAAAGGCAACGGAACAGTTGGAATAAGGCGGGCCTGTCGGGTAGCCTTTGCAGGAGTGAACCGGAGCATTTGCCGTGGACAAGGCCTTGGTCGAGAAGAACCGCGAGTGGACCTATCAGCGTGAAGGAAAGCAGCCCGTCACCATCCGGGTTGCCGATTTCGAGCGCGAGGGGAAGCGCATCGTCGCTTTCCTGGAACAGACCGACATTGCCAAGGCGGCCGGGTCGCCCCGGCCGGCCGTGAATGACTGGCCCGGCATCGCCGAGGCCTATGCGAAGGAACAGGGCGTGTCGCTGGGCGACATCTATTGGTACGAGCTGCACCCGCGCCGCTTTGCCAATGGCCGCCCCAACGTGTCTGAATACCGCCCCGGCATGGCCGAATGGCGGTTCGAGACCAGCATCCCGCTGGCCCGCGCCATCGTCGAACAGCTGGGCTTCGACCCCGACAACCTGCCGCTCGACATCTGATACGCGGTCGGAATTTTCCGGCCCTCTCCTGCGTCTCTGGTGGACGGCCTCCCGCGCGCGCCCTCTGTGATGCGGCGCGGGACGGGTGTATGATGGCGGCATGAGTCAGCCGGCCGGCGGGACCGTTCCCGCCGGCGCGACGGGGAGACAGAGGATGAAGACGGTGCGGAGGGCGGCTGCCCTGGGTGCTGCGATGCTGGCGGTTGCTGCCGCCGGTGCCGTGTTGTCCGTTCCGGGCGCCGCGCAGGCGCGCACGTCGGTGTCGGTCGGCATCGGCGTCGGGCCGGTTTTCCCGGCCTATGGCTATTATCACCCCTACCGCTACTACGCGCCGCCCCCGCCGGTGGTGCAGTATTACGCGCCTCCGCCGGTCGTCTATGCGCCGCCGCCGGTCGTTCAGTATTATTCCCCGCCGCCGGCCACGGTGAGCGCCGATCCAGCCGGCCCGGTCTTTTATTCGCGCAGCGGGCAGCAATGCCGCGAATACCAAAGCAGCGCCATCGTCGGCGGCCGGCCGCACCCGGTCTACGGCACCGCCTGCCTCCAGTCCGACGGCACCTGGCGCATCGTCAACTGAGGCTGTCCGGCGCTTACGCCTCGTCCGGCGTGAGCGCCGGCAGGTCGTCGATGTTGTCGCGGTGGATCCTGCACACATCGTCCCACCGTGACAGGAAGGCGTCCAGCAGGGCCGGGTCGAAATGGCGGCCGCGGTTCTCGATCATGAAGCTGCGCGCCTCCTCCGGTGTCCAGGACCGCTTGTAGGGGCGGACGGAGGTGAGGGCGTCGAACACATCGGCGATGGCGACGATGCGGCCGGGCAGCGGGATGGCGTTTCCCGCCAGACGGTTCGGATATCCGCTGCCGTCGAACTTCTCATGGTGGCTGAGCGCGATCTCCGCCGCCAGCCGCAGAAGCGGGATGTCGCTGTTCGCCAGGATGCGGTGGCCGATGGCGGCGTGCTGGCGCATCACCGTCATCTCCTCCGGCGTCAGGCGGCCCGCCTTCAGCAGGATCATGTCGGGGATGCCGATCTTGCCGATATCGTGCATCGGCGCTGCCTTCGTCACTTCCTGGGCGAAGGCGGCGCCGCAGCCGGCCGCTTCGGCGATCAGTTTGGAATAGAGGGCCATCCGCTCGATATGGGCGCCGGTTTCGGGATCGCGGTATTCGGCGGCGCGCGACAGGCGGGTGACCAGTTCCTCCCCCTGGCGCTGGAGGGCGGCGGTGACCCGCTCCACCTCGGCGGCCAGCAGGGCGGCGCGGTCGCGCAGCAGGGCGCGGCTCTGGCGCAGGGCCAGCAGATTGCGCAGCCGCGCCTGGACCTCCGGCACGATGATCGGCTTGGTCAGGAAATCGTTGCAGCCCTCGTCCAGCGCGCGCACGCGGATGTCGACCGCCGTGTTGGCGGTGATCATCACCACCGGCACCGTGTCCAGCCGTGCATCGTCGCGGATGCGGCGCAGCAGCTCCATGCCGTCCATCTCCGGCATCATCTGGTCCAGCAGGATCAGGTCCGGCTCGTTTCCGCGCAGCCATTCGACGGCGTCCAGCGGGTTTTCCATCGTCACCGGCTCGGCATCGTCCAGGCGGCGGACGACGGCGGCCATGATGAACAGGTTGGTGCGGTCATCGTCGACGATGAGGATGTTCATCCGGCGGCATCCGTCTTCCGCGCGGCGATCAGCCGGCCGGCCTCGGCCAGCAGGGCGTTCAGGTCCACCGGCTTTTCAAAGGCGGCGTCGGCACCCAGCAGGCGGGCCATCCCCGGCAGTTCCATCCGCAGGCGCAGGCTGCCGCCGGTGACGGCGATCAGGGGCGGGCGCGACCGCTGTGCCTTCAGCCGTAGGATCACCTCGTACCCGTCAGCCTCCGGCATGATGATGTCGGTCACCACCAGATCCACCGGATGGTTGGCCAGGATGTCCAGGGCGGCGTTTCCATTCTCCGCCTCATGTACGGTGCAGCCGGTGCGGGTGAAGGCGATGCAGACCATTCGGCGGAAATCGGGATCGTCGTCGACCAGCAGGACGGAGGCGCCTGACAGGGACTGCGTGGCGGCTGAGTGAGGGGCAGGGGTGGCCGGGGTGGTGGGGGAGGTCGGGGATGGAGCTGGGGTTGGGGCGGCCCGCAGCTCGTAAAGTGTCATTTCCATGGTCGCCGGTCCTGTCGTCCGCCGCGAACCGGCCGGTCAGGCCGGGTGGATTTCGCTAAACCCCACCATAAACGTCCACTGTTGCGCGCACCCGCTGTGTCTGGGATAGCGGGGCCGGGAAATGGGATAGCGGGGATATTATCCCGCGCCGGGAAGGAAAGCATGTCGGACCGCCGTTGCGGACCCGGGACGGCAGGCAAATATGAACGACGTGAAATATGGTGAAGCCACGAAAACTTAAGATTTCGGTCAGCATAGAGGGGAATGTTGATACTATGGGATAGGCGGTTGCCGAGGGTGGCGGAGGCGGGTTGATGAAGATCTTGGTGGCGGACGACCATCCCCTTTTCCGGGACGCGCTTGAACTGTCGGTCCGTCAGGCTTGGCCGGATGCGGAGATCGGTTGCATCGGTTCACTGTTGGAATTGCCTGCCGCGTCGGTGCCGGCCGACGGTATCCCCGCCACGCTCATCCGCTACGATCTGATCGTGCTTGACTGGCGGATGCCCGGCGCCGAGGGAAGCAATCCGATCGCCGTGCTTCGCCAGTCGGGAATCCAGGGGCCGGTCGCCGTGGTGACGGGGGCGGAGGATGCGCTGACCGCGCTGGAGGTGCTGCGGTGCGGTGCCGAAGCCTTCCTGCCGAAGACCACGCCGCGCCGCGTCCTGGCCCAGGCCCTGCGCCTCGTGGCGGAGGGCGGCAGCTTCGTGCCGAAATGCGTGGCGCTCGACCTGTTGCACATGACCGATCTGTCGCTGGACATCGACGAGGCGGACGAGGGCGACAGCCCGTCTCTGGAGGGCGAGGGGGCGCCGTCGTCGCCCCTGACCGACCGGGAACAGCAGGTTCTGTCGATGCTTGCCACCGGGGCGACCAACAAGGAGATCGGGCGGCATCTCAGCCTGCAGGAGGTGACGGTCAAGCTGCACACCCGCCGAATCCTGCGCAAGCTGGGCGCCCGGAACCGCACCGACGCGGTGCGGCGCGCCCAGCAGGCCGGCCTGTTGTCCCGCAGTCTGGACGAAGCCTCGCCCTGACAGCGGACGGGGAGGGTTTGGCGCGGTGACGGGCTGGGTGCCGCATAGGGCTGGTCCCAGCAGCATCGACCTACCCTTTCTGATATGGTCGCATCCTCCGGTCTTACGCCTTCGTCCAGCGCGGCAGAGACGGACGCACCCGCAACACGGCCGCAATCCGAGTCGCCGATGAGCCCATCCGACCATTCCCTCTCCGGACCGCGAGCAGGCCGCACCGCGTCGTCGGCAACCGCCGGTTCCGATGGGACCGGTTCCAGCCGGTCCGGTTCGGGCACCGGCGTGGCGATGCCCGTCGCCGCTGCGGTGGGTGGGGCGGCGGTGTTTCTTCTGTCCGCGCTCGATCCGCTGCGCGAAGCGGCGCCCTGGGCGCTTCCTCTGCTGGCAGCCGGCAGTGGCGCTTCCGCCGGTCTGGCGCTGCTGTCGGTCTGGCGTGCGGCGCGCCGGCTGGCTGGGCAGGACGGTCAACTCCGGCATCCGGCACAGCCGCCGTTGCCCCCGCCCGTCACCGACCCGGCTCAACCGGCCGCGGAGGCCATCGCCCCGGTCACACCGGTTCCGGTGAGCATCGCTGAGGAAGCCGTACGCATCGCCGCGCTGGAGGAGGCGCTGCGGCAGAAGGACCAGCAGACGGCCCAACGGCTGCGCAGCCAGCAGATCGCGGCGATGGACGCCCGCGCGGAGCTTGTCTGCGCCATTGTCCACGACATGAACAATGTGTTGGGTGCCGTCTCCGGCTATGCCGACTTCCTGGTCAGCGATCTGCCGGTCGACTCGCCCCAGGCCGACTATGCCAACCGTACCGTCGCGGCCATCGCCCGCGCCCGCCCCGGACTCCGCCGGCTGGTGTTGGCGGCCAGGATGGAAGCCGTCGCCCTGCAGCCCGAGCGGGCGGGGAGCGTCCTGGACGAGGCGGCGACCCTGCTGCGTGCCGTTTCCGTGCCGCCGGGCAGTCTGGCCGTCCGCCACGATGCCGGCACGCCCGACGCGCTCTGCAACGCCGATCTGTTGGCGCGGACGATGGCCGGGCTGGCGGCGGAGATTCTCGCCGCCGGTGGGCGGGGTGGCGATGCCCGGCTCTCTCTGCGCGCCACCGCCTGCACACCGTCTGCGGCGGAGCAGCGCGGCTCCGATGCGGATGCCGCTGCCGCCGGCTGGACCGTTCGTCCGCTTCTGACGCCGCATCCTGGGCCTCACACCCTGTTCGAGCTGCGGATCGACGGTGCGCCGCTGGCCGACGATGCCTTGGCCGCCCTGGTCGATCCCCTGCTGTTCGCCCGCGCCCGCCACCGACGCGATCAGCTCGACCGGGATGAGCGTGTTCATTGGCCGGCGGCGCTGATGGCGGCGCGGCTTCATGACGGCGGCCTCAGCCTGCTGACCCATCCGGCGGAGGGAACGGCGGTGCGGCTGCATATTCCCGCCGTCCCGCTCCCGTCCCGCTCCCTGGCTGCGCCGCCGCAGGGTCCGGTGCAATCGGGGCCGATGACCGGGGCGATGTCCACCCCCATGCCGGACCCGGCGATGCGCCCGGCGGGAACTCGCCGGGTCGGGCCGGCCCACAAGGTTCTGGTGGTCGATGCCGACCCGGCGTCCGGCGACCGGTTCCAGACCGGGCTCGAAGGGCAGGGATTGGAAGTTTCGGTCTGCGACGACCTTCGTGACGCGCTGGACGTCGTCACCGACGAGCCGGGCTTCTTCGACGCGGTGGTCATCGGCCCGGGGCTGAGCGCGCTTCCGGCCGGCGTGGCGCTGGTCGGCCGCCTGAAGGCGGTGCGCTCGGACCTTCCCTGCGTGCTCTATGCGACCGCTCCCCCGGCCGGCGATGCCGCCCCGCCCCAGGACCGCGCCGATGGGCCGGCGGACCTGCTGCTGCCGCTGCCGGTCGACCTGCCGCGGCTGGCGCGCGGAGTGGCGGCCTTGGCCGCCCGCGGTTCCCGGCATGGCGATGGGGCCGGCGATGGGAATGGTGGCGGGAGCGATGTCGGGACCGGCCCCGGACCGGGCGGAGAGCCGGGTTGATGGGCGGACGCCTTCACCTGCAGGGCTTCATCGCCGCAATCTGGACGGCGACCCTGGTGATCGCCGCCGGCTTGTGGGCGGCGGCCCTGTTTCTGGCCCATTACGACGATGACGAAGCGATGGCGCGGGCCGAACGCGACAGCGGCAACCTTGCCCGCGTCGTCGCCGAACAGGCGACCCGGACCATCGCCGAGGCCGACCAGCTGCTGCTGTTCCTGATCGACGACTATCACGACCATGGCGACATATGGTCCAATGGCGTCACCCGGATGCTGCGGCAGGCGGTGGAGCGGTCGGGCATGCTTCTCCAGCTGGCGGTCGTCGATGCGAATGGCGATCTCCTCCACACCAGCGTCGATGAAGCGCCGGTCCGCATCCATCTGGCCGATCGCGAGCATGTTCGCGTCCATGTCGACAATCCTGCGGTCGGGCTGTTCATCGGAAAGCCGGTGTTCGGCCGGGCGTCGGGCAAATGGTCGATCCAGCTGACCAGGCGCATCGACAACAGCGACGGCAGCTTTGCCGGTGTGCTGGTCGCGTCGATGGACCCGTTCTATTTCAGCCGCCTGCTGGAGGAGTTGGACGTCGGTCCCAACGGTGTGGTGGCGATCGTCGGCACGGACGGCATCCTGCGCGCCGGATCGATGATGAACGACCGCATCATCGGCCGGGACCTTGCCCAATCGCCGACGCTGGCGATGGCGCGCCGCCAGCCGACCGGTTTCATCCGCGCCGCCAGCCTGATCGACGGCATCTCGCGCCTGCAGTCCTTCCGCACACTGGCGTCCTATCCGCTGATCGTCACCGCGGCGTTCGACGAGGAGTCCTTCCTGGCCGACACCCGGAAGCGGCAGCGCGTCTATCTGTTCGCGGCGGCGGCCTGCAGCTTCGGCCTGTTCGGGCTGGCGCTGCTGGCGACGCGGCAGACGGCGCGGCTCGCGGCACTGGCGACCCAGCTGGCCCGGAGCGAGGAGCGGTTCCGCGATCAGGCGGAGACCGCGTCCGACTGGTTCTGGGAAATGGACGCCGACCTGCGCTTTTGCCATCTGGCCGGGCCGCTGGTCCCGCACGTCGCCAACGGCACTCTGCCCCTCGGCCTGCGGCGCGAGGACGTGGCGTTGCGCGAACCGGGGGATGCCGCCAAGTGGGAGGACCATCGCCGGACCATGGAGCGGCGCGAGCCGTTCCGGAATTTCCGCTACCGGGTGATGACGGCGGCGGGCCTGCGCTATTTCAGCGTCAGCGGCCGCCCGATCTTCGACGGGAAGGGACGGTTCCACGGCTATCGCGGTTCGGCCACCGACATCACAGAGCGGGAACTGGCCGCCAACCGGCTGGCGTCCAGCGAGGCGCGCTACCGTGCCATGTTCGAGGCGGTCGGCCAGCCCATCGTCACCATCGACGAACATGGGACCGTCGATGCCTTCAACCGGGCGGCGGAGCGGCTGTTCGGTTACCGTGCGGCCGATGTGGTGGGCGGATCGATGACCCGGCTGATGCCGAGCGCCGTCGGTGCGGTCCATGACGGCCTGCTGGCGACCTATCGCGAGAGCGACGCCTCCGTTCCGCGCTCCGAGATGCGGGAACTGATCGGTCGCCGCAGGGATGGCAGCGAGTTCCCGCTGGAGGTGACGCTGGCCGGCTGGCGCGAGGGCGACCGCCGCTATGTCACCGGCGCGCTCCGCGACGTCACCGCCCAGCGCGAGATCGAGGCGAGCCTGCGCCGCGCCAAGGAGGCGGCCGATCATGCCAACCGGGCCAAGGGCGAATTCCTGGCGACCATGAGCCACGAAATCCGCACGCCGATGAACGGGGTGCTGGGCGCGCTGGCCCTGGTGGAGGGGCCGAACCTGGACGAGGAGCAGCGTCAGCTGCTGGATGTCGCCAACCGTTCGGGCAACGCGCTGCTGCAGATCATCGACGATATCCTCGACCTGTCCAAGCTTGAGGCCGGCAAGGCGGAGGTCGAGCCGGTGGATTTCGAATTGCGCGCCGTGTTGGGCGACTGCATCGACCTGCTGGAGCCGACCGCCTGCGGGCGCGGCCTGATCCTGACGCGGGAGGTCGAGTTCGCGGTGCCCGACCGCGTGCGCGCCGATCTGCGCCGCATCCGTCAGGTGCTGGTCAATCTGGTCGGCAACGCATTGAAATTCACCCACCGCGGCGGCGTCGCCGTGCGGGTCGGGCTGGAAGGGGCCCGGCTGGGGGCAGAGACGGAGACGGCGGCCGGCAGCACCTTCTTCCTGCGGTTCGAGGTGGCCGACACCGGGATCGGCATTCCGGAGGAGGTGCAGCCGACCCTGTTCCGGCGTTTCACCCAGGGGGACAGTTCCACCACGCGGCGCTTCGGCGGCACCGGACTCGGGCTGGCGATCAGCCGCGAGCTGGTGACGCTGATGGGCGGACGGATCGGCGTGACCAGTGCCGAGGGCAAGGGCAGCACCTTCTGGTTCACGGTCCGCTGCGAACCTGCCGCCGATCCGGCCGCCGGCGTGCTGACCGCGCCATGCGCCCCGGAACCGCCGACGGCAGCGCGGGCCGGGTCGGCCGGCCTGAATGTGCTGGTGGCGGAGGACAATGAGATCAACCGTGACATCGTCGTCACCATGCTGCGCCGGGCCGGACATCGGGTGACCGCGGTGGAGGACGGGTTGCAGGCGGTGCGGCTGGTGGCGGAGGGCGGCTTCGACCTCGTCCTGATGGATGTTCAGATGCCGGTGATGGACGGGGTCACCGCGACGCGGCATATCCGGGCGATGCCGGGCGAAGCCTCCCGCCTGCCCATCGTCGCGCTGACCGGCAACGTCATGCCCGGCCACCGCACCGAATATCTCGCCGCCGGCATGACCGCCTATCTGACCAAGCCCATCGTCTCGGCCGACCTGTTCGGTGTGCTGGCGACGGTGTCCGGGGCACGGACGGCCTTCCCCGACGTGGCCGGGGAATCCCCCTTCCCGGCCGGTCCCGTCGCAACCGGGACAGCGCCGGTGCAGGCCGGCGGTCTGCCGCAGCCGGCCGCCTCTCCGCCCTCGCCCATCGTGCCGGAGGCGGAGCCGTGGCGCGCGGCCCCGCTGCTGGATCGGGGACAGGCCGACTCCCTGCGTGCCGTGATCGGCGAGGCGACCTGGACGCGGACGGTGGCCGCCTTCCGTCAGACGGCGGCCGACAGTGTGGCCGCCATCCGCGAGGCAGCCGCGCAGGGCGGGGAGCCTGCCGCCGCACCGATGGCCCGCATTGCCCACACCCTGAAGGGAACGGCGGCCAACATCGGCGCCGTGCGCCTCAGCCGTCTGGCCGCGCTGCTGGAACAGCGTGCCCAGGATCCCGGCGGCCTGCCGGCCGGCGACCCGCTGCCCGACGCTTTGCAAAGCGCCGCCGAGGCCACCCTGGATGCGCTGTCGCCGCGCGTGCAGCCGGCGGCGGAGAACGAGACGGCCTGAGCGGCAAGGAAAGGGACGTGGTGTCCTAAAGCCCGATGAAGGGCTGCATCAGCCGGCCCATCAGGCCGGTGAAGCGCAGCGGCGCGTCCGTCGCGATCAGGCAGATGCAGTCGCGGTGGCTGTCGGCGATGGGCTGGTGGCTGGTCTCGCCATCGACCTCCGCCAGATCGCCGGGGCCGTATCGGCCCAGCTCGTCGGCGAAATGGCCGCTCAGCACCACGGTCAGCTCCAGCCCGCCATGGCCATGGTGGGGCAGGGCGGTGCCGGGGGCGATGCGCAGAAGCTGGGCGGCACCACCCGACGCCGTGCGCGGCAACAGCTCCACCCGGCGCACCCCGGGGGCGAGCCGCTGCCAGGACAGACCGTCCAGCGCGGGAATATAGGCGCGTAGCGGCCGGGGCAGGACAGGCACAGGGGTCGGCCCCTGGGCATTCGCCGCCGGGGTGGTTTTCGGCGTGCCGGAGTGCCGCTTCCACTGCGGCTCGACATGCAGGGCCTTGCAGGGATTGCCCGGCGCCTCCTCCCGGTCCAGCCGGTCGAGCGTGGCGGCCAGCGACAGGCTTTCCAGCGGGGCCGGCGGCAAATCCTCCAGCAAGGCGCCGCCGAGCGCCTCCACCTCCGCCAACGTGGCGCGGCAGTCGGGGCAATGGGAGAGGTGGACGGCGACGGCCAGCGACAGGCCTTCCCCCAGGCTGCCGGCGCCATAGGCAACCAGCATGGCGTCGCTGGGATGGTGGTTCGGCAGGAACAGTTGGCGGGCGGTCATCGGTCGTCGTCTCCCAACGCCTTGCGGATCTTGGCCATGGCCAGACGCAGGCGCGATTTCACGGTGCCCAGCGGCAGGTCCAGCCGTTCGGCGATGGCCGGATGGGCGAGGTCGGCGAAGAAGGACAGCCGCACCACCTCCGCCTGTTCCGGCGTCAGCGCGGCCAGCGCGCCGCGCAGGCGGCGGGCGCGGCGGTCGCCGTCCAGCAGTTCGTCGGCGGGGGGCCGGTCGTCCTCATGCTCCAGCAGCTCGTCGTCCGACACCTCCGGATGGCGTTCGCGGCGCAGCGCGTCGATGCGCAGGTTGCGGGCGATGGTGAAGACCCAGGTCGCCGCCTCCGCCTTCGCCGGATCGTAGAGCGATGCCTTGCGCCACACCGACAGCAGGGTGTCCTGCGCCAGATCCTCCGCCCGCTGGGCCGGCATGCCGAGCTTCAGCATGTAGGCCTTCACCCGCGGGGCGAAATGGGCGAACAGCCGGGCGAAGGCCTGCCGGTCGCCCGCAGCCACCGCGACGAGGTCGGCGGACTGCCGTGCGGCAGCCGGGTCGGCGCAGACGCGGGGCGCCTGTCCGGTCCCGGGCTGCCCGGTTCCTGTCCGGTCCGGTCCGGCGGCATGCGTCAGAAGAGTGGCCAGGGGGGCGATCATGCTGGAGTTACGCCGACGCCCGCGCTTCGGATCACCATCCGCCCCAGTCTTTTTGACCCGGCCTTTTTGACCCGGTCTTTTCACCGCTGTCTTCCGGTGAGGCAGGCTTTCATCCCGGCGGCCGGCCGGACAGAAAGCGCGAGCGTCGCGATGATCCATCCACCCCCCGTCTCCGTATCTCGATCACACGCCGGGCCTACCCAGTTCGGATAGGGTGCGGATCCGGCACCACCAAGACCCCGGAGAGGGCCGTCCCATGCAGCATTCCCCGCCTGAGTCCACCTTCCCGGTTCCGCTCGACATTGCCGTCATCGGCGCCGGCATCGCCGGGTTGTCGGCGGCATGGCTGCTGTCGAAGACCCACCGCGTCACCCTGTACGAGAAGGAGGACCGGCCGGGCGGCCATGCCAACACGGTGGAGGTGGAGGGACAGGCTGTGGGCGCCACCCCGGTCGACACCGGCTTCATCGTCTACAACGCGCCCTGCTATCCCAATCTGGTGGCGCTGTTCGACCATCTGGGCGTGGCCACGCGGGCGACGGACATGAGCTTTTCCGCCTCGCTGGACGGCGGGCGGGTGGAGTATGCCGGCAGTTCGCCCGCCACCCTGTTCGCGCAGAAACGCAACCTGCTGCGCCCGCGCTTCTGGCGGATGCTGTCCGACCTGCTGCGCTTCTACCGCGAGGCGCCGGGGCTGCTGGCGGACCCCCTGGCGGAGACGTTGACGCTGGGCGAGGTGCTGGACCGCGGTGGTTATTCCGACGCCTTCGTCCGCGACCATCTGCTGCCCATGGCCGCCGCCATCTGGTCGACCCCGGCGGACTCGATGCGCGACCACCCCGCTGCCGCCTTCATCCGCTTCTGCGACAACCACGGTCTGCTGAAGGTCACGGGCCGTCCGGTCTGGCGCACGGTGGAGGGCGGCAGCCGCAGCTATGTCCAGCGCATCCTGGCCGACATGCCCGGCGCCCTGCGCCTGAACTGCGCGGTGGAGGGCATCGTCCGCGAGGAGAGCCGCGTGCTGGTGCGCGACCGCCGCGGTGCGGTGCGCGTCCATGACCATGCGGTGATCGCCACCCATGCCGATCAGGCGCTGGCCCTGCTGGAGGATGCCGGGGAGGAGGAGCGCCGGCTGCTGGGCGCCTTCGGCTACGAGCGCAACCTCGCCATCCTGCACAGCGATGCCTCCCTGATGCCGAAGCGCCGCGCGGTGTGGTCGAGCTGGAACTATCTGGCCGAGCAGGGGGACAATGGGCGGGGATGCCCGTGTGCGTCACTTACTGGATGAACCCGGCTGCAGGGCTTTCCTGCCCAGGGATCGCGACCTGTTCGTCACGCTGAACCCGCTGCCGTCGCCGCGCGAGGGCAGCATCCTGCGCAGCGTGCTTT
>NZ_BADK01000087.1 GCF_000333595.1 Azospirillum sp. B506
GTGTCGTTCTCCGCACGATCTTCACCGCTTCGGCCCGGTTCTTCGCGGCATATTCCCAGCCCTTGGCCGAGGCCTTCACGAACTTCGCCAGCTTTTCCACGACCTTGGGATCGGACAGCGACTTCTCGGTGGCGTAGAGGCCGTCCTCCAGCGTCGCCACGCCCTGGTCCTGATACTTGAAGACGGTCAGCTCGTCGGCCTTCATGCCGGCTTCGATCAGCTGCCAATACTCGTTGTAGGTCATGGTGGAGATGCAGGCCGCCTGCTTCTGCAGCAGCGGATCGACGTTGAAGCCCTGCTTCAGCACCTTGACGTCCGGGCTGGAGCCGGAGGTGGAGTAGCCCAGCTTGCTCATCCAGGCCAGGAACGGATATTCGTTGCCGGAGAACCAGACGCCCAGGGTATTGCCCTTGAAGTCCTTTGGATCCTTGATGTTGGCGTCCTTGCGGCAGGTCAGCATCATGCCCGATTTCTGGAAGATCTGCGCGATGTTGACCAGCGGCACGCCCTTTTCGCGGCTGGCCAGCGCCGATGGCATCCAGTCGACGATCACGTCGGCGCCGCCGGCGGCGATGATTTGGGTCGGGTTGATGTCGGGGCCGCCGGCCTTGATGGTGACGTCCAGCCCGGCATCCTTGTAGAAGCCCTTGGCCGCCGCGACGTAATAGCCGGCGAACTGGGCCTGGGTGACCCATTTCAGCTGGAGGGTCAGCGGATCGGCGGCAGCGGCCGGCGCCCCCCAGCCGGCGAGGCCGGTGAGCGCGGTGGCGGCGAGCAGGACGGCGGAGGCAAGGGTCTTCATCGCGTTCGATCCTCTTCTGGCTGGGTTTTGTTTTGGCTTGAGGCGGTCAGCGTTTGCGGAAGGACGGGTGCCAGGCGGTGACATGCCGCTCCGCCAGTGCCAGCGCACCGTAGAGCAGCGATCCGGTCAGGGCGGCGACGGCGATCGTCGCCCAGACCACGTCCAGATTCATCCGGGCGACCTGGGTGGAGATGCGGAAGCCCATCCCCACCACCGGCGTCCCGAAGAACTCGGCGACGATGGCCCCGATCAGGGCCAGGGTGGAGTTGATCTTCAGTCCGTTGAACAAAAAGGGCAAGGCGCAGGGAAGCCGCAGCATCGCCAGCGTGCGCCAGTAGCCGGCGCCGTAGGACCGCATCAGGTCGAGCTGGATGCGCTCGGCGCTTTGCAGCCCGGCCAACGTGTTGATCAGCATGGGGAAAAAGGTCATCACCACGATGACGGCGGCCTTGGACTGCCAGTCGAAGCCGAACCACATCACCATGATCGGCGCGATGCCCACCACCGGCACGGCGCTGGCGAGGTTGCCGAGCGGCAGCAGCCCGCGCGCCAGGAAGGGCACCCGGTCGGCCAGGATCGCCATGAGGAAGCCGGCGCCGCAGCCGATCAGATAGCCGCGCAGGACCGAAATCAGCACCGTCTGGCGGAAATCGTCCCACAGGTCGGCGGCATTGGCGGCGAAGGCGGTCAGCACGAGACTCGGCGGCGGCAGCAGGATGGTCGGCACCTGGAATCCGCGGGTCAGGATCTCCCACAGCATGACCAGCGCCAGCCCGAACAGGGCGGGACCGGCCAGCCGCACCGGGCCGTTGACCCCGGCCAGCAGCGCCAGGACCCGCCACAGCAGCAGGGTGGCGCCGGCCACATAGAGCCAGAGCCCGCCGGCCTGGGAGAGGGCGTGGCCCTGGCGCAGCAGGACCAGCGGGGCGGCATAGGCGGCGGCGACTCCGGCCAGCAGGAGCAGGGCCTCGCCCAGAGCGGAGCCGGGCAGGCGGCGGGCGAGGATCGCCGCGACGGTCAGGGCGAAGAGGACCAGGGCAATGGGAAGCTGCGGCAGGAAGAGGGCGGTGCCGTCCTGTGCGGCGAAGGGCAGCAGCGGGGCGGCCAGCATCACCAAGGGCCAAGGCGCCATGATGGGGCGTGCCATATTGGAACGGCTCATCGCGCACCTCCCTGTCCGCCCGGCACCAGCGCCCGCTCGGCGAGGCTGACGGCGGCGACCAGCGTGACGCTCAGCAAGGCGGCCATCACCAGGGCGCTCCAGATCTGCACGGTCTGGCCGTAATAGGAGCCGGACAGCAGCCGGGCGCCCAGCCCCGCCTGCCCGCCGGTCGGCAGCTCGGCGACGATGGCGCCGACGACGCTGGCGGCGACCGCGATCTTCAGGCTGGTGAACAGGTAGGGCAGCGAGGCCGGCAGGCGCAGCAGGCGGAAGGTCTGGGCGCTGCCGGCGCTGTAGGTCCGCATCAGGTCCAGCGTCAGCGGATCGGCGGAGCGCAGCCCCTTCACCATGCCGATGGTGATCGGGAAGAAGCACAGATACATGGCGATGATCGCCTTGGGCAGCAGGCCGGTGAAGCCCAGATTGCCGAGGATGACGACGATCATCGGCGCAATCGCCAGGATCGGCACGGTCTGCGAGGCGATCACCCAGGGCAGCAGGCTCGATTCCAGCGTGCGGGCCTGGACGATCCCCGCCGCCAGCGCCACGCCCAGCACCACCCCCATGCCGAAGCCGGCCAGCGCCGCCCCGGCGGTGACGCCGGTGTGGTAGAGCAGGTTGCGGATGCTGGTCACCGGATAGCCGGTCAGGGAATTGTAGAGGTCCAGCGCCACCTGATCCGGCGTCGGCAGGATCGGGCGCTTCATCGCCAGGGTGGCGCGGATCAGGTCGGCGGTGGTCCAATCGTGGCCGGCGCGGTTCAGCGCATCCGTCGCCATCGGCGCGTTCAGCCAGATCGCACCGGCGTACCACAGCACCAGCACCGCCAGTGCCATCACGGCGACGGGCAGCGTGTGTTTAGTCGTCATAGCTGTGGCCCTCCATCAGCCCTTCGCGGACGCGGTGGGCGATGCGCTGGAATTCGGGGCTTTCGCGGATGTCGAGCGTGCGCTCGCGCGGCAGGTCGCGGTCGCAGTCGATGACGTCGAGGATGCGGCCGGGGCGCGGGCTCATCACCACGATGCGGGTGGAGAGGAACACCGCCTCGGCGATGGAGTGGGTGACGAAGATGCAGGTCTTGCGGGTGCCGAGCCACAGGCGGGTGAGCTGAAGATTCAGATGGTCGCGGGTGATCTCGTCGAGCGCGCCGAACGGCTCGTCCATCAGCAGCAAATCGGGGTTGAAGGCCAGCGCGCGGGCGATGGACACCCGCTGCTGCATGCCGCCCGACAGCTGCCAGGGGAATTTGCGCTCGAAGCCGGACAGGCCGACGAGGTCGAGCTGTTCGCGGGCGCGCTGCTGCCGTTCGGCCCTGGGCAGCCCCATGATCTCCAGCGGCAGCATGACGTTGCGTTCAACCGTCCGCCACGGGTAGAGCGCCGGGGCCTGGAAGACATAGCCGTAGGCACGCTTCAACCGTGCCTGTTCCGGCGTCATGCCGTTGACCGTCACCTCGCCGGAGGTCGGCTGTTCGAGGTCGGCGACGACGCGCATCAGCGTGGTCTTGCCGCATCCGCTCGGGCCGATCAGCGAGATGAAGTCGCCCTTGGATATCGACAGGCTGACGTCGCTCAGCGCGTAGACCGGATGGTCGGCGGTCTGATAGGTCAGGGTCAGGTTGCGGACATCGACGATGGTGCGCGGTGCCGCGTCTGCGGCCGGCGGAACCAGAGTGAGCGGTGCGGGCTGGGCGGCTGGCACGGCGGTCGTCCCTTCGCGTTGGCGTCTGTCGGCGGGGACGGCAGCAAGAAGCGAGCCAGAACCCGCGGGGTGGGGAGGCTATCGGGTAGAGTGCTGATGTTGCGGATGAAAAACTTGTCCGTTGGGACAGGAACTGACGGAGTGGACAGCGTTCAGGCGGGTGTGCTTTTCGAGGGCCGCACAATTTTCGGGCTGAGGCTGTGCGAATGGTGAATTTTCGGGCAGGGATGAAGATATCTCCCTCTCCTCGGGGGGGAGAGGGGATTGAGCGGCGGGAGAGGGTGACCGAACCCCTCTTGCCAGTCCTGCCCAGTCCCCGCTAACTGTTCAAACGGCCGACAAACCCCTGGATCCCATGTTCGACAGTTTCCTGCTCGCCTTCACCGCCTTGTTCTCCATCGTCAATCCGCTGGCGATGGCGCTGATCTTCAGCCAGGTGACGGCGGACAGCAGTCCGCGCGACCGGGCGCGGCTGGCCGGGCTGGTCAGCCTCTATTCGGCCATCGTCATGCTGACCGCGCTGTGGGCGGGTGCCTATGTGCTGAACTTCTTCGGCGTGTCGATGGCGGCGCTGCGGATCGCCGGCGGTTTCGTCGTGGCCGAACGGGCCTGGGCGCTGCTGACCGCGCCGGAACGGCACGAGGCGCGCAAGCAGGAACAGGCCGCCGGCGATGGCGACGAACTGGCGGAATCGGCCTTCTTCCCGATGACGATCCCCTTCACCACCGGGCCGGGCACCATTTCGGTCGCCATCGCGCTCGGTTCCACCCGGCCGACGCGGGGCGATGGGCTGATCGAGTTCTTTTTGGGCATGTCGGGGGCGGCGCTGGCGATCGCAGCACTGATCTGGCTGTCCTACCGCTCCGCCGACCGCATCGTCGCCTTCCTGGGTCCGACGCGGGTGCGGGTGCTGACCCGGCTGTTCGCCTTCCTGCTGTTCTGCGTCGGCGTCCAGATCCTGCTGACCGGTGTTCTGGACGCCTTCCCGCTGCTGTCGCAGAAGGGCTGAGATCAGCCCTTCGGGCGCAGATCCTGCACCCGCTTGGCCTTGCCGATGGACCGCGCGATGCCGCCGGGCTCGACCACCTCGACGCGGGTGCTGATGCCGATCAGCGACTTGATCGAGTGCTGCAGGTGCCGGGCGTGGCCGTCCCACTCCGACGGGTGGATGTCCTCATGCATCTCCACCCGGACGGCGAGGTTGTCCATGTGGCCGTCGCGGCTGACCACCAGCTCATAGTGCGGGGCCAGCGCCGGGATCTTGCAGATCAGCTCCTCGACCTGGGTCGGGAAGACGTTCACGCCGCGGATGATGAGCATGTCGTCGGAGCGGCCGGTGATCTTGTCCATCCGTCGCATGCCGCGCGCCGTCGGCGGCAGCAGCCGGGTCAGGTCGCGGGTGCGGTAGCGGATGACCGGCATGCCCTGCTTGGTGAGCGTGGTGAAGACCAGTTCGCCGTAGGAGCCGTCGGGCAGCACCTCGCCTGAGTCGGGGTCGATGATTTCGGGATAGAAATGGTCCTCCCAGACCACCGGGCCGTCCTTGGTCTCCACGCATTCCGACGCCACGCCCGGCCCCATCACCTCCGACAGGCCGTAGATGTCGACGGCGTGAATGTTGAAGGTCCGCTCGATCTCCTCGCGCAACGCGCCGGTCCACGGCTCGGCGCCGAAGATGCCGACGCGCAGGCTGGTGCTGCGCGGGTCGATGCCCTGGCGGCGCATCTCGTCGGCGATGTTCAGCATGTAGGACGGCGTGACCATGATGATGGTCGGCTTGAAGTCCTGGATCAGCTGGACCTGCTTCTCGGTCTGGCCGCCCGACATCGGCACCACGGCGCAGCCCAGCCGCTCCGCCCCGTAATGGGCGCCGAGGCCGCCGGTGAACAGGCCATAGCCGTAGGCGATGTGCACGATGTCGTTGCGCGTGCCGCCAGCCGCCCGGATGGAGCGGGCGACGACCTCCGACCATACGTCGATGTCGCCCTTGGTGTAGCCGACCACCGTCGGCCGCCCGGTGGTGCCGCTGGAGGCGTGGACGCGCACGATGTCCTCCATCGGCACGGCGAACATGCCGTAGGGGTAGGCGCGGCGCAGATCGTCCTTCACGGTGAAGGGGAACAGCGCCAGATCCTTGAGTTCCTTGAAGTCGTCGGGATGGACGCCCTTCTCCTCGCACTTGGCGCGGAAGGATGCGACGTTGGCGTGAGCATGGCGGAGCGACCATGCCAGCCGCTCCGTCTGCATCGCGACGATCTCGTCGCGGCTGGCGAACTCGTAGCGGTCCATGCCGGCTTTCGCGCCCTGGTCAACGCCGGTCTCGGTCATGATTGACATGGTGCGTTTCTTCCCTTCGTTCCGGTTCCCGGCGCTTGGCGGCCGGTGAAGCCCAATTCCCTTCAGACCCGCTCCACCATCATGGCGATGCCCTGGCCGACGCCGATGCACATGGTGCAGAGCGCGCGGGTCGCCTTGCGGTCCTCCAGCTCCATCACCGCGCTGGCGACCAGACGGGTGCCGCTGGCGCCCAGCGGGTGGCCGAGCGCGATGGCGCCGCCATTCGGGTTCACATGCTCGGCATCGTCGGGCAGGCCGAGCAGGCGCAGCACGGCGAGGCCCTGCGCCGCGAAGGCCTCGTTCAGCTCGATCACGTCGACATCGGCGATGGTCAGGCCGAGGCGGGCCAGCAGCTTCTGCGTCGCCGGGGCCGGGCCGATGCCCATCACGCGGGGCGCCACGCCGGCCACCGCGGTGCCGACGACACGGGCGCGCGGGGTCAGGCCATAACGCTTCACGGCGTCGGCGGACGCCACGATCACCGCGGCGGCACCGTCATTGACGCCCGAGGCATTGCCGGCGGTGACGCTGCCGCCCTCCTTGCGGAAGGGGGTGGAGAGCTTGGCCAGCGCCTCCAGCGTCGTGTCGGGGCGCAGATGCTCGTCGGCGGCGACGAGGATCGGCTCGCCCTTGCGGCGGGGGATGCTGACCGGGACGATCTCGCGGGCCAGACGGCCCGATTCCTGGGCGCGGCCGGCGCGCTGCTGGCTGCGGACGGCGAAGGCGTCCTGGTCGGCGCGGGAGATGGCGTAGTCGGCGGCGACGTTCTCCGCCGTCTCCGGCATGCTGTCGATGCCGAACCTCGCCTTCATCAGCGGGTTGACGAAGCGCCAGCCGATGGTGGTGTCGAAGATCTCGGCCTGCCGCGAGAAGGCGCTGTCGGACTTGCCCATCACGAAGGGGGCGCGGGTCATGCTCTCGACGCCGCCGGCGACGATCAGATCGGCCTCGCCCGCCTTGATGGCGCGGGCGGCCATGCCGATGCTGTCCATGCCGGAGCCGCAGAGGCGGTTGACCGTGGTGCCGGGCACCGCATCCGGCAGACCGGCCAGCAGCGCCGCCATGCGGGCGACGTTGCGGTTGTCCTCGCCGGCCTGGTTGGCGCAGCCGAGGACCACATCGTCGACGGCGGACCATTCGACGCCGGGGTTGCGCTCCATCAGGGCCTTCAGCGGCACCGCGGCGAGGTCGTCCGGGCGCACCGGAGCCAGCCCGCCGCCGTAACGGCCGAAGGGGGTGCGGACGGCGTCGCAGATATAGGCTTCACGCATGGGACGCTCCGGGAACGGGGATCACGGTGCCGGCGAGGCGCGCCGACTGGCCGCGGAACAGGCCGACCACCGTGCCATCCTGGCTGGTGACGGTGACGTCGTAGACGCCGGAGCGTCCGCGCTTGTGCACTTCGCGGCACTCGGCGGTCAGCAGGTCGCCGAGCCTGGCCGGGGCCGGGAAGGTGATGGAGCAGCCTGCCGCCACCGTCACCTCGTTCGCCGCGTTGCAGGCATAGGCGAAGGCGGTGTCGGCCAGCGTGAAGGTCATGCCGCCATGGCCGATGTCATGGCCGTTCACCATGTCCTTGCGCACGGTCATGCTCATGCGGGCATAGCCGGGGGCGATCTCCAGCAGCTCGATGCCGTGGGCCTGGGCGCAATGGTCGCGCTCGTACATGCCGCGGCCGACCGCTTGGGCGAGGGATTGGGGGTCGTGAGGGGCGGTGCTCATTGAAGCGGCTCCTTACCCCCTCTCCCCCCCGGGGAGAGGGTTGGGGTGAGGGGGATGCGCAGCGTGGAGTCTGTGGTGGCGTTGGCGTGTCCGCTGCCTGCGAAATCACGCGGTGCGACCCCCTCACCCTGACCCTGTCCCCGGGGGGGAGAGGGGATGCGGGATGCGGAGATCCTTCGCCTCAGCAGAGCCGACGCGCGGTAGCGGTCCTCGCCGTAGGTGCGGGCCAGGGCGTCGAGCACGGCCAGCACATGGGGCAAGCCGATGCGGTCGGCCCAGGCCAGCGGCCCCAGCGGGTAATTAACGCCCCTGGTCATCGCGATGTCGATGTCGGCGGCGCTGGCGACCCCCTGCATCGCCGCGTCGGCGGCCTCGCTGGCGAGCATGGCGACGGTGCGCATCACCACCAGACCGGGGGCGTCGTCGATCACCGACACCGCCTTGCCCAGCGCCTGGAACAGCCCGACGGCGACTGCGAGCGCTTCGGACGGCGTGCCATCGGCGAGGGCCAACGGCACGCGGGTGGCCTTGGCATAGTCCAGCGCCAGATCGAACAGCACCAGCGGGGCGAAGCCATCTTCGGCGGCACGGGCAGTGGCGGTGCGTCCGTCGGTCAGGGCCAGGGTGACGCCATCCACCATCAGGACGCCGGGGCCGGCGGCTTCCTCGACAGCGATACCAGCCTCGCGCAGCAGCCCGCTCAGCCCCGCGGCTGGGCCGAGGTCGCCCTGCACGGTCACCCGCAGCGGCCTGGGCGCCGGCTCGGCGCTGCGCGGCGTGGGCCTGGCGGCGCCGGGGCTGTGGTCGTAGAAACCGCGGCCGGTCTTGCGCCCCAGACGCCCGGCCTCGACCAGCTCCTGCTGGATCAGCGAGGGCTGGAAGCGCGGGTCGCCGAAATAGGCGGCGTGGACCGAGCGGGTGACGGCGAAGTTCACGTCATGGCCGATCAGGTCCATCAGCTCGAACGGCCCCATGCGGAATCCGCCGGCCTCGCGCATCACGGCGTCGATGGTGGCGGGATCGGCGGCCTGCTCCTGCACCAGCCGCAGCCCTTCGGCGTAGAAGGGGCGGGCGACCCGGTTGACGATGAAGCCGGGGGTCGAGCGGCAGCGCACCGTGCTCTTGCCCCAGGCCTTGGCCGTGTCGAACAGCGTGTCGAGAACCGCCGCATCGGTGGCGAGGCCGCTGACGATCTCCACCAGCGCCATCACCGGGGCGGGGTTGAAGAAATGCAGCCCGGCCAGCCGTTCCGGCCGCCGCACCCCGGCGCCGATGGCGGTGACCGACAGCGACGAGGTGTTGGTGGCGAGGATGGCGTCTGATCCGACGATGCCCTCAAGCTCAGCGAACAGGCGGCGCTTGACGTCGAGATCCTCGACGATGGCTTCCACCACCAGACCGGCGGGGGCGAGATCGGACAGGCCGTCCACCGCATGCAGCCGGTCCACCGTGGCGTCGCGTTCCGCCGCCGTGCGCTTGCCCTTCTCGACCAGCGCGGTCAGCGCCTTGGCGATGGACTCGACGGCGGCCCGGGCGGCGCCGGGGCGGCTGTCGACCAGCAGGACCGGGTGGCCGGCCTGCGCCGCGACCTGGGCGATGCCCTGGCCCATCGCGCCGGCTCCGACCACCGCGACGGTGACGGAGGGATCGAGCGCCGCCATCATCGTCCCTCGAACTTCGGCGCGCGCTTGGCCACAAAGGCGGCGACGCCCTCGCGGTAATCCTGCGTGCGGCCGGCCTCGCGCTGGAGGTCGCGCTCCAGGTCGAGCTGGCTGTCCAGGTCGTTGTCCAGCGAGACGTTCAGCGCCCGCTTGATCAGCGCCAGCCCCCGCGTCGGCTGGGTGGCGAGCTGGCGGGCCAGCGCCCCGGCCTCTTCCGCCAGCTTGTCGTCGTCGACCGCCTTCCAGATCATGCCCCAGGACTCCGCCTGCTCGGCCGACAGCTTGTCGCCCAGCATGGCGAGGCCCATGGCGCGGGCATGGCCGACCAGACGCGGCAGGGTCCAGGTGCCGCCGCTGTCGGGGATCAGCCCGATCTTGCAGAAGGCCTGGATGAAGCTGGCCGAGCGCGCCGCCAGCACGATGTCGCAGGCCAGCGCGATGTTGGCCCCGGCTCCGGCAGCGACCCCGTTGACGGCGCAGATCACCGGCATTGGCAGGTCGCGTAGCGTGCGGACCAGCGGGTTGTAGTTGGTCTCGATGGACGCGCCGAGGTCAGGCGCCTCCTGCCCTGGAGCGACGGCGCGGTCGGACAGATCCTGCCCGGCGCAGAAGCCGCGGCCGGCGCCGGTCAGCAGCAGGCAGCGGACGGAGCTGTCCTCACGCACGGCGGCCAGCGCCCCACGCAGTTCCTCGTGCATCGCCGCGGTGAAGCTGTTCAGCCGGTCGGGCCGGTTCAGCGTGACGGTGGCGACGCCGTCGGCGATGTCGAGAAGGATGGTCTTATCGGCATTCATTGCGCGGCCTCCAGAACCGGGACGCGGCTCTGCACCACGCGGAAGCGGTTGGCGACGAAGGCGAGGTCGCACAGCGCGGCATTCGCCGCCGGGTTGGCGCCGGTGCCGTGGAAATCGCTGAAGGCCGCCGACTGGTTGACGAAGACGCCGCCGGTCAGATTGACCGACAGGGCGACGCCGGCCTCGACGAACAGGTCGGTCGCCTGCTCGATCAGCTGCGGGTCGGTGCTGTAGAGACCGGTGGTCAAGGCGCCCTTGCTGCGGGTCAGGCGAGCAGCGCGCTCCAGGCTGTCGGCGGTGCTCTCGGTCTTCACGATGATGGAGATCGGGCCGAACAACTCATGGCCGTATTTGTCCTCGTCGGCCGCGTCCATGGTCAGGATCAGCGGGGTGCGGATGCGGGCGTCGGGGAATTTCGGATGGGCGATGGCGCGCGACGGCAGCACGACGGTGCCGAGCTTCGCCGCTTCGTCGATGCGGGCAAGCGTGGCGTCGGACTGGATGGCGCCCAGCACCTCCACCGCGCGCTCCGGGTCGGACAGGAACTTGTCGACGCCGCCGGCCAGCGCCGAAACCACCTGATCGAAACTCATGCGCTCCGGCCCGGCCTGGATTCCGTCCTTGGGCACGAAGATGACCTGTGTCGTCGTGCACATCTGGCCGGAATAGAGGCTGAGCGTGAAGGCGAGGTTGCGCACCATGCCCTTGTGATCGTCGGTGCCGTCGATGACCACACTGTTGACGCCGGCCTTCTCGGTGTAGACCTGGGCCTGACGGGCGTTCCGCTCCAGCCAGTCGCCGAAGCCGGTGGAGCCGGTGTAGTCGATCACCGCCACTTCAGGGCGCAGTGCCAGATCCTTGGCGACGGTGTCGCCGATGGCGAGCGTGACGAGGTTGGGGTCGAGCCCGCACTCCGCCAGCACCTCGCGGGCGATCTTCACGGTGATGGCGAGCGGCAGGATGGCGGTGGGGCCGGGCTTCACGATCACCGCATTGCCGGTGACGAGGCTGGCGAACAGGCCGGGATAGCCGTTCCAGGTCGGAAAGGTGGCGCAGCCGATGACCAGCCCGACGCCGCGGCCGACCACCTCGAAGCGCTTGTCCATCACCAGCGGGGGGTTCTTGCCCTGCGGCTTCTCCCAGCGCGCCGCCGGGGCCTGGTCGGTCATCGCCTTCCAGCCATAGGCGACCGCTTCCAGCCCGCGGTCCTGGGCATGCGGGGCGCCGGCCTGGAAGGCCATCATGAAGGCCTGTCCGGTGGTGTGCATCACCGCGTTGGCGATCTCGAAGCTGCGCGCGTTCAGCCTTTTCAGGATTTCCAGGCAGACGCCGGCCCGGCCGTTCGGCCCGGCCTTGCGCCAGCCCGGCATCGCCGCCTTGGCCGCCGTCACCAGCGCCTCGACGTCCGACACCGGGTAGCTGATGCCGAGGTCGAAGCCGAAGGGCGAGCGCTCGCCCCCCACCGTCCCGGTGACGCCCGGCTGGGCCAGCTCGAAGGGCTTGTCGCGGTAGGCTGCGAAGGCCGCCTCGCCATCCGCCGCCGCCGTCTCGCCATAGGCGCGCGGGCTCGGCATTTCGGGGAAGGCCGACCAGTAGGCGCGGCTGCGGCAGGCTTCCACGGCCTTCTGCAGCGTCGCCTCATGCGTCTCGAACAGGCTCTGCGGGGTGGTGGTCATGGCGGGGCGTTTCCTTGTTCTCGTTGTTGGTTGTCTTTGCTCAGGCGGCGTCGAAGTCGATGACGACCCGTTCGGTCAGCGGGCGCGACTGGCAGGTCAGGACATAGCCGGCCTCGACCTCCCACGGCTCCAGCGAGTAGTTCTCGGCCATCTCCACCTTGCCTTCGCGGATTTTGGCGCGGCAGGTGCAGCAGACGCCGGACTTGCAGGAATAGGGCAGGTCGGCGCCATGCCGGTGGGCGGCGTCGAGAATGCTCTCGCCGTCGAAAGCCAGGGTGAATTCCTTGCGCTTGCCGTCCTGCAGGATGGCGATGGTGGCGGCGTCGGTTGGGCTGTCGGCCATCGCTTTCTTCACGGCCGGGCGCGCGGTGGCGGTGCCGAACAGCTCGACATGGATGTTGGCAGGCGGCGTGCCGCAGGCGGCCAGCGCGTCGCGCACCTCCTCCACCATCGGCTGGGGGCCGCAGAGGAAGGCGGCGTCGATATCCTCGGCCTTGAGCGGCCCGGCGCACAGTTCGCGCACCAGAGCGGCGCCGATGCGCCCGCCCAGCAATCCCGCCTCTTCCGGTTCGCGGCTCAGCACATGGTGGATGACCAGCCGGCCGATGTAGCGGTTCTTCAGGTCCTCCAACTCTTCCCGGAAGATGATGGAGGAGACGCTGCGGTTGCCGTAGATCAGGACGAAGCGGCTCTTCGGCTCCTGCGCCAGCACGGTCTTCAGGATCGACATCACCGGGGTGATGCCGCTGCCGGCGGCGAAGGCGACGTAGGTGCGGGATGCCGCAGGGTCAATGGGGGTGTGGAAGCGCCCCATCGGCGTCATCACCTCCAGCACGGCGCCCGGCGTCAGCGACTGGTTGGCGTGGGTGGAGAACAGCCCGCCATCCACCTTCTTCACCGCCACGCGCAGCTCCCCCTCGCCCACGCCGGAGCAGATGGAGTAGGAGCGCCGCACCTCCTCGTCGCCGATGCGGGTCTTGAGGGTGAGGTACTGGCCCTGGACGAAGCGGAAGCGGTCGGCGAGATCGGCCGGCACGTCGAAGGCGATCGACACGGTGTCCGCGGTCTCCCGGCGGCACTCGCGGACGGTCAGCGGGTGGAAGCTGGGGCTGGTCATGGGGTGGTCCCTGGTCGGGCCGGCTGGGGTCGGGCCGGCGGAGTGGTCGCGGTGCTGCCACTCAATGGCATTTGAACACGTCGAACGGTTCGAGGCAGGCGTTGCAGGCGTGCAGCGCCTTGCAGGCGGTGGAGCCGAAGCGGCTGATCTGGCGGGTATCCTGCGAGCCGCAGCGCGGGCAGGCGATCCCCTCGTCCGGCGCGGTCAGGGCGCGCTTGCCGGAGTGCGGCGGCGGGACGATGCCGACCTCGGCCAGCTTTTCCCGACCGGCGTCGCTGATCCAGTCGGTCGTCCAGGGCGGGGCGATCACCACCGACACGCGGGCGTCCAGGCGCGCGCGGGCCAGCGCGGTTTCCGCCTCCAGCACGATGACGTTGGTGGCGGGACAACCGGAATAGGTCGGGGTCAGGGCTACCGACAGCCGTCCGTCCGCGTCGGCCGAGACGGCGCGGACGATGCCGAGATCGACGATGCTCAGCACCGGGATCTCCGGATCCATCACCCCGGCCAGCGCATCCCAGGCGGCCCTCACGACCGCATCGGCGCCCGGCTCCGGTCCCCAGCAGCCTGCTGCATCCGGCATCGCGGCCTCACCACGTCGCGTCGGGATAGGCGCGCGGCAGGAACTGCATCTCGGCCAGCAGATAGCCCAGATGCTCGCTGTGCTCGCCGCGGCGGCCGCCCTTCTGCATCCAGCCGTCGGCCGGGCGGTCGAGCGTCGCCTCCTCCAGCACCGCTTCGACGCGGGCGGTCCAGGCGGCCTTCAGGTCGGCCGGGTCGGGAACGATGCCGGCGGCGACCAGCGCCTGTTCGGCCCCGTCGCGCTCGACCATCTCGCCGGTATAGGGCCAGAGGCGGCCCAGCGCGTCGGCGACCCTGGCGTGGCTGACGTCGGTGCCGTCGCCCAGCCGCACCAGCCAGTCGCCGCTGTGGCGGACATGGTAGCGCACCTCCTTCACCGCCTTGGCGGCGATGCCGGCCAGCGTCTCGTCCCTGGAGGTGCAGAGCCGCCCGTACAGCTCCACCGCCCAGGCATCGTGCAGGAACTGGCGGACGATGGTGTGGCCGAAGTCGCGGTTCGGCTGTTCCACCAGCAGATGGTTGCGGTAGTCGAAGACGTCGCGGCGGTAGGCGAGGCGGTCCTCGTCGCGGCCCTTGCCCTCCAGTTCGCCGGCATGGGTCAGCAGCATGCGGGCATGGCCGACGAGGTCGAGCGCGACGTTGGTCAGCGCGATGTCCTCTTCCAGCTCCGGCGCATGGCCGCACCATTCCGACAGCCGGTGCCCCAGCACCAGCGACGTGTCGCCCAGCCGCAGCGTGAAGGCGAACAGCGCCTCTTTGAGATCCGTGCCCATCAGATGTTCTTCACGTCAGCGGGGATGTCGTAGAAGGTCGGGTGGCGGTAGACCTTGTCGTCGGCCGGGTCGAACAGGCTGGCCTTTTCCGACGGGTCGGAGGCGGCGATGCTGGCAGCCGGAACCGCCCAGATGCTGACGCCCTCGCCGCGGCGGGTGTAGACGTCGCGGGCATTGTCCAGCGCCATGCGGGTGTCGGCGGCGTGCAGGCTGCCGACATGCTTGTGCGACAACCCGTTCTTCGGCCGGATGAAGATCTCGAAAAGCGGCCAGTCCTTACGATCCATCGTCTCGTCCCCTCGGAATTCTTCGGTCAGCCGGCCTTCTTGAGGGCGCGCTGCCTGCGTTTGGCGGCGTGGGCGACGGCGGCCTCGCGCACCCAGGCGCCGTCGTCCCACGCCTTGCGGCGGGCCTCGATGCGCTCGCGGTTGCAGGGGCCGTTGCCCTTCAGGATCTCGTTGAACTCGGTCCAGTCGATGGCGCCGAATTCGTAATGGCCGGTTTCGGCGTTGAAGCGCAGCTCCGGATCCGGGATGGTCAGGCCCAGGAACTCGGCCTGCGGCACCGTGGCGTCGACGAAGCGCTGGCGCAGCTCGTCGTTGGAGAAGCGCTTGATCTTCCAGGCCATGTTCTGGGCGGAGTGGGCGGACTGCTCGTCCGACGGGCCGAACATCATCAGCGACGGCCACCACCAGCGGTTCAGCGCGTCCTGCGCCATCCGCTTCTGCTCCGGCGTGCCCTGGGCCAGCGCCAGCATCAGCTCGTAACCCTGGCGCTGGTGGAAGCTCTCCTCCCGGCAGATGCGGACCATGGCGCGGGCATAGGGGCCGTAGGAGCAGCGGCAGAGCGGCACCTGATTCATGATCGCCGCGCCGTCGACCAGCCAGCCGATGGCGCCGATGTCGGCCCAGGTCGGGGTCGGGTAGTTGAAGATGCTGGAATATTTGGCCTTTCCCGACAGCAGCTGGCCGATCAGCTCGTCGCGCGACACGCCCAGCGTCTCGGCGGCGCTGTAGAGGTAGAGGCCGTGCCCGCCCTCGTCCTGCACCTTGGCCAGCAGGGCCACCTTGCGGCGCAGGGTGGGCGCGCGGGTGATCCAGTTCCCTTCCGGCAGCATGCCGACGATTTCCGAATGGGCGTGCTGCGAGATCTGGCGGACCAGCGTGCGGCGGTAGCCCTCCGGCATCCAGTCGCGCGGCTCGATCTTCTCCTCGGCGTCGACACGCTCCTGGAAGCGGCTCTGGAGAGCGGCTTCCTGCTCCGTCACCAGCCGGGGAGACGGTTGAGCGCCCTGCTCGGTCTTGGCATCCAAAGCTTGCGTGTACATCGGCATCCCCGAGATGGATTGCGGGTCCAGCGAACAGTTCGTGGATGGAAAATATGATACAGATCAACGACTGTAAAGAGGATTTATGTGTCGCTTTTCAGGCTGGGGAGTCGGTGCCAAAAATATATATTATAATCAATGATTTATTTTGAAGAGATCACCCAGTTTCCGGGTGGATGGCCGCTGAAAATGGGCATGGGAAGGCATCCGCCGATACATGGTCGGCGCATCATCGCTGAATTTGTGCGATGCGGAAATGGCGGAGAGGCCGGGCGGGGGCGCCGCCGCAGGGAAAGCTGACCGAGGTGATCTGGGAATCCCCTCTCCCAAGTCGGGAGAGGGCATTTGCCGCAGGACCGGCGTTACGCCTTTGCGCGGTCTTCGCCGTTGCGGCTGGTGCCGGTGTGGAGGTGGGCGCCGGAGAAGGCACGTTCCAGACGGCGGGGGGCACGGATCAGATGCAGGTACAGCTCGTCGAACTGGCCGACGGAGGCGAGTTGGCGGACGTCGTTGACGGTGATGCGCTGGCCGTTCAGCTCGATCAGGCCGCTGTCGCGCAGCCGCCGCAGGGTGCGGTTGATGTGGACGATGCTCAGTCCCAGCGCATCGGCCAGGATCTCCTGCGTCACCGGCAGCACGAAATGGCCGTCGGTCACCATGTTGACGATGCTGAGGCGGCGCAGAAGCTCGACCAGCAGATGGGCGGTGCGCTCCAGCGCGGTGCGGCGGCCCAGACTGAGCAGCCGTTCGGCAAGGATCGCCTCCTCCCTCGCACCGGACCAGGCCAGCGCGGCGGCAAGGCGGGGGAAGGACTGGAACAGCTCGCCGATCCGTTCGGGCGGGAAGCTCGCCACCTCGACCTGGGTCAGCGTGGTGACGCTGTGGTCGGCGGATTCGAACAGGGTGCAGTACATGCCGATGATGTCGCCGGGCAGGACGAAGTTCACGACCTGACGCCGGCCGTCGGGCAAGGCCTTGTGACGGATTGCCCAGCCATCCCGCATGATCCGCACGTCCCGATATCTTTCTCCCTGTTGAAGAAGATCAGTGCGCGGCGATACACGAGCGATTGTCCTCTCCAGATCGGTGAGGTACAACTTCTCCTCATCCGATAGGACGAGGTAGCTGCTCAATTTGAGCCACAATGGAGTGGGTTCGAGGGCGCGGCTCGCCGGTGCGCGAGTCATGATCGTCTCTTGCCTCT
>NZ_BADK01000086.1 GCF_000333595.1 Azospirillum sp. B506
CGCATCCCGATGTGCTGAACGTGTTGTTGCAGCGCCTGGACGACGGGCGGCTGACCGACGGACAGGGCCGCACCGCCGACTTCCGCCACGCCATCCTCATCATGACCTCCAACTTGGGGGCCGAGGCGCTGAGCGCCCTGGGCGACGACGAGGATATGGCCGGCGTGACGGTGGAGGTGATGGACGCGGTCCGCAAGGCCTTCCGGCCGGAGTTCCTGAATCGGCTGGACGACGTCCTGATCTTCCGCCGGCTGGGCCGGGACCAGATGTCGCGGATCGTCGATATCCAGCTGTCCCGCGTCAACGAGCGGCTGGCCGAACGCGGCGTCACCCTGGCGGCGGATGCAGCGGCCAAGCGGCGGCTGGGCGATCTGGGCTGGGATCCGGCCTTCGGCGCCCGTCCGCTGAAGCGGGCCATCCAGGGCCTCGTCGAGGATCCGATCGCCGAGCGTCTGCTCGACGAGGAGGTCGAGGGCAAGGCCACCATGTCGCTGTCGGTGGTCGACGGCCGGCTGGCGCTGGACGGCGTGGTGGTCGAGGAGGACCGGGCGCACGGCTTCAAGGCGCCGGAACGTCCGCCGCTCGGCTTCGCCCTGCCGCCGGTGGCCAGTTCCGCCGCCAGCCACGAGGCGTCTGTCCACTGACCGGGTGACGGATGAGAGGGAAGGGGGCGCGGGCTTTGCGCCCCCTTTTCCATTTCCGGGGCTGCCCTTGGGCCGCTGCGTCTGCTAAATGACCGGCATAACGCCGCACCGGACAGGGGGCAGAGATGACTGCGACGACTCCTTCCACTTTGGCCTACCTGTCGACTTTCTCGCTCGCCGGTCAGGTGGCGCTCGTCACCGGCTCGGGGCGCGGGCTGGGGCTGGAAATCGCGCGGGCGCTGGCCGGCTCCGGCGCGCATGTGCTGCTGAACGGCCGCGACGCCGCCACGCTGGAGGCTCGCGTCGCCGAGATCGAGGCGGCCGGCGGCAACGCGTCGGTGCTGGCCTTCGACGTGTCGGACCGGGCGGCGGTGCGCGATGCCTTCGCCCGGATCGAACGAGAGCATGGCCGGCTCGACGTTCTGGTCCAGAATGTCGGGCAGCGCAACCGCAAGCCGCTCGCCGATCTGACCGACGACGAGATCACCGGCCTGCTCGACGTCGATCTGGCCTCCGGCCTGATCCTGGCGCGCGAGGCGGCGCGGTTGATGCTGCCGCGCGGGCGTGGCCGGCTGATCGCCGTCACCTCCGTCGCCGGGCAGATCGCGCGGGCCAACGACAGCGTCTATGCCGCGGCGAAGTCCGGGCTGAACGGCATGGTGCGGGCGCTGGCTGCCGAGTACGGCCCGCAGGGGCTGACCAGCAACGCCATTGCGCCCGGTTTTTTCGCAACCGAAACGAATTTGGCGATTGTGAGCGATCCGGAGCGCGGGGCCTATTTCACCAACCGCACGCCGATGCGCCGTTGGGGCCGGCCGGAGGAGATCGCCGGGGCGGCGGTGTTCCTGGCCTCGGCGGCGGCGTCCTATGTCAACGGTCACGTCCTGGTCGTCGATGGCGGCGCCACCATCTTGATGTGAGCCGCCGGGCGATTGCCTCCGCCATGCTG
>NZ_BADK01000085.1 GCF_000333595.1 Azospirillum sp. B506
TTCAGGTTCGCTGCCCACAGGCGACCGGTCGGCTGACCATCCGGTCCCTTTATATCGACCCAGCCGACTCCCGCCCCGTCCAGCCTCACTCCCTCCATGTTGGCGCCGCGCATGTTGGCGCCGTCCAGGATCGCGCCACTGAAATCGGCGCCGGCCAGCATGGATTCCGAGATGTCGCACATGATCAGCAGCGCTTCGCGCATCTTGGCGCCGCTGAGGTTTGCCCGCTTCAGGTTGGCGCCCGACAGGTTCACTCCCGACAGGTCGATATGGCTGAGGTCGGCACCGGTCAGATCGGCCCGCGCGCCCATCGTTCCATTGGTGTTGATCCATGTGTAATGGCTGTGCAGCGCCTGTTGGATCTGAACGGAGAAATTGTCGGCCGAGCGCGCGAGATTGGCGCCGGTGGTGTCGGCTCCGGCCAGATCGGCGCCTTCCAGCTTCGCCCCCTGGAGATCGGCGTTGCGCAGGTTGGCACCGGCCAGCATGGCGCCGGACAGGTTGGCGTCACGCAGCACGGCCCCCTGCAGGTTCACGCCCGACAGGTTGCTGCCACGCAGGTCGGCGCGGGCGAGGTTGCAGCTTTTCATGCTGGCGCGCATCAGCGTAGCGCCTGTCAGCAGCGCGCCCTCGCAATCCGCGCCGTTCATCGACACATCGGTCAGGTCGGCACCCGACAGGTTGGCGTTGTTCAGCGACGCATCGTCGAAATCGGTCCCCGACAGGTCGGAGCGGACAAAATCCAGTCCCTTGCCATTTTTGCCGCCCTGTCCGCCATAGAGCAGGGCGCCGCCGCGCAGGTCGGCCTCCCTCAGGATGGCGCGCTTCAATTTGGCGCCGCGCATATGGGCACCGCGCAGGTCGGCACGGAACAGGTTGCAGCCCGACAAATCCGCTTTCGTCAGGTGCGCGGCGAACAGGTCGGCGGTGCTGAGATTGGCGTTGGACAGGTCGCAATGGGACAGGTTGGCACCGGACAGCTTGCCCTGGGCCAGATTGACCCCGGACAGATTCGAACCTTCCATGTTCGCCATGGTCAGGTTGGCGCGCGAACCGCCCGACTTGTTCTTCAGCCAGCGCTCGTGCTTTTCCAGCACGGCAACCAACTCGTGCGGTGTCATCTGCCCTATCCGGTCTGCATGGTTGCGTGGTCCATCGATAGACCAGTGTCCTGAAATAATCTATGCCAAAGGTTAAAGCAGACACCAGTGCCGATACGGCTTGGCGCCGGCGGCGTCAGCCCCCATCTGCGGGGCGCAGGGCGCCGATCCGCCTGTCGTAGCCCAGTCAGAACAAGGAGTTGGGGATCATGTCGGGTGGACATACGATTGCGGCCTTCGATGCAGAACTTACGGCCTTGCGCGGCACCATCGACCGGATGGGCGAGTTGGTGGAGCGGCAGGTGGCCCTTGCGCTCGATTCGCTTGCCGGCCCCGATGCCGACATCGCCGGCGAGGTGCTGAAGGGAGACGCGGAAATCGACCGCCTGGAAGCGGAGGTCGAGGCGATGACCGTTCGTTTGCTGGCTCTGCGCCAGCCGATGGCGAAGGATCTGCGCGAGATCGTCGCGGCACTCAAGATCGCCTCCAACCTGGAACGGATGGGAGATTTCGCCGGTTCCGTCGCCAAGCGGGCGGTGACGTTGGCCACCCTGCCGGTGGCGCCGCCGGTCGCCTCGCTGGTCCGCATGGGGCGGATGGTTCAGGCGATGATCGGCGACATGCGCCGCGCCTATGCGTTGCAGGACGCCGACCTCGCAACCTCCGTCCGCGATCGCGATGGCGAGGTCGATGCCGCCTACACCGCGCTGTTCCGCGAGTTCCTCACCTACATGATGGA
>NZ_BADK01000084.1 GCF_000333595.1 Azospirillum sp. B506
GGCCTCGCGGATCAACGATTCGACACCGTCGACATTGGCGGCACGATCCCAGCTGCAGGCCATCTGGGTGGCGGCGACGGTGACGGTACGGGACGACGGAAGGGTCGGCGAGGCGGTCATTGCGGATCCACGGCTCGTGAGGGAAGGGCTGCTCTCACCTGTGTGACCAAAGGTCGCGGCGGTTACAAGCGGACAAGATGGAAATGTCGGCGAATTAGCAAAATGTTCATTTTGGCGGTTCGGTGCCGTACGAATGGCTAAATAAAACCCACTCAATCGGCAATGATCATGTCGAGCATCATATGCGGATATGGTGGCCGCTGGCGTGGGCGGAAAGATGGCCGTGACACAAGGCCGCGATGCGAAGACACAAGGTCAGAGTTCTGCTTCGCCCGAGGCCGATATGGGGCTTCTGAGGCGGCATATCATTGCATGCCGGCGATTGGTGGCTGCGCAATTGATTTGCGCTTTGCACGCAACACGTTATGATTGGACGACGCAGCCATGCCCATTCGTGTCAAGGTGGTGTCACCGGACCGGCATGGACCTGATCGATGCAATGCCTCGGCGCCGCTTCGACAGGCGACCGCCCGGCATGCATGCCGGGTGGCAGGGATGGTTGTGGGCATGTGAACGATGGCAGAGAGATTGTCGGTATGGAGGCGTCTGTCAAGGGGTGGGAGCCGGAACGCCCCGAGGAGTCGGAGGACGTGTCCGAGTCGTCCGACGGGGCGTTATCGTTCGTCGTCCGGGAGGTGAATCGCGCCTTCGCCCGTGCTCTGCAGACGCGCATCGCGCGGTCCGGGGTCAGCATGGGGCAATGGTTCTTCCTGCGCGCCCTGTGGGAGGAAGACGGCCTGACCCAGCGGGAATTGAGCCACCGCGTCGGCATGATGGAGCCGACCACCGTCACCGCGGTCAATGTGATGGAAGGCCAGGGCCTCGTCCAGCGCGTGCGCAACAGTCACGACCGACGCAAGATGAACATCTTCCTGACCGACAAGGGCAGGGCGTTGCGTCAGACCATGATGCCCAGCGCATCCGAAATTGCCCAGGTTGCCCATCGAGGCATCTCGCCGGAGGAGTTGGAACTGACGCTCGATGTACTGCGTCGGGTCGGCGTCAACCTGAACGCCGCCTGCGCCGCTGCCCGCGACGGTGAAGGCAGGTAGGGCGACGTCCGTGGTCAGCCCTTCCTT
>NZ_BADK01000083.1 GCF_000333595.1 Azospirillum sp. B506
CGCCGTCCATCAGGTCGCGCAGGATGACGCGGCCCTCTTCGTCGTGGCGGAAGTCGAAACCGTGCTCCCCGGCTTCCCAGCCATAGGGCAGGAACTCGCCGGTGTGGTCGTCGCTGGGGGTCACCCACAGGCCGAAGGCGTGGAACAGGCGCCGCGCCAAGGGGGTGAAGGACGGGTCGTGCGTCGCCTCCCGCTCGCGCAGCAGGGGGTAGAGGTCGCGCCCCGTCGCCTTCTCGCGGATGGCGGTCAGCCACTGGAAATGGTTCAGCCCGGCGCCCCAGACATCGACCTCCTTCTCGGCCATGCCCAGGATCTGGCAGATGAACCAGCGCGCCAGGAAGATGCCGTGGCAGAGCCCCAGCGTCTTTACGCCGGTGCAGCGGGACAGCCCCAGCACGATGCGGCTTTCCGGATTCGACAGGTTGATGAACAGCGCGTCCGGGCAGATCGCCTCGACGTCGCGGGCGATGTCGACGATCAACGGCAGGGTGCGCAGTGTGAAGAACAGGCCGCCTGGACCGCCATTCTCGCCCAGCGTATGGCGGATGCCATGTTTCTTCGGCACATCGAAATCCAGCCTCCACAGCCGGTTGCGATCGATGGCGATGGCGCACAGGACGAAACCGGCGCCCTGGAGGGCCGCCTTGCGGTCGGTGGTCTTCTCGATGGTGAGGCCCGCATTCCCGTGCCGGTTCAACACGTCGGCCAGCGCCGCCATGCGGTCGAGAGCCTCTTGGTTGGTATCGACCAGCGTCAGGGTGCTGCCGGCCAGCTCGGTGGTGGAGAAGAGGTCCTGGAACAGGCTGAGTCCGAAGGCGGCGCTGCCGGCGCCGATGAAGACGATCTTGGTGGTGTTGGGCTTGGTGGTGTTGGGCATGATTGTTTTCCTCCGCAAACGGAGCGGCTGACCGCCGTCTTTGGAAATAAGGCTACGCCGTTGGGATGGACCCGCAAGCCCCCCTGCGTGCAACCACCTGCGGCTGCGCCACCGCGTCGCGCCCGGACCGTCCGCATGCTTGCCCCATGGCGCGCGGGTTGCTGCTGGGGCATGCTGGGGAAAACGAACCATCCCCGTGGGAGGAAATGAATGGACAGCTTCAGCCAGCCCGTGTCCCAGGCCGACGATGCCAAGCCGCTGAGTTTCCCACCGGATTTCCGCTGGGGGGCGTCCACCGCCGCCTACCAGATCGAAGGGGCGGTCGATGCGGACGGGCGCGGGCCTTGCGTGTGGGATACGTTCACGGCGCAAGGCCGCATCATGGACGGCAGCAGCGCCGCCGTCGCCTGCGACCATTATCACCGCTACCCGGAAGACATCGCGCTGATGAAGGCGGCGGGCTTCGACAGCTACCGCTTCTCCATCGCCTGGCCGCGCATCCTGCCGACGGGAACCGGGGCGGTGGAGACGCGCGGCCTCGACTTCTACGACCGGCTGGTCGATGGCCTGCTGGAGGCGGGCATCACGCCGATGGCCTGCCTCTATCACTGGGATCTGCCGCCACCGCTGGAGGATGCCGGCGGCTGGCAGGGGCGGGAGATCGTCGGCCCCTTCGCAGACTATGCCCGCATCGTCACCGCCCGGCTGGCCGACCGGGTCAAGAGCTGGATGATGCTGAACGAACCGAACGTCGTCGCCATCTTCGGCTATGGCGTGGGGGAGCACGCCCCCGGCCACAGGCTGGGCGAACAGGGCATCCTGCGCGCCCTGCATCACCAGAATTTGGCGCAGGGTGCCGCCCTGCGCGCCATTGTGGCGGAGCACTCCGGCCTGACGCTGGGCACCGTCCTCAACCTTCAGCCCAGCGTTCCCGACAGCGACCGGCCGGAGGATGTCGCCGCTGCCGCCCGTTGGGACGCGGTGTGGAACCGGGTGGCGCTGGACGGGCTGATGCGCGGACAAATCCCGGCGCTGCTGGCCGACAGGATGGCGGACTTCGTTCTGCCCGGCGACGAGGAGGCGATCCGCTATCCCATCGACCTGCTGGGCATCAACTACTACTCCCGCATGACGATGAAGCATGAGGAGGGGCGGCCCTTCGATGTCGGCTGGGGCGAGGCCCGGTGCCGGCGCTGGACCGGCATGGCCTGGCCGGTGCAGCCGGAGGGGTTGTACGACCTGCTGACCGAATTCCGCACCGACTACGGCAACCCCGCCGTCTTCATCGCCGAGAATGGCTGCGCCTATGACGACGTGGTGACGCCGGACGGCCAGATCCACGATGCCGAGCGCGTGCTGTTCTATCGCGAGCATCTGGAATCGGTGGCGCAGGCGCTGGCCGACGGATGCAACGTGAAGGGTTATCTGTGCTGGAGCCTGCTGGACAATTTCGAGTGGGCCTTCGGCCTGTCGAAACGCTTCGGCATCGTGCGGGTCGATTACGACAGCTTGGAACGCACGCCGAAGGACAGCTACCGCTTCCTCGCCGAGGTTGTGAGAAGCGGGAGGCTTTAAGCCTTCTTTCGCCGGTGCCCCTGTACTTTCGGCCTGTCACGTCCTATTCGTTAGTTATACGGACGGTGAAGGATTGAGGGCGGAGGCCCGGGATGGGCGGCATGACCGACAAGACAGGCGGCAGCGGGAACGGGACTGGGTCCGGTGGCGAAGCGGCCGGCTTCGCCCGCCGGTTCCTGAGACTAGCAGGGGGCTATTGGCACGGGCGGTCGCGGCTGACCGTGTGGGCGCTGACCGTGGCGCTGGTGGTGCTGACGGTGGGGCAGGTCTCGGTCCCCGTCCTGATCAACCTGTGGAGCGAGCGGCTGTTCGACGCGCTCGAACAGCGCTCCATGAACCGCTTCCTGACCATGATCGGTCTGGTCGGGCTGATCATCCTCTACAACATCGTCATCGTCGTCCTGCATCTGCGGGTGAAGCGCCGGCTGCAGATGGGCTGGCGCGACTGGCTGACGCGCAAGCTGCTGGAGGACTGGCTGCGCCGCGGCCGCCATCACCAGATCGCCTATATGCCGGGCGAGCACGACAACCCCGACGGCCGCATCGCCGAGGACATCCGCATCACCGCGGAGATGGCCATCGATCTCGGCCATTCGTTGACCTATTGCGCGCTGCTGCTGATCAGCTTCACCAACATCCTGTGGATGCTGTCCGGCACCCTGTCGGTCACGCTGTTCGGGGCCGAACTGTCGGTGCCCGGCCATCTGCTCTTCGTCGCGCTGCTCTATGCCGCGATGGGCACGACCATCGCCATGCTGATCGGCCAGCCGCTGGTCAATGCGGTCAACCGGCGCCAGGGCTATGAGGCCGACTTCCGCTTCGCGCTGGCCCGCATCCGCGAGAACGGCCAGACCATCGCCCTGCTGCATGGGGAATCGGCGGAGCGTGGGCATCTCTCCGGCCTGTTCGCTGGGGTGGTGCGGGGCTGGAACGGCCAGACCCGCGCGCTCAGCCACATGATGGTGTTCAGCGCCAGCTATTCCGTGCTGTCCACCGCCTTCCCGATCTTGGTCGCCGCTCCGCGCTACATCGCCGGCACGATCACGCTGGGTGTGCTGATGCAGACGGCGCAGGCGTTCCAGCAGACGGTCGGCGCCCTGTCCTGGCCCATCGACAACCTGCCGCGCGTCGCCGAATGGCGGGCGTCGGTGGAGCGCGTGCTGAGCCTGCACGATGCGTTGGTGCGGCTGGACCGCGACGTCTGCGACGTGCCGGACGGCCATATCCAGCTGGTGCGGGCGGACGAGCATACCACCCTGAGCTTCCGCGGTGTCGCCATCGACGAGCCGAACGGCACGGCCATCGTCCATCCCTTCGACCTGGAGGTGCGGCCGGGTGACCGCGTGCTGATCGGCGGCGACGCCGCGGCGACCATCCGCCTGTTCCGCGCCGTGGCCGGCGTCTGGCCCTGGGGTCGCGGGCTGATCACCCTGCCGGCCCACACCCGCGTCTTCTTCATGCCCGAACGGCCCTATCTGCCCCATGCCAGCCTGCGCGCGGTGCTGGCCTATCCCGGTGCCGCCTCCTCGGTCGGCGACGAACAGGCGGCCGAGGCGCTGGTCACTGTCGGCCTGCCCGATCTGGTCGATCGCCTGGACAGCGTCGATCATTGGGACGAGGCCCTGTCGGTGCCCGAGCGCCAGCGCCTGGGCTTCGCCCGGCTGCTGATCCGGCGCCCGGACTGGATCTTCCTGGAAGACGCCACCGACAGCCTGGATCCCCCGGCGGAGGAGGAGCTGCTGACCCTGATGGAGCGGGAGCTGCCGCACGCCACCCTGCTGACCATCGGCCACCATGCCGGGCTGGGCGCCCATCACAGCCGCAAGCTGGTGCTGGAGCGCACCAACGGCGCCGTCACCCTGCGGGAGGAGGTGCGGGAAGTGCCGCCGGTGACGGAAAGCGCGGCGTAAAAGCGTCCCCGCATCCTTGGAACCCATCCAAAAAGCTGCCACACTGCGCGCCGGACACCGTTCGTACCCACAGCATCGCCGCCCCACAATTCCATGGACATGAGCGTGAAGAAGACCAGCATCAACGCGGCATGGCGGGGGCTGGCGAATTGCCGGGGGTGCGGCATCCGGGACTCGGCGCTTTTCGCCGACCTGACGGAAGCCGATTTCAACCTGATCCACCTGCCGATCGACGAGATGACGGTGGCGCCAGGGGCCGCGCTCTACCATGTCGGCGACGAGCCGGCGGCGCTCTACACCGTGCGCGGCGGGCTGGTGAAGCTGGTGCAGTATCTGCCCAACGGCGGCCAGCGCATCGTCCGGCTCCTGCGCACCGGCGACACTGCCGGGCTGGAGGCGGCGCTGGGCGAACCCTATCGCCACACCGCCATCGCCATCCATCCCGTCCTGACCTGCCGCATCCCGCGCGCGGTGATCCAGCGCCTGTCGGAGGAAACGCAGCACCTGCACCAGCAGTTGATGCGCCGCTGGCATCAGGCCGTGGAGCGGGCCGACGCCTTCCTGGTCGAACTCGGCACCGGCAGCGCCCGGGCGCGGGTCGCCCGGCTGTTCCTGACCCTGGTGGACGACCGCGGCGAATGCGACTTCTTCGGGCGGGAGGATGTCGGCGCCGTGCTCGGCATCACCACCGAGACCGCCAGCCGCGTCGTCGCCGAACTGAAGCGGCAGGGCTTGCTGGACGAGCTGCGGCCCAACCGCTTCCGCTGCGACACCGCCGCCCTGCGCGAGCTGGCGGACGGGCCGTAGCCCGTCCCCCGGTCGGGCGGGCTACGGCCTTGTCAGGCCGCCCGCATCTCGCCCACCAGCACGTCGACCTGACCGGCCAGCGTCTGCAGCTGCTCCTGCACGGTGGAGGAGGCCGACAGCACGCGGTTGGCCGAATCCCCCGATTCCCGCGCCGCATCGGCGACGCTGTCGATGTTGCCGCGCACATGCTGGGTGCTGTCCGCCGCCTCTCCCACATTGCGGGCGATTTCGCGGGTGGCGGCACTCTGCTGTTCGACCGCGGCGGCGATGGTGGCGGCGATCTCGTTCACTTCGCGGATGGTGCCGGCGATGGAGCGGATGGCGTCCACCGCCTCCTGCGTCACCGACTGCATGGCGGCGATCTGGGCGGAGATGTCCTCCGTCGCCTTCGCCGTCTGGGTGGCGAGGCCCTTCACCTCGGACGCCACGACGGCGAAGCCCTTGCCGGCCTCTCCCGCACGGGCGGCCTCGATGGTGGCGTTCAGCGCCAGCAGGTTGGTCTGGCCGGCAATGGACTGGATCAGCCCGACGACCTCGCCGATGCGGCCGGCGGTCTGGGCCAGCCCCTCCACCGTGCGGTCGGTGCGTTCGGCCTCCTCGGCGGCCTTTCGGGCGATCTGGCTGGAGGCATGGACCTGGCTGCCGATCTCCTGGATCGAGGCCGACAGCTCCTCCGTCGCGGCGGCGACCGCCTTGACGTTGCCCTCGGCCTGCTGGGAACTGCTGGCGGCCGTCGTCGCCTCTCCGGCGGTCAGGCCGGCACTGTGGTTCATGCGTTCGGCCATGCTCTGCATCTCGCCGGCGGCCTGGGCGACGCGGTCCAGCACGCCGCGGACGCTGGTCTCGAAATTCTCCGCCATTTCCACCATGGCGCGGCGGCGTTCGCCGGCCGCACGGCCGCGCTCCGCCTCGGCCCGCGCATTGGCGGCCCTCGCCTCGTTGGCGGTGTCGCGGAAGACCATCAGGGCGCGGGTCATGTCGCCGATCTCATCCCCTCCGGCAGCGGGAATCGGGGCGTTGAGGTTGCCGGCGGCAATCGCCCGCATGGCATCGGACAGCGCGCTCAGCCGGGCGACGATGTGGCGGCCCACCACCAGCCAGGCCAGGGCGGCGGCGCCGATCAGGCTGCCCACCGCAAACAGAATCAGCATCTTGCGGCCGGCGGCGATGGTGTCGTCGGTTCCGGCGACCGCGGCCTTGGCCTCCTCCCGCATCGCGGCGATCTTGCGGTCGACGGTGGCGGCGAAGCGCCGGGCCAGCTCCCGGTTCTCGGCGAGCATCCGCTCGGTGTCCGCCATCGCGGCAATTTCGCCGCGGCGCAAGGCGATCACGCCTTCCTCTCCCGGCCGAAGCCGATCAGCGCCTTCACCAGGGCAGCCAGCACCTCGGTGCCGGCGGCATTGTCGCCCGCCTGGGCGCGCAGCGTGCCGATCCGCTCATAGAGCGACGAGGAGGCGGTGGCGAAGCGCTTTTCCAGCAGGTCGAGCCGGGCGGCATCGGGGGCCTGCGACGCCTCGTTCAGCGCGCCGGTCAGGGCGGTGCCGAAGGTCGACAGCTCCAGATTGGTCCGGAACTGCTCCAGCCCGCGGCCCAGCAGATCCTGCACCGCCTCCTGCACCTGGGAGCGGATGTCGAAGTTGGCGCGCTTGATGTCGCTTTGCACCTTGCGCAGCGGGGCGTTCAGCAGGCCGAGCAGCTGGGCGGCCTGGGTCCGGGCGGACGCCAGCCGCTCGGCCAGCCGCCGGTCGGCCACCCCGCCGCTGTTCTCGGTGCCGTCCAGCGCGGCGCGGCGCAGGTCGAAGACATTGTCCTTGCCATAGCCGAACAGGAACAGCGCATCGATCTTGCCGGCGGCATCGGCGGGCAGGCGGTCGCCCAGCGTGCCGAGCGTGGCCGTCACCTGCGACGAGGCTTCCAGATAGGCCTGCTGCTGTTCGCCGATGGCCTTGGCGTCCAGCGCCGTGCCGGAGCGGTTCATCGCATCGAGCGCGCCGGCGATGCCGCCGCGCAGGTCGTAGAGCGCGATCATCGACCGCACGGCGTCCGACAGCGCCCCCATCTCGCGGTCGGTGCCGCCGTCGAGCGCCATGCCCTTTTCCTGCAGCGCCTGACCGGCGGCATCGACCACCGGCGCCAGGGTCTTGATGAACCCGTCATAGGTCTGGGCCAGCCGGGTGGAGGCCGCTTCGCGCCGGTCGTGCAGGGACAGGCGCCGCCCCACCCCGTCGTTGATCCGGTCCAGCGTCCCGATCAGGGCGTTGCCGGTCTCGCGCACCTCCGACAACAGGGGATCCTGCGGCCGGCGCCGGGCCAGCTCGTCCACCAGCGCCAGGAAGCCGCGGGCGCGCTCCTGGGCCTGCGTCCGCAGCTGTTCCCGCTCCTCCTGGCTGGAGGCGCCGTCGAGCATGGGGGCGGCCGAGGCGATGGCGCCGCTCTCGCCGGCCAGACGGGTCGCCAGCTCCATCTCCGGCAGGCTGGTGTCGGCGATCTGCGCCATCGGCCGCTCGACCGCCGAGAAGGACACCAGGCCGACCGCGCTCGCCGCGACCGTCATCGCCGCCATGCCGGCGAAGGCCAGCATCAGCTTCGCCCGCACACCCAGACGGCGCCCGGTGCCGCCGGACCGACTGGCGGACGGGGGGGAGCCGGGCTGTGGCATCGCGGGGGCGGCGGTCGTCATGGCGTCGGTGTCCCTTGAGAACGGGTGTGGTGGCTGCTGGTCGATCTGCACGAAAAATGGGCGGCACGAACTCTGACCGGGGGATCGGCGGCCTTTTTCGGGCCGCAAGTCCGCATTGTGCGCAATCATGGCCGTGCAAGTGTTAAGGGAAGCTTGCGACCATCGGCCACACCGGCCATTGCATGCTTTTCGACAGGGGGCGTCGGCGTCAACTTCTTTTCCGCTGGCAAGAAAAGATAGTCATTATCCTTCCGCTATACGAAAGTGGTGGACATAAGGAGAAGAAAAATTTCGTTCGCGGGAAAGCCTGTTGCCCGCCAGCGGCGCAGCGGCTCCCGGTGGAGAGGCCCGGATTCTTGCCGGCCAAGGGCCGGGCTCATGTCGGAGCCGGAGCCTATGCGCAAGGATCATGGCCATAGCGGGCAGCACCAAAGGCATCCGGGCCATCGACCGACCCTATCCCTGTGCTTACCCCCACCGGTGAAAAAGCGATCACTTGGATAGCGGCGCGGCCATACCGATGCCGAGTGGAAGCACCGGGGTGGCGTGGCTAGCTTGGGATCAGCAAGTCTGCCCGAGGGAATTCGAGAATGCCGCAGGATGCCAGCCCGCCTTACGCCAATCCGTCCTTCATGGGCTCTCAGAGTGCCGGACTTTCCGCTTCCGCCATTGGCGGGGCCGCCAGTGGAGGCGTCAGCGGAGGCGATGACGGAATGATCGCCGGCATCCGCTCCGTCCTGGCGGAATGCGGCGGTCTGGCGGTCGATGCCGAAACGCTCGCCATAAACGACGACCTCTATGCCGCCGGCCTCACCTCGCATGGCTGTGTCGGCCTGATGCTGGGGCTGGAGGAGGAGTTCGACGTCGAGTTTCCCGAGAAGCTGCTGAACCGCCGCACCTTCGAGAGCATCGCCGCCATCCGCGACGCGGTGCGTGGCCTGGTCGACGGGGGCGAGGCGTGAACGCCGCCCCGGCCGGCCTGGCCGAGCTGGCTCCGGCTTCGGTGCCAGCCCAGGTCGACGTCGCCGCCCGCGCGCGCGCCATCGGCGCCGGGATCGCCGCGCGCCATGCCGAAGCGGTCGACCGCGACGGCCGCTTCCCCACCGAGGCCTTCGACGCCCTGCGCGAGCAGAGGCTGCTGGGCGTCATGATCCCGGCGGAATTCGGCGGCGGCGGTGCCTCGCTGTTCGAGGTGGCGGCGGCCTGCCACGCGCTGGCCCGCGGCTGTGCCGCCACCGGCATGATCTATGCCATGCACCAGATCCAGATCGCCTGTCTGGTGAACCATGGCACCAACGGCTGGCACCGCGACCTGAAGGCGCGCATCGCCGCCGAACAGCTCCTACTGGGATCCGCCACGACCGAGGCGGAGACCGGCGGCGACATCCGCAACAGCGTCTGCGCGGTCAAGCCGGATCCGGGGGCCGAACATGACCGCTTCACCCTGGCGAAGAACGCCTCCGTCATCTCCTACGGCGACCAGTCGGACGTGATCCTGGTCACCGCGCGGCGCAATCCCGACGCGCCGTCGTCGGATCAGGTTCTGGTGGTGGTGACCAAGGACGATTACCGGCTGGAGAAGACGACCCGCTGGGACGCCATGGGCATGCGCGGCACCTGCTCCGACGGCTACCGGCTGGAGGCGGCGGGCGTCATCGGCCAGATCCTGCCCTTGCCCTACGCCGACCTGTCGGCCCAGACCATGCTGCCGGTGACCCACATCCTGTGGAGCAGCACCTGGCTCGGCATCGCCGCCGACGCGGTCAGCCGCGCCCGCGCCTTCGTCCGTTCCGAAGCCAAGCGCAAACCCGGTACCACCCCGGCGTCGGCCTTGCGGCTGGCCGAGGCGACGGCCAAGCTGCAGCAGATGAAGGCGGTCATCCTCGCCGCCATCCGTCAGTACGAGTTGGCCAGCGGTTCGCCGGAGCAGCTGGTCGGCCTGTCCTTCGCCACGGCGATGAGCACGCTGAAGGTCACCAGCTCGGAGCTGGTGCGCGAGGTGGTGGAGGCGGCGATCCGCACCTGCGGGCTGGCCGGCTACCGCAACGACACCCCCTACAGCCTGGGCCGCCACCTGCGCGATGCCCATTCCGCCGCGCTCATGATCGGCAACGACCGCATCATGTCGCACATCTCCACCCAGCTTCTCGTCCAGCGCGACGGGTCGGGGGCCTTCGAATGAACATGGTCGACATCACGGCCGCCCAGGCCGCCTATCGCGACGAGCTGGTGGACGCCGGCCTGCTGATCCCCACCGGGGTGGACGGCCTCTATGGCCGCAGCGGCGTCTTCGAGGATGTGGTGGAGCGTTTCGACGCGCTGGTCACCCGTTGGGGCGGCCGGGACGGGGCGGAGGTGATGCGTTTCCCGCCGGCCCTGAACCGGCAGTATTTCGAGGAAAGCGAGTATCTCAAGAGCTTCCCCCATCTCGCCGGCACCATCCACAGCTTCGGCGGCGACGAGAAGGCGCACCGCACCCTGCTGCGCCGGCTGGAGGAGGGCCAGGACTGGACCGAGGACCAGGTGGCGACCGACGTGGTGATGACGCCGGCCGCCTGCTACCCGGTCTATCCGACCATCGCGCGGCGCGGCCCGCTGCCCGGCGAGGGCAAGCTGATCGACGTCTTCTCCTACTGCTTCCGGCATGAGCCGTCGATCGACCCCGCCCGCATGCAGCTGTTCCGCATGCGCGAGTACATCCGCATCGGCACCCCCGATCAGGTGGTGGAGTTCCGCGAGCTGTGGCTGGAGCGCGGTCGCGCGATGATGGGCTCGCTGGAGGTGCCGCTCGACGTCGATGTCGCCAACGATCCCTTCTTCGGCCGGGCCGGCGCCATGCTGTCGAGCAGCCAGCGCGAGCAGAAGCTGAAGTTCGAGCTGCTGATCCCGATCACCAGCAGCGAGAAGCCGACCGCCTGCCTGAGCTTCAACTACCACCAGGACCATTTCGGCCATCTGTGGGACATCCACAGCGCCGATGGCGACGTCGCCCACACCGCCTGCGTCGGCTTCGGCATGGAGCGCGTGGCCCTGGCTCTGTTCCGCCATCACGGCTTTGACACCGCGCTATGGCCGGGGTCGGTGCGCAAGGTCCTGTGGGGGTGACCGGCGCCATGTGGACGCCGCACCACCCCGACGGCTACGACCGCCATCCCCTGCACCAGGGAGAGCGCATCTGGCCGGAGACCAACTGCTACGTCGATCTGTGGATCGAGGCGCTGCATGCCCGCGGACTGGAACCGCGGGCGATGCTGGGCTTCACCGTCACCCAGGATTTCGAAGGCGACCAGTTCACCTTCTTCAAGGTGCCGCTGGAGGATCTGGAGACGCTGTACGGCCTGCGCGTGCAGGAGCTGGCGATCTACGACAGCGTCGAGGCCCATGTGGCCGAGCAACTGCGGCGCAGTCCTGACGGCGGTCTGGTGCTGGTGGAGGTCGACGGCTTCCACCTGCCGGACACCCGCGGCACCTCCTACGGCACCACCCATGTGAAGACCACGGTCGGCATCGTCCGCATCGACGCAGGTGCCGGAACGATGGACTATTTCCACAATGCCGGCTTTTACCGGCTCGACGGCGCCGATTACCAGGGCGTCGTCGCCGCGGCGGCCGGGCCGCTCTTCCCCTATGTCGAGTTCGTCAAGCCCGGCGGAAAGGCGCAGGAGGGCGGGGCGCTGGTCGCCGCGTCGCTCGACCTGTTGCGCCGCCATCTCGCCCGCCGCCCGGCCGGCAACCCGGTGACGGCCTACCGCGCCGCCTTTCCCGAGCATCTCGACCGGCTGCTGTCCCGGCCGATGGAGTATTTCCACCTCTATGCCTTCAACCTGCTGCGCCAGCTTGGCGCCAATTTCGAACTGCTGGGCGCTTATATCCGCTGGCTCGACGGCCCGGTGGACGCGGTGGAGGCCTGCCAATCCATCGCCGAGGGCGCCAAGGCCATGCAGTTCCAGCTGGCCCGCACGGTGGCCCGGCGCAAGGTGCCCGACCTGACCGAAAGCTTCGACCGGCTGGAGCGCGGCTACGACACCGTCATGGGCAGTCTGGCCCGCCGGTACGGGTGAGACCCATGGCCCTAATCCGAGCGGTCACGGGACAGCGGCGGACCCTTCTGGATCGGGGATGGACGCTGACCGTCTCGGCGCCCGGCGGACCGGAGAAAAGCGGGGAGGGCATCTCCGCTCCGGTGCCCGGCACCGCCGCCCAGGCGCTCCAGGCCGCCGGCCTGTGGTCGGCGGAGGATCCCGCCCCGCTGCACGACAGGGATTTCCTCTACCGCACCCGCCTCACCGGCCATGGCCCCCATGTCCTGCGCTTCTACGGCCTCGCCACCATCGCGGAGGTGCGGCTGGACGGCGAGCGCATCCTGACCTCCGACAGCATGTATCTGGCCCATGAGGTGCCGGTGACGCTGGCCGGCGAGGCGGAGCTGTCCATCCGCTTCCACGCCCTGCACCCGGTGCTGGCGGCGAAGAAGGGCCGCGCCCGCTGGCGCCCGAAACTGGCCGAACCGGCGGGGTTGCGCTTCGTCCGCACCACCCTGCTCGGCCACATGCCGGGCTGGTGCCCGCCGATCCACGCCGTCGGCCCCTTCCGCCCGGTGGAGCTGGTGGAGGAGAGCGGCCCCTGCCGCGTGCTCGCCGCCGACCTGCGCAGCGGCTATGACGGGCGGGACGGCCATCTCTCGTTGCGCCTGACGGTGGAGGGGGCTGCTCCCGGCACCAATGGTTCGGTCGAGGTGGCCGGCCAAACGGCGCCGCTGACCTTCGACGGCATCGACGGCTTCAGCGCCGACCTGACCCTGCCGGGCGTGGAGCCCTGGTGGCCGCACAGCCATGGCGAGCCGGTTCTGCATGATGTCGTGGCCCGCATTGGATCGGTCGACGTGGACCTCGGCCGTGTCGGCTTCCGCTCGCTCGCTATCGACCGCGGACCGGATGGCAACGGCTTCGCCCTGCTGGTGAACGGCGAGCGCGTGTTCTGCCGCGGCGGTTGCTGGGTGCCGGTCGATCCGGTCGGGCTGTCGTCGGACCGTGCCGCCTATGAACCGGAACTGCGCCGGATGCGCGAGGCCGGCGCCAACATGGTCCGCGTCGGCGGCACCATGCTGTATGAGGGCGACGCCTTTTTCGAGCTGTGCGACGAGCTGGGCATTCTGGTCGGCAGGACG
>NZ_BADK01000082.1 GCF_000333595.1 Azospirillum sp. B506
TGTCGTGCTGTCCGACTATTCCACCACCGGCGACGGGCTGATCGCCGCCTTGCAGGTGCTGGCGGTGCTGATCCAGGCCGATGGCCGCTCGGCCAGCGAGGTCTGCCGTGTGTTCGACCCGGTGCCGCAGAAGCTGACCAACGTCCGCTTCACCGCCGGGACCAAGCCGCTGGAGGATGCCGCCGTCCAGCAGGCGATCAAGGAGGGCGAGGCGCGCCTGGCGTCGGGCGGCCGCCTGCTGATCCGCAAGTCGGGCACCGAGCCGCTCATCCGCGTGATGGCGGAGGGTGACGACGCGGCGCTGGTCCACAGCGTGGTCGCCGACATCGCCGGGGCCATCCAGGCCAGCGCCACCCGCAGCCTGGAGGCCGCGCAATGAGTGACAACAGCATCAATGGCAGCACCATCACTGGCCGCGTCCTGATCGTCGCCGGATCCGATTCCGGCGGCGGTGCCGGAATCCAGGCCGACATCAAGGCGGTCAGCGCGCTCGGCGCCTATGCCATGACCGCCATCGCGGCCTTGACGGCGCAGAACACCACCGGCGTCTATGGCGTGGTGCCGGTCGACCCGGCTTTCGTCGCCCTGCAGATGAAGCTGGTGCTGGAAGATATCGGCGCTGACGCGGTGAAGATCGGCATGCTTGCCAACGCGCCCGTCATCGAGGCGGTGGCAGCGGAGTATGAGGCGCGCGCCGTCAACGTGCCGCTGGTGCTCGATCCGGTGATGATCGCCAAGAGCGGCCACCACCTGCTCGACCCCGACGCGGTGCTGACCCTGCGCAAGCGGCTGCTGCCGCTGGCCGAGGTGGTGACACCCAACCTGCCGGAAGCCGAGGCGCTGACCGACCTGCCGATCCGCGACCTCGACGACATGCGCCGCGCCGCCGAACTGATGCTGAGCTTCGGCCCGAAATCGGTGCTGCTGAAGGGCGGCCATCTGGAGGACGACACCCTCTACGACCTGCTCCTGACCGAAGAGGGCGAGACGGTGTTCCAGGGTCAGCGTGTCCACACCCCGCACACCCACGGCACCGGCTGCACCCTGTCCTCGGCCATCGCCGCCGGTCTGGCCCAGGGCCTTACCACGCGCGATGCGGTGGCGCGGGCGCGGCGCTATGTCGAGACGGCGATCCTGACCGCCCCCGGCTTCGGCCACGGCCACGGCCCGCTCAACCACCTGCACACGGTGCGGGAGTTTTCGTAAGGAACGCTGCGGGTGTCCGGATCACGGCACCCGCTTCTTCTCCAGCTTGCGCGCCAGCGTGCGCCGGTGCATGCCGAGCCGCCGCGCGGTCTCGGAGATGTTGAAGTTCGTTTCCACCAGCGTCTCGTGGATGCGCTCCCACTCCAGGTTCTTGATCGAGGTGGTGCGGACGGTGGGCGCGATGGAAGTGTCGCCTTCGATGCGGTCGAAGGCCGCCTCGATGTCGTCGGTGTTGGACGGTTTGGCCAGATAGTGGCAGGCGCCGAGCTTGATCGCTTCCACCGCGGTGGCGATGCTGGCGAAGCCGGTCAGCACGACGATGCGGGTCTCCTCGTCCGCCTCGTGCAGTTCCTTCACGCATTCGAGGCCCGACCCGGTGGCGAGCTTGAGGTCGATCACCGCATAGTCGGGGTCCACCGTCTGCAAAAGCTCCCGCATCTCCTCCAGCCCGGCGCAGGCATGGACCTCGTAGCCGCGGCGTTCGAAGGACCGGCGCAGGGCGCGGGCGAAGGACGCATCGTCCTCGACGATCAGCAGGGTGCGCAGGGCCTCCTCTTCCAATTCAATCGTCTCCATCGGCGCCTCCCGGCGACAGGGCGGACAGCGGCAGGGTCAGCGTCACGGTGGCGCCGCCGCCGGCCCGGTTCTTGGCCGACACCGTTCCACCCAGCTTGCGCAGCACATTCATCACCAGGAACAGCCCGAGCCCGCTGCCCGGCCGCTTCTTGGTCGAGCGGTAGGGCTTGCCCAACTCCTCCAGGATGGCCGGGTCGAAGCCGGGGCCGCGGTCGTTGATCGCCACCACCAGATTGTCGCCCTGCCGCAAGGCGGCGACGCCGATCCAGCCCGGTGAGGCTTCCAGCGCATTGTCCAGCACGTTGAACAGCACCTGTTTGAGGGCGAGGTCGGCGATCATCCGTTCCTGTGGGCCGACGGTGTTGTCGTAGTCGAAGCGGCCCGGCGAGCGGCTGGACAGCCAGTCCGCGACCAGCCCGTCGAGGAAGCCCTTCACCGTGGTGCGCACGGTTCCTTCGCCGCGCGCCTCGCCGGACGACAGCAGGATGCCGGAGACGATGGCCTTGCAGCGGTCGATCTGGTTCTGCATCTCCGCCATCTCGTCGGCCAGATCGGGATCGGACGTCAGCGACGGCATGCGGCGCCAGTCGTTGAGGATCACCGACAGGGTGGCGAGCGGCGTTCCCAGCTCATGCGCCGCACCCGACGCCAGCAGGCCCATGCGGACGATGTGCGCCTCTTCCATCGAGCGCTGGCGCAGTTCGGCCAGATAGGCGTCGCGGGCGCGCAGGTTGCGGTTGATCTGGGTGAGGAAGGGGACCAGCAGGCTCGCCGCCAGCACGAAGCAAATGAACATGCCCTGGATGTGCAGGCTGAACAGCTCGCCCTCATGCACATGGGGCAGGGGAAGCGGCTGGAAGGTGCCGGTCAGCCAGGTGAAGCCGGCGGTCGCCACCAGCACCAGCGCCCAGGCCGACCAGGCCTCCAGCAGCACGGCCCCCAGCGCCACCTGAAGAAGATACAGCGAGATGAAGGGGTTGGAAGCACCGCCGCTGAGATAGAGCTGCAGGGTCAGCGCCCAGACATCGATCAGCAGCTCCAGGAACAGCTGGGTGTTGGAGACGTTGGCGCTGCGCCGGATCTGGATCAGGCTGGCGATGTTCAGCGCGATCAGCACGAAGATCACCGAGGCCATCGGCAGCAGTGGCAGGCGGATGCCCATCTGAAGATGGACGATCAGGATCGTCACGATCTGCCCGACGACGGCGAGCCAACGCAGTTGGACGAGCAGGAACAGATTTTTGCGGTCGGTGGGGTCGCGCACGAAAGACGTCCTGTTCCTCGCCCGGTTCATCAGCACACCGACTTATATAGAGAGTTACCGGCGGCAGGGGAGTTTTAGGTGGATTTTTAGGAAGCGCTTGCCGCTCTGTCGAAAGCCTCGCCCTTTGCTCGATGACCAAGAGGGATGCAGTTTACAAGCATGCCAACCGGCAACGCTGGGAGATCGAAACCTTCATGCCGGTCGCGAAGTGGAGGCGGGACGAGGTTCCATCCCCCCTGGCCTGCTTGGTATTTCCGTCTAAATCTTTCGACATGGCAAATTGCTCTAATGCTTCTCTTCACAGACAACTTGTTGCTGTCTTTGGCAGACAGTGAGACTTAAAGACGCAGTGCTGAGGTCATTGTTGAATTGATCTAAATCGGTGTTATACTGATATGTGAAATTTTCTTCATGAAGCGCAACGTAAAGATGGGAAATACAATATGTCTTTCAATGTTACATTTAAAATTCTGTGGTCAAGAAATGGGAATCCCATAAAAAATGGAATACTAGTTTACGAATGTGATAACAGAAATGGCAGGGATTTGTACCCTGATAATTTAAATGACAGGGGCGTGGCGGTAACTAATTGGCACGATTCTTGGAAAGGCGATACGGTTAGGGTGTATTGTCACACCGACGGAAGAAATGTTGGAAAGCCAAAATATATTGAAACAGTCACTTTAAAAAGTGGTGCCAATTTTGTTCTTTGGCCAGATTGATAAAATTTCGTTTTCCATGGTTAATGGGCTGAGTGGATCTATAGGCGAAAGCATCGACATTATAGTATCGGTGTCTTGGTATGGCTCTAGAGTGATTCAAATTATCGATTTGCGGCGTGATTGAGGCGTGAGCATCTGCATCTTGACGTGCAGGACAGCGGTAATACGGAGCGATTAAATGACCAGTAAATATAACTCTAAGTGCTATGGATGCGGGTATTATGAGGGAGCAAATTCAAAAGGAGATATTGGTTCAATTTTTTGTTCATTGGGAGGAGGTAAGCATCCAAGGAATGGGATAGCTGGATGCAGTAGTTTCTCTCCAGATGAGTCGGCGGGCTGTTTCAGGGGATGCGCTTGGTTAGTTCGTCCAGAAAATGGACTGTCTTATTGCTCCAAAGGTGTTTTTAGCGGAGGATCTACGAAGGATGGATATTGTTCTGAATATGAGAAGAAAGATCACTTTGAATCCCATGGTGCTGGAAGAAAGAGATCCAGTTGCTACTTGACGGGTGCTTACGTTGATTTTGCTGGTCTTGGAGATGATTGTGAGCAATTAAAGTTAATGAGGCAGCTTCGGGATGAATTCGTTATAAAAACGAATGACGGTAAAAAAATGTTGGAGGAGTATAAAGAGAATTCTCCGAAAATAGTGGAGGCAATAAATGAAATGCATAAATGCGAACAAGTAGAAGTATATGAAAATATATTCAAGTCAATTTCTTTGGCTTCAAGAGAGGTGAAGAATGGAAAATTTCAAGAAGCAATGAATCATTACGTTGATATGTATAATTCTCTCAAATCAAAGGTAGAATCGAGGATTTAGAAAAATTTTATATCGAAATATGCTAGACGGCTTTTGCGTGATGACGGACAATCCTAGATTTGAATGTAATTTCATTGGCATAAAATAAGATAGCAGATTTTTGAATATTTCCGGCATTTATTATATCTGGTGGAGTGATTTTCTCAGAATAAAAATACTTATATAAATTTCTCTATTTCCGATAAAAATAGTGCCTGTCTTCTCAAGAGGGGAATAATATCTCAAAAGACCGAAAAGACATTGCCTGTAATTTCCGATATATCGTTTCATTCTTATTCCAATTGGAAGGTTTCGCCAGAGGAAGCGCCTGTTTCATGTCCTCCGGCGTCGCATCTCGCTGCGGATGACGAACAGGGCCGCGCCGATCAGCATCAGGTCCAGCGTGAACCAGGTAAGCGCATAGCTGAGATGGCTGTTGGGGAAGCTGATCACGGTCAGCCCGCCGACCGGCCAGCCGCCGGGATTGCGGGTGCTGTCGGCGTCGATGAAATAGGGGGCGAAATAGGGGGCGACATCGCTCAGCCCCTTCGCGGCGCCGATGGCGGTCACGTCGCGGGAATACCAGCGGCCGGCGGCCGGGTCGTTGCTGCGCAGGAAGCCGCCCTTCGGCTCGCTGATGCGCAACAGGCCGGCGACGGTCACGGCACCTTGCGGCTGGGCGTCGGCGCGGGTCGCGGGGTCGCGCTTTTCCGGCGGCACGAAGCCGCGGTTGACCAGGACGGTGAAGCCGCGGTCGGTGACCAGCGGGGTCATCACCCAGAAGCCGCCGCCCAGATCGCTGACGGCCTGGACCAGCGTCTCGCGGTCGTTGAGGAGACGGCCGGTGACGGCGACCCGGCGGTATTCGTCCGAAGTGGCGCTGACCGAGGCCCAGGACTCCGGTCCCGGGGCCGGGACGGGCGCGGCATGGATGCGGGCGTCCACCCGCTCGATCAGATCGAGCTTCCACACCCGGCGTTCGAGCTGCCAGATGCCGAGCGCGGTCAGGCCGGCGATGCCGGCGAGCGCCAGAAGGCCGAAGAGGGCCAGCGCCCAGACCGGGCGGGCCCTCTTCGCCGAACCGCCCGCTGGGGGCGCGGACGGCAGTGCGGTCACGGCATCTTGCTCATGTCGTGGCTCATGCCGGGCATCATGTTGTAGTTCAGGTGGTACATCACCCACAGCGAACCGGAGAACATGATGAAGACGACGATGATCGTGAAGATCATCGCCAACATCGACCAGCCACCTTCGACGCGGCCGTTCATGTGCAGGAAGTAAACCATGTGGACGATGATCTGGACGACGGACAGCACCAGGATCACGGCCGTGGTGGTCGTGTTGTCCAACGTGCCGTTCATCACCAGCCAGAACGGGATGACCGTCAGGATCACCGACAGGACGAAGCCGATCATATAGCTGCCGAAGGTGCCGTGGGCGCCCGCGGGGTGGCCATGATCGTCATGACCATGCCCATGATCGGCGTGGTGGTCGCTGTGCGCGTGGGTGCTCATCGCAGCGCTCCCATCAGATAGACGAAGGTGAACACACCGATCCAGATGACGTCCAGGAAGTGCCAGAACATGCTGAGGCACATCAGGCGCCGGCGGTTGGCCGGGATCAGGCCGCGGCGGGCGACCTGGACCATCAGCGTCACCAGCCACACGCTGCCGAAGGTGACGTGCAGGCCGTGGGTGCCGACCAGCGTGAAGAAGGACGACAGGAAGGCACTGCGCCACGGGCCGGCGCCCTCATGGATCAGATGCGCGAACTCGAACAGCTCGATGCCGAGGAAGGCGAGGCCGAACAGCAGCGTGACCACCAGCCAGCCCTGGGTCTGGGCGGTGCGGCCCTTCTCCATCGCCAGCATGGCGAAGCCATAGGTGATGGAGGAGAACAGAAGCATGGAGGTGTTCAGCGCCACCAGCTTCAGGTCGAACAGCTCCTTCGGCGTCGGGCCGGCGGCGTAGCTGGTGCCCAGCACGCCGTAGGTCGCGAACAGCACCGCGAAGATGAGGCAGTCGCTCATCAGGTAGATCCAGAAGCCGAGCGCGGTGCTGGCGGCTTCGTGGGCGTGCTCGTCCCTCACATAGAAGACGGGCGGGGTGGCGCCGCGCGGGGTGTCGTGCCCCGCGTGGCCGCCATGCATGGCTTCAACGGTCGTCGTCATGCTTTACACCTGTCCGGAGAGCAGACGGGTCCGCTCGTTCTCGGTCCGCACCACCTCATCCACCGGGATGTGGAAGTCGCGGTTGTAGTTGAAGGTATGGCCGATGGCGACCGCCAGCAGGCCGATGAAGCTCACCGCCGCCAGCCACCAGATGTGCCAGATCAGGGCGAAACCGAGTGCCGTGCTGAGGCCGGCCAGGATGATGCCGGCGCCGGTGTTGCTCGGCATGTGGATCGGGCGGAAGCCTTCCAGCGGACGGACATAGCCGCGCTTCTTCATGTCCCACCACGCGTCATTGTCGTGGATCACGGGCGTGAAGGCGAAGTTGTAGTCCGGCGGCGGCGAGGAGGTCGCCCATTCCAGGGTGCGGCCGTGCCACGGGTCGCCGGTGACGTCGACCAGCTGCTTGCGCTTCAGGATGCTGACGGCGATCTGGATCAGGAAGGAGCCGATGCCGAGCGCGATCAGGACGGCGCCGAAGGCGGCGATCTGGAACCAGATCTGCAGCGACGGATCCTCGAACACGCGCAGGCGGCGGGTGACGCCCATCAGGCCCAGGACATAGAGCGGCATGAAGGCGAAGTAGAAGCCGATCACCCAGAACCAGAAGGACATCTTGCCCCAGAACGGGTCGAGGCGGAAACCGAAGGCTTTCGGCCACCAGTAGTAGATGCCGGCGAACAGACCGAACAGCACGCCGCCGATGATGACGTTGTGGAAGTGGGCGATCAGGAACAGGCTGTTGTGCAGGACGAAGTCGGCCGGCGGCACCGCCAGCAGCACGCCGGTCATGCCGCCGATGACGAAGGTCAGCATGAAGGCGATGGTCCACATCATCGGCAGTTCGAACCGGATGCGGCCGCGGTACATGGTGAACAGCCAGTTGAAGATCTTCGCACCCGTCGGGATCGAGATGATCATCGTCGTGATGCCGAAGAAGGAGTTCACGCTGGCGCCGGACCCCATGGTGAAGAAGTGGTGCAGCCACACCAGATAGGACAGGATGGTGATGACGACGGTCGCGTAGACCATCGAGGTGTAGCCGAACAGCTTCTTGCCGGTGAAGGTGGAGGTCACTTCCGAGAAGATGCCGAAGCAGGGCAGGATCAGGATGTAGACTTCCGGATGGCCCCAGATCCAGATCAGGTTCACGTACATCATGGGGTTGCCGCCCATGTCGTTCGTGAAGAAATGCGTGCCGACATAGCGGTCCAGCGACAGCAGGACCAGCACGGCGGTCAGGATCGGGAAGGAGGCGACGATCAGGACGTTGGTGCAGAGCGAGGTCCAGGTGAAGACCGGCATCTTCATCATGGTCATGCCGGGCGCGCGCATCTTGATGATCGTGCAGATCAGGTTGATGCCCGACAGCGTCGTTCCGACGCCCGCGACCTGCAAGGCCCAGATGTAATAGTCGACGCCGACGTCCGGGCTGGCCTCCAGCCCCGACAACGGCGGATAGGCCAGCCAGCCGGTGCGGGCGAACTCGCCGATGAACAGCGAGGCCATGATCAGCACGGCGCCGCCGACGGTCATCCAGAAGCTGAAATTGTTCAGGAACGGGAAGGACACGTCACGCGCGCCGATCTGCAGCGGCACGACATAGTTCATCAGCCCCGTCACCAGCGGCATGGCGACGAAGAAGATCATGATCACACCGTGGGCGGTGAAGACCTGATCGAAATGGTGGGAATTGAGGTAGCCCTCGCTGCCGTTGAAGGCGATGGCCTGCTGGGCGCGCATCATGATGGCGTCGGCGAAGCCGCGCAGCAGCATGATCAGGCCCAGGATCATGTACATGATGCCGATGCGCTTGTGGTCGACGGTGGTGAACCACTCTTTCCACAGATAGCCCCACAGCTTGAAATAGCTGAGGGCGGCGACCAGCGCGATGCCGCCGAGCATCACCGCGAAGAAGGTCGCGACGACGATCGGCTCGTGATAGGGGAAGGACTCCAGGCTGAGGCGCCCGAAGAGGAAGGTCGTCAGTGTCTCAAGCATGCCGGTGTGCCCAATCAGGGATTGGCCAGCCGCAGCGGCCCGGCCGGGGAGGCGGACGCGCTGATCGGCGTGACGGTGGGGCGCTGCACGGCGGCGCCCGAGTTGGCGGCGGCTTCAACAGCCTCGGCGACGGTGCACAGGCCGGTCGGCTGCGTGTCCGGGAAGCCGGCCAGCGTGTTGGCCCGCAGGATGGCGTCGGCCGAGGCCTTGCCGCCGGCATTCAGCCCGCCCGCACGGTCGATGGCGGCCATGTCGCTCATGCACATGGTGCCGGGACGCACGCACAGGTTCACGACGGCGTTGAACAGCTTCGGATCGACGGTGCCGAAATGCTGGACCGGAACCGCCTCGCTCGGCTTCTCCAGCGCCAGATAGGCGTTGCGGTCGAGCGAACCGCCGGACGACTTCACCTTCGACACCCAGCCGTCGAAATCCTGGTTCGAGAGGCCGAGGAAGTTGAAGCGCATGTGCGAGAAGCCGGCGCCGCTGTAGTTGGACGAGAACCCCTTGTAGGTCCCCGGCTCGTTGATCACGGCGTGGAGCTTCGTCTCCATGCCCGGCATGGTGTAGATCATGCCGGCCAGCGCCGGAACGTAGAAGGCGTTCATCACCGACGAGGCGGTCAGGCTGAAGCGGATCTGCCGGTCGACCGGGGCCGCCATCTCGTTCACCGACGCGATGCCGTATTCCGGATAGACGAACAGCCATTTCCAGTCGAGCGCCACCACCTGCACGTCCAGCGGCTTGGCACCGGCGGCGACCGGCTTGTCCGACGCGATGCGGTCGAGCGGCCGGAAGGGGTCGAGCTTGTGGGTGGTCACCCAGGTGATGGCACCCAGACAGATGATGATCAGCAGCGGGGCGGCCCAGATCACCAGTTCAAGCTGCGTCGAATGGTCCCAGTCCGGTTCGTAGCGGGCCGTGTTATTGGACTGACGGTAACGCCAGGCGAACAGCACGGTAAGCGCCATGACCGGGACGATGATCAGAAGCATCAGCAGGGTGGAGATGACCACAAGGTCACCCTGCTGGCTTGCAACGTCGCCGGCCGGGTTCAGCACGACCAGGTTGCAGCCACTCAACGCCGCCATCACTGGCAGCAGGGCGATTGCGCGATAACGGCTCAAGGCAGGACCTGTATCAAAGGTTTGCTTTGGGGAGAGAGCTAGCGGCAATAGCCTAGCCCCGACATTGGACAATTTGTCCAATGCCTCACTCCTGCGCGCTTGACAGATCACCGACTGTTGAGGTGACATATTGTATGATCTGCGGATCATCGCAAGCGAAATAACGCAGCCGGAGCCGACATGATGACTTCATCGATTGCGGCCGTAGAACGGGATGCGAGGCTGGTGAACGCGCGGCATCACGGGGTCAATCCCGGAGAGATTGCCATCGGCGTGATCATCGGTCGAACCTCCGAATTTTTCGACTTCTTCGTTTACGCCATCGCTTCCGTGATCGTTTTTCCGAAGCTGGTGTTCCCCTATGTCGATCCGCTGACCGGGACCCTCTGGTCTTTCGCCATCTTCGCGCTGGCCTTCGTCGCGCGTCCGATCGGCACCTTCATCTTCATGGCCATCGACGAGAGTTACGGGCGCAGCGTCAAGCTGACCATCGCCCTGTTCCTGCTGGGCATTTCCACCGTGGCTTTGGCCTTCCTGCCGGACTACGGGGCCATCGGCGCAGCCGCCGCCTGGTTGCTGGCGCTGTCGCGCATCGGGCAGGGAATTGCGCTCGGTGGTACCTGGGACGGTCTGGCCTCGCTGCTGGCGATGAACGCGCCGGAGAACCGGCGCGGCTGGTATGCCATGATCCCGCAGCTGGGTGCGCCCATCGGCCTGATCGTGGCGAGCGGCCTGTTCGCCTACATGGTCAACAGCCTGTCGGCGGAGGATTTCTTCGCCTGGGGCTGGCGCTATCCCTTCTTCGTCGCCTTCGCCATCAATGTGGTGGCCCTGTTCTCCCGCCTGCGACTCGTACAGACGCCGGAGTTCGAACGCCTGTTCCTGAACCGCGAACTGCAGCCGGCGCCTGTCGTCGAAACGCTGCAGGTGGAGGGCAAGCGCGTGGTGATCGGCGCCTTCGCCCCGCTGGCGAGCTTCGCCCTGTTCCACATGGTCACCGTCTTCCCGCTGTCCTGGATCTTCCTGAACGCCAACCAGGAGACCGGCGTCTTCCTGGTGATCGAGGTGATCGCCGCCGTCTTCGGCACGCTCGCCATCGTCGCTTCGGGCTACATCGCCGACCGGGTCGGGCGGCGGACTCTGCTGGGCACCTGTGCGGCGGCGATCGCGGTGTTCAGCGGCTTCGCGCCGATGCTGCTCGACGGCGGCAAGGTGGGCGAGCTGGTGTTCATGGTGCTGGGCTTCGTCATCCTCGGCCTGTCCTTCGGCCAGTCGTCGGGGTCGGTGGCATCGGGCTTCAGCCAGCAATACCGCTACACCGGGTCGGCGATGACCTCCGATCTGGCCTGGCTGTTCGGCGCCGGCTTCGCGCCCTTCGTCGCCCTGTTCCTGTCCAGCCATTTCGGGCTGATCGCGTCGGGCCTCTATCTGCTGTCCGGTGCGGTCTGCACGCTGGTGGCCTTGAAGATCAACAAGACGCTGTCGTCCTGACCGCCCGCCTTTACGGTGGAATCCCCCTCTCCCCCCGGGGAGAGGGGAACCCGGCGTCGGCGGCGCCCTGGAATTGCAGGATTATCGGCGTCCGCATGTCATCGCGGATCGGCGCGTCGCTGGCGGCCCCGCGCATGGCGGAGACCGGGCGGGGAAAGCCGCTGCGGTCGCTGTAGTCCGGAACCGGCAGGCTGCGGTAATAGGCCTCCTCCCGGTGCAGCGCCTGGGCGCAGACCACATCGAGCGCCGTTGCTGCCACCACCGCGCCGAAGGCGATGCGGGCGTTGCCGGCGCGCGGGTTGACTTTGGAACCAGGGGCCATCCCCGCCGCCAGCGTCGCCATGTCGACGGCGTCGCCGGCGATGCGGCTCCAGATCCAGGGCTTCGGATCGCCGAGCGCCAGCAGGCCGACGCCTGCGGTGATCTCCCGCACGCCATAGGCGCGGATCAGGGTGGTCCTGTCCTCCATCCCCATCCAGCGGGCGATGGTTCGGCCGGCCATCAGTTCGGCGACGCCCAGGCCGATGCTGAACCAGCCCAGCCCGCGGGCGAGCGTGTCTCCGGTCGAGGAGCGGTCGTAATAGGCCATGTCGTCACCTCAGGGTTTGAGGACCACCTTGATGCAGCCGTCCCGCTTGTCGCGGAAGGTCTTGTACATCTCAGGGCCCTGATCGAGCGGAACGGTGTGGGTGATGACGAAGGACGGATCGATCTGTCCCTCCTGAATCCGGTTCAGCAGGTCGTCGGTCCAGCGGTTGACGTGGGTCTGGCCCATGCGCCAGGTCAGGCCCTTGTTCATCGCCATGCCGAAGGGCATCTTGTCGATCAGCCCGCCATAGACGCCGGGGATCGACAGGGTGCCGGCCGGGCGGCAGACATAGATCATCTCGCGCAGCACATGGGCGCGGTCCGATTCCAGCATCAGCGCCTGCTTGGCCCGGTCCATCATGCTGTCGACGGTGGCGGTGGCGTGCGCCTCCATGCCGACGGCGTCGATGCATTTCTCCGGACCCTTGCCGCCGGTCAGCTCGTTCAGCCGCTCGACGACGCTCTCCTCCTCGAAATCGATGGTGATGGCGCCGCCGGCCCTGGCCATCGCCAGCCGTTCCGGCACGCGGTCGATGGCGATCACCTGTTTGGCGCCGAGCAGGATGGCGCTGCGGATGGTCATCTGCCCGACCGGGCCGCAGCCCCAGATCGCCACGCTGTCGGTCGGCTGGATGTCGCACTGGGCGACGGCCTGCCAGCCGGTGGGGAAGATGTCGCCGAGGAACAGCACCTGCTCGTCGGTCAACCCGCTGGGGATCTTGATGTGGGTGCGGTCGGCCATCGGCACCCGCACATACTCGGCCTGCCCGCCGGCATAGCCGCCGGTCAGGTGGGTGTAACCGAACAGCCCGGCGGTGGTGTGGCCGAACATTTTGTCGGCCAGCGCCTTGTTGCGGTTGGAGCGTTCGCAGACCGAATAGTTGCCGCGCTTGCATTGGTCGCACTCGCCGCACCAGATGGTGAAGGGCACCACCACCCGCTCGCCGACCTTCAACGCGCTCTTGGCGTCGGACCCCACCTCCACCACCTCGCCCATGAATTCATGGCCGACGATGTCGCCCTTCTCCATGCCCGGCATGACATGGTCGTGCAGGTGAAGGTCTGAGCCGCAGATGGCGCAGGTCGTCACCTTGACGATGGCGTCGCGCGGATGCTCGATCTCCGGGTCCGGGACCGTGTCGCAGCGGATGTCGTTGGCGCCGTGCCAGACCAATGCTCTCATGGACGTCTTTCCTCTTCGGCCACCTGTTGAAGCCTGGGCAACAGGGCCGGCGGCCGGAGCGTTCCGCCGCCGGCCGGCCCTTTATCGGAAGGCGATGGTCAGAGGATCAGTGCCTTCTCGCGGGCGATCCCGCCGGACATGATGGCGGTCTGGCCGTCATCCAGGCTGTTGCGCAGGGCAGGGAAGTCGATCTCCTCCTCCTGCCGGATATGGCCATCGACGATGCGCTTCAGGTCCAGCGCGACGGCGAGCCAGCGCGGGTCGTCCTTCGGCGTCTGTTCCAGGATGAAGAGGTGCATCTTCATCTCGGCATGCTCGCCGTAGAGATGCTTGGCGTCCTCCTCCTTTCGCGCCTCTTCGTGCAGCAGCGGATAGACGACATCCTCCTCCGCCATGGCATGGGCGGCGAGCCGGCGCTTCAGCCGCAGCAGCAGCTGGCTGCGGCGGCCCGGCGCGTCGATGGGGGTCTGGACCATCTCCACCAGCAGGTCCTGGATGTGGCGGTGGTCGTCGACCAGCGCGTCGATGCCGTCGCGGCCGGCGGCATGGCGGGCGGTGCCGGCCAGCTGCGCCACCACCGGCGGCAGCAGACGGCTCGCCACCAGGGCCAGCGCCGCCCCGCCGGCCATCATCGCCAGCCCACGCGCGGACAGCCAGCCCGCACCGTCTGGCTGCGAATAACCTGTTTCCGAGTAACGTCGCATCATGTGGCGTGGCATGACGGTGCTCCTTCCTGCTGGTTTGGTCGTCTGCTACCCCAACAGGCGCGCAAACCACGGCGTTCCGGGAGTTGCCCAACGGGCAATGGCGGGAACGGTTGCCGTCGGCTCCGGCTTTCTGCCTGCGGCGGCCATGGCGGATATCGGACCGCCGCCACAGACGCGGAGGCGCCATGACGGCACAACGCGCCCCCCGCCTATCCGCTGCCCCAGCCCGCTGGTCTCAGTGTCGTGCTGGCGATGATTGCGTCGGTGGAGGCGATCTTTCTCTCGACCTTCGTCCTCATCGGCCAGAACCGCATGGCCGTGGTGTCGGACAAGCGCACCGACCGACCTGGATCTTCAGATCAGTCTGCGGGCCGAGCATGAGATGATGAAGCTGGGCACTTTGGTTTCTTCCATCGCCGACCATCTGGGGGTGAAAACGGAGGTCGATGCCGAACTGGGCATCATTCGCCAGGACGTCGCCCCTGAAGCCGTGCTGGATGAAATCGAAGCGACCCAGGCAAAGACCAGCACGGAGTGAATCGTCGGTCTGCGACAACCCTCCGGCAACTCATCGTTGTCGAACGCATGGAGGTTATGCGTTTAAGGAATCCCTCCTTTCACCTTGGCTTATTGTTCTGGAGCCGGAGAGTATTCTAAGGTCAAGCTACCCCCATTTCGGGTCAGGCGCAGACGCCGTCCCGACAGAGACCAGCTCCAGGCCCCGGTGATCCGACTGTGATGGCGTCCTCTCACATAATCGTCGGTGGCGCCACTTGGTTCTACCTGTCGAGCCGGTACGGGATGACCTTCGACGCGGTCGCCTTCGGGGCGGCGATTCTGGGGGCGCTGGCCCCGGACATCGACCACCCGAAATCGACGCTGGGGCAGATGGTGAAGCCGCTGTCCACCGCGATCTCCAACATCTTCGGCCATCGCGGCGTCACCCATTCCGCGCTGGCCATTGCCGGCTGCCTGTGGGTTCTGCACGAGCATGCCGCCTACCAGCATGTGCTGATCCCCTTCATCGTCGGCTATCTCACCCATCTGGCCGGCGATCTGCTGACCCCAGCCGGTCTGCCGCTGCTGTGGCCGATCAAGCGGCGGCGCAATTTCGCCCTGCCGATTTTGAAGACCGGCGGCTTTTCCGAACAACTGGCGGTGACGCTGATGGCGGGTTGGATGATCTCCGGCCTGTTCTCCGGCGGCTGGCCGGAATTCCCGCTGCAACGCCCCTGGCGCTCGGTCGTCGCCGCGGCGCAGACCTATCTGGGCGAGGGCGGCACGGAGAAGGCCGCTCCGCCGCTTCCCGTGCGCAAGCCGCCGGAAACCACCCGGTCCAAGCCGCTGAAAGGCTGACTCCAGGCCGTTCGGGCGTCTGCGCCGGCATCCCGTCAAATCTCCCGAAGTGAGGCCGATAATCCACGCATATTATCGGAATTTGAGCCATACAGCCGAATTTTATTCTGCAAAAATGGAATTGCCGGAAGCGCATCGCCAAGAACAGGCCGGATATTCTGATGTTTTCCGGGATTACCCATCATTTGTTCTGAGTATCAGGTAAAAAACAGAATTTACTATTGATAAATAGCGAAAATACCAGATGGAAAGGATCCTGGAAAATCGGTTAGCCTGACAGGCGTTGGACCGGCCTCGCCGACTGCCGGACACGGGCTTTTCGAAGCCGCCCCAAGCCCCCGACCAGAGCCAGCCACGCGATGAACCAGATGACCGACCCGAGCGTCGCCCCCGCTTCCGAGCCGTCCCTCTCCAGCGGAGCCGGCCCTTTCGCGCCTTCGCCCCCACCGTTCGTCCGGCCGGGCCGCTGCGCCAGGCGATCACCGCCGCCTACCGCCGGCCGGAGCCGGACTGCGTGGCGTGGCTGGTCGATCAGGCGGCTCTGCCGGCGGAGGTGACCGCGGCGGCGGCGCAGACCGCGCGCACGCTGATCTCGGCGCTGCGCGCCAAGCCGCAGGGCCGTGGGGTGGAGGGGCTGATCCATGAATACAGCCTGTCGAGCCAGGAGGGCGTGGCGCTGATGTGCCTGGCGGAGGCGCTGCTGCGCATTCCCGACCGCGCCACCCGCGACGCGCTGATCCGCGACAAGATCGCCGGCGGCGACTGGCGGGCCCATCTCGGCAACAGCCCGTCGCTGTTCGTCAATGCCGCGACCTGGGGGCTGCTGGTCACCGGCAAGGTAACGGGCGTGCTGGCCGACAGCTTCGGCGGCGAGCAGGCGCTGTCCTCCGCCCTGACCAAGCTGATCCTGCGCGGCGGCGAGCCGCTGATCCGCCGCGGCGTCGATTTCGCCATGCGGATGATGGGCGAGCAGTTCGTCACCGGCCAGACCATCGACGAGGCGCTGTCCAACAGCCGAAAGATGGAGGCGGACGGCTTCCGCTACTCCTATGACATGCTGGGCGAGGCGGCCACCACCGCCACCGACGCCGACCGCTATTACGCCGACTACGAGAAAGCCATACACGCCATCGGCAAGGCCTCGGCCGGGCGCGGCATCTATGACGGCCCCGGCATCTCGATCAAGCTGTCCGCCCTGCATCCGCGCTATTCGCGGGCTCATGCACAGCGCGTGATGGAGGAGCTGCTGCCGCGCGTCACCGCGCTGGCCCGGCTCGCCCGCAGCTACGACATCGGCTTGAACATCGACGCCGAGGAGGCCGACCGGCTGGAGCTGTCGCTCGACCTGCTGGAATCGCTGTGCTTCGACCCGGACCTCAAGGGCTGGGACGGCATCGGCTTCGTCGTGCAGGCCTATGGCAAGCGCTGCCCCTATGTCATCGACTTCGTCGTCGATCTGGCCCGGCGCAGCGGCCACCGGTTGATGGTGCGTCTGGTGAAGGGTGCCTACTGGGACAGCGAGATCAAGCGCGCCCAGGTCGACGGGTTGGAGGATTTCCCGGTCTATACCCGCAAGCTGCACACCGACGTCTCCTATGTCGCCTGCGCCCGCCGGCTGCTGGGTGCCCCCGACGCGGTGTTTCCGCAATTCGCCACCCACAACGCCCAGACCCTGGCCACCATCTACCGGATGGCCGAGCATCTGAACCCCGCCGGCTTCCAGGTCGGCCAGTACGAGTTCCAGTGTCTGCACGGCATGGGCGAACCGCTCTACAAGGAGGTGGTCGGCCCGCTGAAGCGGCCCTGCCGCGTCTATGCCCCGGTCGGCACCCATGAGACGCTGCTGGCCTATCTGGTCCGCCGCCTGCTGGAGAATGGCGCCAACAGCTCCTTCGTCAACCGCATCGCCGACAAGAGCGTGTCCATCGACGATCTGGTCGCCGACCCGGTGGCCCAGGCCCGCGCCGCCCTCCCGGTGGGTGGAAGGAACCCGCTGATTGCTCTGCCGCAGGACCTCTACGGCGCCGAGCGGGCGAACTCCGCCGGCCTCGACCTGTCGAACGAGACTGTCCTGGCCGATCTGTCCGTTGCGCTGCGAGACAGCGCCACCGTCGCCTGGACCGCCGCCCCGCTGCTGGCGGATGGCGGGCGCCAGGGCAAAGCCCAGCCGGTGCTGAACCCGGCCGACCACCGCGACGTCGTTGGACACTGCGTCGAGGCCGGCCCGGCCGACATCGCCGACGCCTTCCTGTTCGCCGAGGCCGCCGCTCCGGTCTGGGCCTCCACCCCGCCGGCCGAGCGCGCCGCCTGCCTGTTCCGTGCCGCCGACGCGATGCAGGCGCGGATGCCGACCCTGCTCGGTCTGATCATCCGCGAGGCCGGCAAGTCCACCGCGAACGCCATCGCCGAGGTGCGCGAGGCCATCGACTTCCTGCGCTATTACGGCGCCAGGGTCCGCGACGGCTTCGCCAACGACACCCACCTGCCGCTGGGGCCGGTGGTCTGCATCAGCCCGTGGAACTTCCCGCTCGCCATCTTCTCCGGTCAGGTCGCGGCGGCGCTGGCCGCCGGCAACCCGGTGCTGGCCAAGCCGGCGGAGGAAACCCCGCTGGTCGCGGCGGAGGCCGTGCGCCTCCTGCACGCTGCCGGGGTTCCGGCCGGCGCGGTCCAGCTTCTGCCCGGTGCCGGCGAGGTCGGTGCCGCCCTGGTCGGCCATGCCGGCACCCGCGCGGTGATGTTCACCGGCTCCACCGAGGTGGCCCGCCTGATCCAGCGCCAGCTGGCCGGGCGGCTGGCGCCGGACGGCACGCCGATCCCGCTGATCGCCGAGACCGGCGGGCAGAACGCCATGATCGTCGACAGCTCCGCCCTGGCGGAGCAGGTGGTCGGCGACGTGATCGCCTCGGCCTTCGACAGCGCCGGCCAGCGCTGCTCGGCGCTGCGCATCCTCTGCCTGCAGGAGGATGTCGCCGACCGTACGCTGACCATGCTGAAGGGCGCGATGCGCGAACTGCGCATCGGCAGTCCCGACCGGCTTGCGGTGGATGTCGGCCCGGTCATCACGGGGGAGGCGCGCGACGGCATCGCCCGCCACATCGAGGCGATGCGGGGCAAGGGCAGGCGGGTGGAGTCGCTGCCGCTGCCGCCGGAGACCGTCAACGGCACCTTCGTGGCGCCGACCATCATCGAGATCGACGCCATCGCCGACCTTCAGCGCGAGGTGTTCGGTCCGGTGCTGCATGTCCTGCGCTTCCGCCGCGACGATCTGGACAGGCTGATCGACGCCATCAACGGCACCGGCTATGGCCTGACCTTCGGCCTGCACACCCGCATCGACGCCACCATCGACCGGGTGACCGGACGCATCGAGGCCGGCAACCTGTACGTCAACCGCAACACCATCGGTGCGGTGGTCGGCGTACAGCCCTTCGGCGGCCATGGCCTGTCCGGCACCGGCCCGAAGGCCGGCGGCCCGCTGTACCTGTCGCGCCTGCTGTCGGTACGTCCCGCGCTGGAGCTGGGTGTGCGTGGCGGCGATGCCGTACGTGCGCCGGCCCAGCTCTTCGCCGACTGGCTGGCTGACCAGGGCAGGGCGGAGATCGCCACCGAGCTGCGCGCGCTGACAAAGCATTCCCCCGTCGGCGGCAGCATCGAGCTGGCCGGTCCGGTGGGTGAGCAGAATATCTACAGCCTGATCCCGCGCGGCCGCATCCTGCTGCTGCCGCAGACGGAAGACGGTCTCTACCGCCTGCTGGGGGCGGCGCTCGCCACCGGCAACGAGGTGGTGGTGGATGGCGACGCTGCGGTCGTTGTCGGCCTGAAGACCCTGCCGGCGGAACTTGCCAACCGCGTACGGCTGTCGGCGAACTGGCTGTCGTTCGGGCCGCTGGCCGGCGCGCTGGTGGAGGGCGAGTCCGCCCGCCTGTTGGGCGCCAGCAGCCGCATCGCCGAGCTGCCCGGCCCCATCGTCCTGACCCAGGGCGTCCCGGCCGGCGGCAAGGGGGTGGAGATCGCCTGGCTGCTGAACGAGCGCTCGCTCAGCACCAACACCACCGCGGCCGGCGGCAACGCCAGTCTGGTGGCGATGAGCTGAGAGCGGGAGCCGCAATCGCCGACAGGTGTCCTCTGCTGTCCCGGGAGAGTTCGGCTCCCGCCGAGGAGAGTGATGTGCAGGCGCACCCAGGATGGCACGACGGAGAGGCTTGATCGATTACTGGCCAGGCAATCTCGTGTACGAACGATCCTGCGACACGCGCATGCCTGCCATCACCGCCGCACTGCGGTACGGGGATGCGCGATCCGGTTAAGGTCCACAACCGTCACCTTTGCCGTCCGGATCCTCCATGCGTCTGATCTTCCTGCTCGGCCTCGCCGGCTTTGCCAGTGCCTTCTCCCTGCGCACCACCGATCCGATGCTGACGTTGATCGCCGACGATCTCGGCGTGACGGTCCGGCAGGCGGCGCTGCTGGCGTCCGCCTACACGTTGCCCTATGCGCTGATGCAGATCGTGCTGGGTCCGGTGGGCGACGCCATCGGCAAGTCGCGGCTCGTCCGGCTTGCGCTGTCGGTGCTGACGGTCGGCCTTATGCTGTCCACCGTCGCGCCCAGCTACGGCACGGTGATGGCTGGGCGCATCTTGGCCGGCGCCTTCGCCGGCGGCATCATCCCGGCCTCCATGGCGCTGATCGGCGACCGCGTTCCCTATGAGGAGCGGCAGATCGCCATCAGCCGCTTCCTGTTGGCTGTGATCCTCGGGCAGATGTCGGGATCCGCCATGTCGGGTGCCTTGGCGGAGGCTTTCGGCTGGCGGGCGGTGTTCGGCCTGTCTGCCTGCCTGACCGCGCTGATCTGCACCGCGGCCCTCGTCGGGCTGGCGCGCGAGGTCGAAACGCGCTCGCCGCTGTCTGTGGCGGAGGCGCAGCGGCGCTATGCCACCGTGCTGACCAACCCGGCGTCGCTGTTCGTCTTCGCCACCGTGGCGGCGGAAGGTCTGCTGATCTTCGGCGTCTTTCCCTTCGTGGCGCCGGTGTTGATCGAACATGGCGCGGCCGGCGCCTTCCAGGCCGGGCTGACCATCGCCGCCTTCGCCATCGGCGGCGTCGTCTACAGTGCGGTGGTGCGGCGGCTGATCGCCTCGCTCGGCCAATGGGGCATGATGAAGGCCGGCGGTCTGGCGGCCGGTCTGGCCTATCTGGTCATCGCCTTCCCGGTGCCCTGGCCGGTGGTCAGCCTCGCCTTCCTGGTCGCCGGCTTCGGCTTCTACATGCTGCACAACACCATGCAGACCCAGGCGACGGAGCTGGCGCCGACCGCCCGCGGGTCGGCGCTGGCCCTGTTCGCGTCGAGCTTCTTCATCGGCCAGGGCATCGGTCCGGTGCTGTACGGCACCATCGCCACCCACACCGGCTTCGGCCCGCTGTTCCTCGGCGTCGGCGCGCTGACCGCCGGGTTGGGCTTCGCCTCGGCCCGGCTGATCCGGCGTCGGTAGACCGAGTTACAGGCAGGCCCGGATGTAGGGCCGGTTCGCTTCCCACAGTTCGTCCAGGATGGCGGCCGCGGCCGTGCTGGAATTGACGACGGGGT
>NZ_BADK01000081.1 GCF_000333595.1 Azospirillum sp. B506
GGGCTGGTGGTCAATCTGGCCTTGGGGCTGGTCAATCGGGTGATGCCGGCGATGCCGGTCTATTTCGTCGCGACGCCGGGCGTGCTGATGATCGGCATGGGCCTGTTCATGGCGACCGCCGGTGCGATGCTGACCGCCTTCGTTGCGGCGCTGGGCGGCTGGCTGTCGGGGTCCTGACGCATGGCGGAGGAGGACGACGAGCAGAAGACCGAGGAACCGACAGAGAAAAAACTGCGTGAGGCGGCGGAGAAGGGCGACGTCCCCCGCGCCCGCGATGTCGGCCTGCTGTCGGCGATGGTCGCCGCCTGGATGATCGTGCTGATGGCGGTTCCCGGCGTCGCGGCGACCCTGTCGGCCCTGCTGCTGCCGCTGATCGAGAACCCGGACGACATCCGCATCGACGGCAGCGCAATCGATGTCATCCACAGCCTGCACTGGCTGATCGGCGGCGTCGCCGTGGCCCTGCTGCCGGTGCTGGGCATCCTGCTTGGCGGGGTGGTGGTGTCGGCGCTGGGGCAGGGGCAATTCGTCGTCGCTGCCGACCGCATCCGGCCGAAATGGTCGCACCTGTCGCCGGCGTCGGGCTGGAAGCGGATGGCCGGCCGGCCGGCGCTGGTCGAATTCGCCAAGAGCCTGGTCAAGCTCGCCATCATCAGCATCGCGGCGTGGAACGCGCTGGCGCCCTACATCGCTTGGACGGAGGATACTGTGGGCATGGACGTCGCCGGATTGCCCGTGCTGCTGCGGGACGTGACCTTGCGGCTGCTGCTGGCGGTCCTGCTGGCGACCGTCCTGATGGCGGCGGTGGATGTGCTGTGGAACCGCCTGGAATGGCGCCGCCGCCTGCGCATGAGCCACCAGGAGATCAAGGACGAGTTCAAGCAGAGCGAGGGCGACCCCCACGCCAAGGCCCGCCTGCGCGACATCCGCCGCTCACGCTCCAAGAAGCGGATGATGGCGAATGTCCCGCGCGCCACGGTGGTCATCACCAACCCCACCCATTTCGCCGTCGCCCTGGAATACGAGCGCGGCCGCACCGCCGCCCCGATCTGCCTCGCCAAGGGCGCCGACCTGATTGCGCTGCGCATCCGCGCCCTGGCCCAGGAGCACGACATCCCCATCGTCGAGAACCCGCCGCTCGCCCGTGCCCTGCACGCCTCGGCCGAGGTGGATTCGACCATTCCGCTCCAGCACTATCAGGCGGTGGCGGAGGTCATCACCTATGTGCTGAAGCTGAAGGGCGGGCTGGCCCGGCGGGGGTAAGGCCGTGGCGGAACTCCCGCCTCCCCGCCAAGGCGTTGGGGGAATTCCGATAAGAGATTGTCTTTGGGGATTATCTTCGGGGTGTGGCGATATTCTCTTGATTATCTTTGGATATCTGGCGCTGTTTCGCGCACATCGAAAATTCGATTGTGGAGAGTTCAAGTGCGCGTTCTGAAGATTGCCGCGGTTGCCGCGTTCGCCATGATTTCTGTTCCCGCCGTTGCCTTCGCCGATGATTTCGAGGCGCTGTGCACGGCCACCGACAAGTCCGAGCCGACCGTCGCGTCCTGCAAGTGCGCGTCCGGCAAGCTGACGGGTGCCGACCGCACCGCCGCCATCGAGGCGATGAAGGCCGTGAACGCCGCCATGGCCAGCGGCAAGGCCGAAGAGGCCGCTGCGGCCACGCAGAAGCATGCCAAGGGCGTCGAGATCGTGATGACCGCGCAAGCCACCTGTATGTAAGGCCTGCAGCTTCAGAACCCGACCTGTCGGGATCCGAAGCTTCGGTGCCATGGGCCGCCCATGTGGCGGCCCTTTCTGTTTCTGTGCGTTACATCTGAACATGCGCGGACGGCCGATTCCGGCGGCTCCGCTCCGCCCTGGCCCGGTGGGTTTCAGGCGGCTTCTCTTGCTATCCTGCCGGTCGCATGTCAGGAACGGAGGCGTCAGCCCGTGACCTGAAGGGGATCCCCGATGCCGCCGTTCTCCGCCAAGCCCGCCGCCAAAGCGGCGCCGAAATCCGCCGCCGGATCGCTGGCCGGTTTCTGCTCCTGGGCGGGCGAGGACGGCGTGCGCGTCTATCTGCGCCCGGTGGGGCTGATGCCCATCGCCGCCTGGGCCAAGGGCGCGGCGGTGCCGCTGGCCGGCGGGCGCTTCGCCTTCTCGACCGCCGAACTGATCGTGCGCGATGCCGGTTCCCGCACCGACCGCGCCTTCGCGCCGCTGTCTGAAATCATGGCCTGGGGCTGGGAGCGGTCGCGTGCGGTGGCGGAGATGTTGGATCGCCAGCTCGGCGCCCTGACCCGGGCGCGGGTGCCCTTCGCCGGGCTTGCGCCCGACCGGCCGCAGATCATGGGCATCGTCAACGTCACGCCGGACAGCTTTTCCGACGGCGGTGACTTCCTCGACCCCGCCGCCGCCATCGCCCATGGCGAGGCGATGCTGGCGGCCGGCGCCGACATTCTCGACATCGGCGGCGAATCCACCCGTCCCGGCGCCGACCCCGTTCCGCCGGAGGAGGAGGAGCGGCGCGTGCTGCCGGTCATCCGCCATTTCGCGGAGAAGGGAGCGACCGTCTCGGTCGACACTCGCCACGCCCTGGTGATGGAGTCCGCCGCCGCGGCCGGTGCCCGCATCGTCAACGACATCGCCGGCCTGTCCGATCCGGACGCGCTGCCGGTGGTCGCGCGGACGTCCACCCCGGTTGTCGTCATGCACATGCAGGGCGAACCCGGCACCATGCAGGCCAACCCGATCTACCGCGACGCCGCGCTCGACGTGTTCGACTGGTTGGAGGAGCGGGTCGCCTGCTGTGTCGCGGCTGGCGTGGCTCCGGAGCGCATCGCCGTCGATCCCGGCATCGGCTTCGGCAAGTCGACGGAGCACAATCTGGAGATCCTGCGCCATACGTCGCTGTACCATGCCCTTGGCTGCACGGTGCTGATCGGGCTGTCGCGCAAGGGCTTCATCGGCCGGCTGTCGCGCGGGGAGCCGCCAAAGGAGCGGCTGGCCGGCTCGCTCGCCGCCGGGCTGGAGACGCTGAACCAGGGCGCGCAGATTCTGCGCGTCCATGACGTGGCGGAGACAGCTCAGGCCCGTGCCGTCTGGGAGGCGCTGCATCCCCGGCATGGGTAAGCTGTAACCCTTTCGCGCAGCCGCCGAAGGAAGCTTGACCCGGCTTGGCTGCCGCGCGAAGAAACATCCTTCGCTTGTACATCCAGCGAAGCACCCCGACATCCGGGGCTTGGATAAGGTCTCTGCACGAGGTTTTCATGACGCGACACCTGTTCGGCACCGACGGCATCCGTGGCACCGCCAACATCGACCCGATGACCGCCGAAACGGCCCTGCGCGTGGCGATGGCGACCGCGCTGCAGTTTCGCCGTGGCGACCACCGCCATCGGGTGGTGATCGGCAAGGACACCCGCCTGTCCGGCTATCTGCTGGAACCGGCGCTCACCGCCGGTTTCATCTCGATGGGGATGGATGTGGTGCTGGTCGGGCCGCTGCCGACCCCGGCGGTTGCCATGCTGACCCGTTCGCTCCGTGCCGACATGGGCGTGGTGATCTCCGCCTCGCACAACCCCTATCAGGACAACGGCATCAAGCTGTTCGGCCCCGACGGCTACAAGCTGTCCGATGAGGTCGAGGCCGCCATCGAGGCGCGCATGGCGCTGCCCTTCGGCCCCGATCTCGCCGCGCCGGCCGATCTCGGCCGCGCCAGCCGTCTGGACGACGCCACCGGCCGCTACATCGAATATGTGAAGAACACCTTCCCGCGCGGCCTGCGTCTCGATGGCTTGAAGATCGTTGTCGATTGCGCCAACGGCGCCGCCTACAAGGTGGCGCCCAAGGTGCTGTACGAGCTGGGGGCCGACGTGGTCCCGGTCGGCGTCGCCCCCGACGGCACCAACATCAACAAGGGCTGCGGCGCCACCGCCACCCAGACCCTGCAGGAGCAGGTCGTCGCCCATGGCGCCCATCTCGGTGTCGCGCTCGACGGTGACGCCGACCGCCTGATCATGGTGGACGAGGCCGGGCGCCCCATCGACGGCGACCAGTTGATGACCCTGATCGCCACCTCCTGGGCGCGGTCGCAGACGCTGCGCGGCGGCGGCGTGGTCGCCACCGTGATGTCCAACCTGGGGATGGAGCGTCATCTCGGCGGCCTCGGCCTGCATCTGGCCCGCACACCGGTCGGCGACCGCTATGTCGTCGAGATGATGCGCGAGCACGGCTACAATGTCGGCGGCGAGCAGTCGGGCCATGTC
>NZ_BADK01000080.1 GCF_000333595.1 Azospirillum sp. B506
CATTCGCGCACGGCACGGCCGAAGCGCGGGTCGTTGCGCATCCGCTCGCGCAGTTCGGGATTGCCGCGGGCATAGGCCCAGCCTGCGACCAGCAGGAAGGGAACGGTGGGCAGGATGGGCAGGAACGCTCCGGCGGTGGCGAGTCCGACCGCGCCATGGCCGAGGAGGAGCCACAGCCGCCGCCGTCCCTTTCCCATGCCGTTGCCCTTGCTTTCGTCCACCGTCCGCCTGCCCGTCCTGAACCGCCTTGCGGATCATTGAAGCGTGCCCGACGGTGCTGTGCAAGTGGGGGTTGGTCACCCCGCGGGGCAGCGAAGTCACGTTAAGAAGGTCGCCTAATAAGCCCTCTCCCCGGGGGAGAGAGGGCCTTACGCTGCGTACTGTTAACCTGACTTCGTTCCCCTGCGGTCACCCTGCCTTGCGCACCATCCCCGGTGCGCCGGCCTTCGCCGTCGCTTCCAGGCTGTAGAGCTTCGCCAGCAGCTGCGGCGCCGGCTGCTCGCCCGTTGGCGCCGCCGCTGCCGTCTCCGCCACCGGGGCGGTTTTGCGGCGCAAGGCTTCCGTCAGGGATTGGGGGGAGGGCAGGGACGGATCGGCGCCACTCCCGCCGCCCATCCAGGGCAGCGTCCCAGACGGCGCTCCCTCTGCCACCGCGGTCTCCGTCCCATCCTCCAGCAGGCTGCCGATATGGCCCAGCACGCTGTCGCCGGTGACCTCCTCGAAGGCGACCATGGCGGCGCTGCCGATCAGGCCGGGCAGGCCGCCGAACAGGAAGCCGCCGGCCAGACGCGCCGGGATCGAAATCTCCTCCCCCGTCGCCTCGCGGTAGACCGACCCGACCACGGGCAGTTGCTGGAGCGGGTTGACCACGTCGAGCAGGTCGTCGAACCCGACGCTCATCCTGTCGGCCAGCGTTTCCTCCGGCTCGGCGGGCGCTTTGCGCTGGGCGGTCGGCGGTGTCACGGCCTGGGCGGCCAGTCTCTTGTCGATGCCCGGGGTATTGACGCTCATGCATGGTCTCCGATGGCGGCGAGCAGCGAGTCCAGCCGCGCGAAGCTGTCGGCCGAGGGGGAGGGGTCGTCCTTGCCCTGGCGCAGGAACTCTTCCAGTTGCGGGTGCAGGTCGATGGCGGCGTCGGTTTCCGGATCGGTGCCGCGCTTGTAGGCGCCGAGCTGGATCATCTCCTTCATGCCGTCATAGTTGGCGGCCAGTGCGCGGGTGCGGCCGACGATGCGGTTCTCCCGTGCGTCGTGGCAGCCGGGCAGGGCGCGCGACACGCTGCGCAGCAGGTTGACGGCGGGATAGCGCCCCTGTTCGGCGATCTTGCGGTCGAGCACCAGATGCCCGTCGAGGATGCCGCGCACCGCGTCGGCAATCGGTTCGTCATGGTCGTCGCCGTCGACCAGCACGGTGAAGATGGCGGTGATGTCGCCGTCTCCACCGCTTTCCGGACCCGGCCCGGCGCGTTCCAGCAGGCGGGGCAGCTCGGCGAAGACGCTGGGTGGATAGCTCTTGGCGGTCGGCGGCTCCCCGGCGGCCAACCCGATCTCGCGCTGGGCCATGGCGAAGCGGGTGACGCTGTCCATCAGGCACAGCACATGTTTCCCATGGTCGCGCATTTCCTCCGCCACCGTCATGCACAGCAGCGCCGCCTGTCGGCGCATCAGCGGCGGCTCGTCCGACGTGGCAACGATGACGACGGAGCGCGCCAGCCCTTCCGGCCCCAGATCGTCCTGGATGAATTCGCGCACCTCGCGGCCGCGTTCGCCGATCAGGCCGATGACGATGGCGTCGGCCTCGGCATGGCGGGCGACCATCGCCAGCAGGGTCGATTTCCCGACGCCCGACCCGGCGAAGACGCCGAGGCGCTGGCCGCGGCACAGCGGGACGAAGCTGTCGATCACCCGGATGCCGCTGTCCAGCCGCGCCCCCACCCGGCGCCGGGCACAGGCGGCCGGCGGCGGCTGGCGCAAGCTCCGCGGATGCTCGCCGTTCCGCAGCGGTCCCTTGCCGTCGATCGGTTCGCCCAGCGCGTTCACCACCCGGCCGAGCCAGCCGGGTCCGGGCCTGAGCGTGAAGGCGGTGTCGTCGGTGACGGCTGCGCAGCCCTCCGCCACGCCGTCGAGATTGTCGAAGGCCATCAGCAGCGAGCGGCCGTTGCGGAAGCCGATGGTCTCGCACAGCACCCGCCCGCCGCGCACCGTCTCCGCATGACACTTGTCGCCGACCGACAGCACGCGCTGCAGCCCGTCGATCTCCAGCGTCATGCCGGCGGCCGAGCGGATTTCCCCGCGCCAGTGGCGGGTCGGCAGCCGGTCGAGTTCCGCCGCCAGGGTGGCGAGTGCCGGCATCGCTGCAGTCTCCCTCATGCCTGTCGATGAAGGCAGAGTAGAGCAGCGAATTTAAATCCGGTTTTAAACGGGCGGGATCATCGTCCGGCCCAGTGTTCCTGCGAGATGTGGTGGACCGAGGTCGCAATGGATTTAGGTAAAATCGGTTTCTTTCAGCTTGCCGGCACGCGGCTGGACTATCTGGCGCAGCGGCAGAAGCTGATCGCGGAGAATGTCGTGAACGCCAACACGCCCGACTACCAGGCGCGCGACCTGAAACCCTTCGACAGCGTGATGGAGGGCATCCGTCCGGTGGAGACCGCCCGCACCTCCGGCCTGCATCTGGCGAGCACCCGCTCCACCGCCGGCTTCCGCGAGGAAGGCAATGCCGCGCTGTGGGAATCAACCCCCAGCGGCAACGCGGTGTCGCTGGACCAGGAAATGATCAAGGGCAGCGAAACCCGCGACGCCTTCGCGCTGACCACCAGCCTGTTCCAGCGCAATGTGCAGATGCTGCGCATGGCCTGGAGAAACGGTTAAGGACGGAGACGGGCCATGATGAACGATGTCCTCGGCGCCACGCTGAAGATCGCCGGCGCCGGCCTCCAGGCGCAATCGACCCGCCTGCGCGTGGTGGCGGAGAATCTCGCCAACGCCGACAGCACCGCCACTGCCAAGGGCGGCGATCCCTACCGCCGCAAGACGGTGTCCTTCGACAGCGTGATGGACCGCGGCGTCGGGGCGGAGCTGGTGCAGGTCAAGCAGATCGGCCGCGACCGCAGCGACTTCCAGCTCGCCTACGATCCCTCGCACCCGGCGGCCGACGACAAGGGCTATGTCAAGAAGCCGAACGTCCAGCCGCTGGTCGAGATGATGGACATGCGCGAGGCCGGCCGCGCCTTCGAGGCCAGCATGAACGTCATCGAACAATCGCGCGCGATGATGACCCGCGTCGTCGATCTGCTGCGTAGCTGAGGAACAGTTCCATGATCGAGATGTCCGTCGGCCGCGTCGCCGCCGCCTATGCCGCCAACCGCAGCCCGATCGCCAGCGGCGTCGCCGAGACCCAGGCGGCGGCCTCTCCCCTGTCCTCCGCCAACCAGACCGACGCGGTGGCCGCCAGTGCCGAGAGCGACTTCGGCGGTTTCCTCGACAAGTCGATCTCCCAGGCGGTCGACACGCTGAAGGAGAGCGAGCGCGTGTCGCTCGCCGCCGTGTCGGGCAAGGCCAGCGCGCAGGAGGTTGTCCGCTCGGTGCTCGCTGCCGAGATGACGGTGCAGAGCGTCGTCGCCATCCGCGACAAGATGGTCCAGGCCTACCAGGAGATCATGCGCATCGCGGTGTGAGGCTTGGCGCGCTTGCCCTCCGGGAAGAATCCCCTCTCCCCCCCGGGGAGAGGGGGATCCACAACCAAGGACCCCACCCCATGAACCAAGCCGATGTGCTGGAGGTGCTGCGCAGCGGCATCTGGACGACCCTGCTGGTTGCCGCCCCGCCGCTGATCGTCGCGGTGGTGGTCGGCGTGGCGATCTCCCTGGTGCAGGCGCTGACGCAGGTGCAGGAGATGACGCTGACCTTCGTGCCGAAGATCGTCGCGATCCTGGTGGTGACGGTGTTGGCGTTGCCCTTCATGTACGGCACGCTCGCCACCTACGCCGACCGGCTGAGCGACCTGATCGTCGCCATCGACTGACGCGCTTGGCGATGCGCCTCCCCTCGTTGCGAGCGGTCATGGTCCCCCTTCTCGGGCTGCTCGTGAGTCCGGCCGGCGGTGCGGCGGCGGCCCCCCCCTCCCAGATCGGCGTGTGGAGCACCGCGCTCTATGCCGCCCCCAAACCGCCGCCCCAATCCCCGGCCAAAGCGCTGCCACCGGAAGCGCAATGCATCGCTGCCATCCTTGATGCGGAGAAGGCGGCCGGCATCGCCGACCATCTGCTGCTGGCGATGGGCTTCACCGAATCCGGCCGGCGGACGGAGGACCGGTTGTTCACCGCCTGGCCCTGGACCGTCAACACCGAAGGGCAATCCCATTACTTCCCGACGCGCGACGCGGCGATATCCTTTGTGCGCGAGACCCAGGCGCGCGGCGTGCAGTCCATCGACGTCGGCTGCCTTCAAGTGAATTTGCGCTGGCATCCCGACGCCTTCCCCGATCTGGTCACCGCCTTCGATCCGGTCGCGAATGCCCGCTATGCCGCCTCCTTCCTGTCGGCGCTGCGGCGCGACCACGGCTCGCTCGAAACCGCCATTGCCCGCTACCACTCCGCCCAGTCCGAACGTGGCGAGGCCTATCGCCAGCGGGTCGTCGGCAATCTGCGCTGGGTCGCCGGGGCGTTGGGCTATCTGGAAACGCTGGCCGCCGGACCCGGCGGCTCCGCCCCGGTCTGGACCGCGGCCGAGCGCGGGCGCTTGAGCTTCCTGTCCGGCCTGTTCGCCGACGGCCCGGCCCGACCGCTGCTGCCGGCGCAGTGACAGCTTAAATCCCGGTTTTACCGCGCCCCCCTATCGTTGGCGAAACGGCCCCTCTCCCTCGAACCCTTCCGGGACCTCCATGACCCTCACGGATCACGTCCGCAGCCGGTTCGGCCTGATCGGCGACATCGGCTTGGCGAACCGCGACGTGCTGTTCGCTGTCGGCATCCTGCTGGTGCTGGCGGTGCTGTTCCTGCCGGTGCCGTCCTGGTTCCTCGATCTCGGGCTGGCGTTGTCCTTCTCGGTCGCTGTGCTGGTGCTGATGGTGTCGCTGTGGATCCCGCGGCCGCTGGATTTCTCGTCCTTCCCCACCGTCCTGCTGGTGGTGACGATGCTGCGGTTGGCGCTGAACATCGCCTCGACCCGGCTGATTCTCAGCGAGGGGCATCACGGCCACGCTGCCGCCGGCCATGTCATCCAGGGCTTCAGCCAGTTCGTGATGGGCGGCAACTTTGTCATCGGCGTGGTGATCTTCTGCATCCTGGTCGTCATCAACTTCGTCGTCATCACCAAGGGCGCCACCCGCATCGCCGAGGTCGGCGCCCGCTTCACGCTGGACGCCATTCCCGGCAAGCAGATGGCGATCGACGCCGACCTCTCCGCCGGCATGATCGACGAGGCCGAGGCGCGGCGCCGCCGCAAGGAGCTGGAGGACGAGAGCACCTTCTACGGCGCCATGGACGGTGCGTCGAAATTCGTGCGCGGCGACGCGGTGGCCGGTCTGGTCATCACCGTCATCAATGTTCTCGGCGGCATGGCCATCGGCATCGCCCAGAAGGGGATGAGCTTCGAGCACGCCGCCTCGATCTACACCACGCTGACGGTCGGCGACGGGCTGGCGACGCAGATCCCGGCGCTGGTGGTCTCGCTGGCCGCCGGCCTGCTGGTCACCAAGGGCGGCAACATCGGCTCGGCCGAAAAGGCGGTGATCGACCAGCTCGGCGCCTATCCGAAGGCGCTGCTGGTGGCGTCCGGCCTGCTGGTGGCGCTGGCGATCACGCCCGGCCTGCCGATGGCGCCCTTCCTTGCCATCGGTGCCGCCTTCGCCGGTCTCGGCTGGTACGCGCCGCGCCGCAAGGCCCGCGCCGCGGCGCTGGCCAAGCTGGAGGAAAGCCGCAAGGCGCCGCCCGCCGCCCCCGAAGAGGCGGTCGAGGACATGCTGAAGGTCGACGAGGTGAAGGTCGAGGTCGGCAACCACCTCGTCCCGCTGATCCTCAACAAGAACGGCCCGCTGACCACCAAGGTGAAGACTCTGCGCAAGCGCTTCGCCACCGAATTCGGCTTCGTCCTGCCCTCGGTCCGCATCAAGGATTCCAGCTTCCTGGCTCCCAAGAGCTACGTCATCAGCATCATGGGGGTGGAGGCGGCGAAGGGCGAGGTGCGCCCGAAGCATCTGCTCGCCATCGACCCCACCGGCGGCGCCGTGCCCGACATCGCCGGCGACGCGACGCGCGAGCCGACCTTCGGCCTGCAAGCCAAATGGATCGATCCCGCCCGGCACGAGGAGGCGGTTGCAAAGGGTTACACGGTGGTTGATCCGGAAAGCGTCATCACCACCCATCTGACCGAAATCATCAAGGACAACCTCTCCACCCTGCTGACCTTCGCCGCCCTGCAGAAGCTGATCGACGGGCTGGGCCGCGAGTACCAGAAGCTGATCAACGACATGGTGCCGAGCCAGATCTCGCTGGTCGTGCTCCAGCGCGTGCTGCAGCAGCTTCTGTCGGAACGGGTGTCGATCCGCAACCTGCCCGCCATCGTCGAGGCGGTGGCGGAGGCGGTCGGCTGGACCCGCCACATCACGTTGATCACCGAACATGTGCGGATGCGGCTGGGCCAGCAGATCCACCAGGGGCTGGCCGGGCCGGACGGCTTCGTCTCGGTGATCGCGCTCAGCCCGCGCTGGGAGCAGGCGCTGCTCGACAGCATCGTGGTGGAGGGCGATGACCGCCGCTTCGTCATGCCGCCCAGCCAGGTGCAGGAGTTCCTGACCGCCGTCCGCCTGAAGATCCAGAAGCACGCCACCTCGCAAATCTGGCCCGCCCTGCTGGTGGGAGCGGAAGCACGGCCCTTCGTCCGCTCCCTGCTGGAGCGGGTCAGCCCGATGACCCCGGTGCTGAGCCATGCCGAGCTGCACCGCAAGGCGGCGCTCAAGACCGTCGATCAGGTGTAGGCCATGGGGGATTTGAACCAGTTCCTGACCCTGGAGATCTACCGCGGCCTGCTGGTGCTGGCGCGGGTGGCGGCGGCCATCGGCCTGCTGCCGGGCTTTGGCGAGGCGGCGGTGCCGATGCGGGTGCGGGCGGCGCTGGCGGTCATCGTCACGCTGGTGCTGCTGCCGGGGGTGGAGGGACTGCCCGACCAGATGCCGGACCAGCCGGTGGAGATGCTGCGCGCGCTGGCCGGCGAAACGCTGGTCGGCGCCTATCTCGGCCTCGGCGCCCGGCTGTTCATGGCCGCCCTCCAGACCACCGGCGCCCTGGCGGCGCAGGTGGTGGGGCTGAGCAACCCCTTCTCGATGGCGGCGGCGGGGTTCGAGGGCGGGTCGGTGCTGTCCGGCGTGCTGCTGATCGGCGGGCTGGCGTTGCTGTTCGCGTCGGACGTGCATTAC